>NZ_JBJDRM010000008.1:0-181351 GCF_044987515.1 Sphingobium sp. ZW T5_29
TCTTGACTATGCTGTATCGCTCGACGGACTGCCTCAGTCGTGCGGGCGCTCCCGTGTAAAATCTGCCCCATAGCGCATCCTTCCATTCCTGGTTGAATAATGCACCATCAAAGGATGGGACTAAACACCTAGGGTCACGACCCGCTAATTACGTGTTCGAGGTTTTCAAATAATGCGACCGGGCGTGCGATGGAACCCCTGCGGTCGGATCATTTTTGTTCCAGCCGCCGACCTGGGCCGAGTCGGAAGGACCCCGTGCACATAAAATGGCTAACCGGCCATTCGGCCCCACATGTGAGGGTTGAGCCAAGTGATTGTTTCACAACAATAATGATATTGGGTCGCGTTTCCGGTCGCCCAAGTCCTTTCTGACCTGTCACGACGATTGGCGATCAGCAGGCCAGTCCCGACAGAGCCTGTCAGGCGATCCCCAAATAGAAGCCTTCATTTTTCCCGGACGGTCTGTGTCCATTCGTCGCACGAAGCGCTCCAATTGCCTGCACAAACACCATGGTTACCGACCTGTTCATGTGTCAGAAAGGTGACTCTGAACAGCAGACCTTTCCTGGCGCTTTTTTCGCGGCGCCAATGCGGCCCGACTTATGAAGTTTATTGGAGGGGGTTCTGACAGCCAGGTGCGTCATCAGGCGAACGGCAGTCGGACGAAAAGCTGCGGTAACGCAGGCCCGACTGATCGTATTTTAAAGGAGTAGCGTGATGAACATCATCTTTAAAAATCCCAAATATCTTTTACTGCTGGCCCTTATGTCTGGCGCATCGTCAACCAGCCTGTCTGCGCAGACGCAGGACGCACCGGGTGCCGATGTATCGGCGACAGCTTATATGCCTGAGGCCGAAGCGACCGAAGGCCCGGAAATCAAGGGCATTATTTCCGCGCGCAGCGGGGACAGGATGCAGGTCACTGCCGAGGACGGCACAAAATCCGTGATTGTCATCAACGACGCCACCAAGATCAGTGCCAGCAAGGGCCTGTTCGGCCTCGCCCGCGACAGACTGGCCGCAACTTCACTGCTCAACGGTTTGCCGGTAACCGTAAAGACGTTGCAGTCGGGTGATGGCCTGGTCGCCAGCCAGATCAAATTGCAGAATAAGGATCTGAAGACAGCGTCGATGATCCACAACGGCACCGCCCAGCAGTTTGACGAACAGACTGCGGCGACGGCGGCGCTGCGCGGTCGCATGGGTGAGATCGACCAATATAATATCAAAAGCACGACCAACGTGAATTTCGACACCGGCAAGGCTGTGCTGTCGGCTCAGGCGAAAAATGATCTCTGCGCCACCGCGGCAACGGCTGAAGGGATGAGCAATGCCCTGCTGCTGATCGTCGGCTATACGGATTCCACCGGAGATGAGGACTTCAACCAGCAGCTGAGCGAAAAACGGGCCGGTCGCGTCGTCAATTATCTTCAGCAAGCCTGCAAGTGGAAGCCCTATCGCATGCTGACCCCGACCGGCATGGCCGAAGCGGACCCGCTGGCGAGCAACGACACCGCAGAAGGCAAGGCGCAAAATCGCCGCGTTGCGGTGAATATCCTGGTCAGCAAAGGCCTGGACGGCCTGTAAGACTTACGGGCCAGACTTACGGGGTGGGCGTTGCTCACCCCGCAATTCTGGCCCTTGGCGTGGGTGACGCGGTTTGACCCGCTGCTGCGCCCTATCATCCTGCTTCCCGCGGCAGGCGGAAAGGTGTAACGTGCGCCCATTGGCCATGAGGCGTTCCTCGTGCCGAGACGATGCCCTGACGAGGCCCGAAAGCCCGCATCGCACCAGTCCCGACGGAGGGCATGGAGTTCAAGCGTCCTTGGCGAACTTCGAAGGGAGAGCCGCCATGGCAATTACGCATCCAGTCGACGTGACTTCGCCCCGCGATGAATTTGAAATTCGCAAGATCGGCCTGGAGGACCTGCGCATCGCTCTGCGGCAGGGATGGGAAGATTTTCAGGCCAAGCGTGGCGACCTGATATTCCTCGGCCTTATCTATCCGCTGGTCGTGTTGTTTGCGATATTGGCGGCCAGCCAAGTTTCCATATTGCCGCTGCTGTTTCCATTGCTGACAGGGGCGGTCCTTTTCAGTCCGCCGCTGGCGAGCGGCTTTTATGAACTGGCGCGCAGACGGGAACAGGGGCTGGATTCGCGTTGGCGGCATTTTCTGGACGTCGTGCGAGGACCATCCGCCCCTTCCCTGTTCGACCTGACCAGCGTGACGGCGATGCTCTTCCTCGGCTGGATCGGGGCGGCCTGGTTCACCTATCAATGGACTGTCGGCCAATTGGGGTCGGAAGCGGTTTCATCGATCGGTGCCTTCCTGAACGCGGTATTCGGCACGGCTGAAGGATGGCGCATGATCATCATCGGCAACCTGATCGGCCTGTGTTTCGCCATCGTGGCGCTGGCGATCAGCGTTGTTTCATTCCCGATGATCGTGGATAAAAAGGTGAATTGGGGCGTCGCAATGCGCACGTCCGTCCGCGTGGCGTGGAACAACCCGGTGACGGTCGCGGCCTGGGGCCTGATCGTGGTCGCGCTCCTGGTTCTGGGAGCGTTGCCGGGGCTGGTCGGACTGGCGGTGGTGTTGCCGCTGCTGGGTTATGCGACGTGGCACCTCTACACCCGTGCGGTGGTGCGGTAACTCAAATCCCGCAGACTTGAGCGAGCGGGCGAAGGCGCTCTAAGGAGCGCCCTCCCCGCTTTGCGATGGCTGGGGCAGCGGCGGCGCGCCGTCGCCCAACGTCGCGAGATAACGGATCAGCGCCGCGCGATCCTCCGGCTTGCGCAACCCCGCAAAGGCCATCTTTGTGCCCGGCACATCGCGCGCGGGGGACGCGAGAAATTCGAACAGATCATGATAGCCCCATGTTCCGCCATGCCCCTTCATCGCGGGCGAATAGGCGAAACCGGCCTGGGTCGCCACGCCACGCCCGACCACATCCCAAAGATTGGGGCCGATCCGATTTGGCCCCCCGCGCGCCAGATCATGGCAGCTGACGCAAAGCTGCACCTTGGCCTTGCCCGTGTCCAGATTGGCGGTGGCGAGCAGCGTGCCAAGGTCAATGATCGGTTCAACCGCGCCTTTTGAGCCGCTTGCAGAAGGCATTGGCGCCTTCCCTTGCATCTGATTGCGCAAGGCGATCACCCGGTTGGCCTCCCCCGGTCCGCCAAGGCTGGCGGGCCAATCCCGCTGCACTTGCGCCATGTCGATCCGAGCGGGCGTATCGTCGGGCACATAGGCAAGATCGCCTGCCTCTGCGGTGGAATATAGCTGCCCCGCGAACCAGTTCAGGCTCCACAGCGAAGCCGCCGCCCCCGCGACGCACATTCCAGTCAACAGCCAGCGCATACGGATCATGGCTCAACCCCCTCCACCCATGAAGATAGCGCGGGTCCACCAGGCATAGTCCGCTTCGATCGTCATGATCCGCACCAGCACCAGCAGCAGTAGCGGCGGCACGAGGATGGCGTAGATCAGCGACAACCTTTCCCACGCCAGATGCATGAAGATCGACAGGATGAGACCGGCCTTTAGCAACATGAACAATATGATCAGCGTCCAGCGGATGATCCCCTGCACCTGCATGTAATCGACCATGTAGGACATGGCGCTCAGCACGAACAGATAGCCCCAGACCTTGAGGTACAGGCTGATCGGGTGGTGCCCCCCGTCATGGATGGTTTCGGACTGCGCGGCGGGGATGTCGTGCTTCATGGCGGTCACCACAGGTAGAAGAAGGCGAAGATGAAAACCCAGACCAGATCGACGAAATGCCAATAGAGCCCGGCGATTTCGACCGCGCTATAGTCGCCGGTCCGGTCATAATGGCCCCGCGCCACCTTTGACGCGACGATCAATAGCAGGATGACGCCGCAACTGACGTGCAAGCCGTGGAAACCCGTAATCATGAAAAAGCTGGCGCCGAACTGCGGCGCGCCCATGGGATTGCTCCACGGGCGCACGCCTTCATGTATCAGCTTGGTCCATTCAAATGCCTGCATGCCGACGAAGGCCGCGCCGAACAAGGCTGTGACCAGCATCAGAATGGCAGTTTTCCGCCGGTCGCGCCGATATCCGAAATTCACCGCCATCGCCATGGTCCCGCTGGAGCTGATCAGCACGAAGGTCATGATTGCGATCAGGACCAATGGTATGTTCTGACCGCCGATCGTCAGGGCGAAAACCTCCGCCGTGTTGGGCCAGGGCATGCTGGCCGACATCCGCATCGTCATGTACCCGGTCAGGAAGCAGGAAAAGATGAAGGTATCGGACAGCAGGAATATCCACATCATCGCCTTGCCCCAATGGGTATGGCGAAAGACTTCCCTGTCGGCTGACCAGTCAGCCGCGATCTCACGCAAGGCGGGCGTGATGATTTCGCGGTCTTCCTTGTCCGGCATCGTCAGAGACATGGCCATACAATCCCTTTCCCACAGGGGTTTCAGGTCGATACAAGCAATCCGGCCAGCAATATCCACATGACCAGAAGGAAATGCCAGTAGAGCGCGCACAAGCGGACATGGCGGATATTGCGTCCAATCAGCGCCCATCCCGCCGCAACCAGCCCGCCAATGATGTGCAGCCCGTGCAAGCCAGTCAGCAGGTAGAAGAAGGCATTGGCCGGATTGGCCGCCAGAAAATAGCCCGCGGCCTGATAATGGCGCCACAGCATCCACTGGCCGATGAGAAAGCAGAGACCCAGTGCCGCCCCTGCGATTGACGCCCGAACGGCCCGGCCATGCGTGGTCGCACGCCGCGCAACTTCCCAGGCGATGCTGGCCCCCACCAGAACCGCGCTGTTGATCCACAATAGCGGTGGGTCGGGCATCGGTTCCCAGTCAGTGCCGCTATGGCCCATCGCGCTGTGCAGCCCCATGCGCATGACATAGGCCGCCACGAGCAGAGAGAACATGACGCAGGCGACCGCGACATAGGCGGAAAGGCCCACCGCCCCTGCCGATGGACGGTCCGGCGGCAGGTCCCGGTCGGTCGTCGGCTCCCAGCTTCTTTCGGCAAGGCGGGTCAGCAAGCTCATGCGCGGGGCTCCGTCTGCGGAATAAAGTCCCTGGCTGCCCCCGGCACGCTATAGTCATAGGCCCAGCGATAGACGACCGGCAGATGCGGCCCCCAATTGCCATATCCGGGCGGCGTCTGCGGGGTTTGCCACTCCAAGCTCGCCGCGCCCCACGGGTTCGGGTCGGCGCGCGGCCCCCGGAACAGGCTCCAGATCATGTTGAAGAAGAACAGCCCCTGTGCGGCGAAGACGATCAGCGCCGCGATGGAAATCCATTCATTGGCCAGATGCACCGACTGCGGGATGAACGCCGTTTCGCCCAGCGCATAATAGCGCCGGGGCACGCCCAATATGCCGAGATAATGCATCGGCAGGAAAATCGCGTAGACGCCCAGGAAGGTGATCCAGAAATGAAGCTTGCCCAACGTTTCATTCCACATCCGCCCGAAAATCTTTGGATACCAGTGGTAAATCGCGCCGAAAATCACCAGCACCGGCGACACGCCCATGACCATATGGAAATGAGCGACGACAAAGAAAGTATCAGACAGCGGCACGTCGACGCTGACATTACCCAGGAACAGCCCCGACAGCCCGCCATGGATGAACGTGAAGATGAAGGCGACGGCGAACAGCATCGGAACGCGCATATGAATGTTGCCACGCCACAGGGTCAGCAACCAGTTATAGACCTTGATCGCGGTCGGTATGGCGATGATCAAGGTAGAAGTGGCAAAGAAGAACCCGAAATAGGGGTTCATGCCGCTGACATACATATGATGCGCCCAGACCACGAAGCTGAGCGCGCCGATGATCACGATCGCCCACACCATCATGCGATAGCCAAAGATATTGCGCCGGGCGTGGACGCTGATCAGATCGGACACGATGCCAAAGGCAGGCAGCGCGACGATATAAACTTCGGGATGGCCGAAGAACCAGAAGAGGTGCTGGAACAGCAGCGGGCTACCCCCCTCTGTCGGCGTGATGCGCCCCATGCTCTGCATTGTCGGCATGAAGAAGCTGGTGCCCGCGAAATGGTCGAACAGCATCATGACCGCCGCGACGAACAACGCGGGGAAAGCGAGCAGGCCCATTACAGACGCAGTGAAGATGCCCCAGACCGACAGCGGCATCCGCATCAGGGTCATGCCCTTGGTCCGCGCCTGCAGCACCGTGGTCACATAGTTCAGGCCCCCCATGGTGAAGGCCACGACGAAAATCGCCAGACTGACCAGCATGGTCGCAATGCCCCACTGGTGCCCCGGCGTCCCTTCTGTAATCGCCTGCGGCGGATAAAGGGTCCACCCCGCCCCCGTCGGCCCGCCCGGCACGAAGAAGCCAGCGACCAGCACGATCACCGACAGCAGATATAGCCAGTAGCTGAGCATATTGACGAAGGGGAACACCATGTCCCGCGCGCCGACCATCAACGGGATCAGGTAATTACCGAACCCTCCGAGCAGTAGCGCGGTCAGCAGATAAACGACCATGATCATGCCGTGCATCGACACAAACTGAAGATAATTGTCCGGCTGGATCGAGGGGAAAAGTCCGGGAAAGCCGAGTTGCAGGCGCATGAGTGCGGACAGCACCAGCGCAACCACCCCGATGCTGATGGCGGTGACGCTATATTGGATCGCGATCACCTTATGATCCTGGCTCCAGACATATTTGGTCACCCAGCTGCGGGGATGGTGCAGCGGGCGCAGGTCGTCGGCCAGTGTCGTTGCCATCAGCGAATGCTCCGGGTGGCGGATATGGTGCAGGCGTTGGCCTTGATCAGCATGATCGATATGGCGGCCTGAGGCATGTCGGCGAGGATTTCGGAAAAGCTGGTCTGCTGCGCCTGCCAATCGGCGAAGGCTTTGGGCGTTTCCACCACCACCTTGCCGCGCATTTCATGATGACCGGTTCCGCACAGTTCCGCGCAGAGAATGTCGTACGTGCCTGCCTTTGTCGGCGTCATCCAGAAATAGGTGACCAGCCCCGGCACCAGATCCATCTTGGCCCGAAATTCCGGCACGTAGAAATCGTGCAGCACATCCTTGGACCGAAGCACGATCTTCACCGGCTTTCCCACCGGCAGATGAAGGTCGCCCGCCTCCACCAACAGGTCGTCCCGTCCATAGGGGTCCAGCGGATCAAGCCCCAGCACATTTTCAGGACTGATATATTTGACCGCTGCCGCCCCCAGAACGCCGTCGGGACCCGGATAGCGGAACGACCATTGCCATTGCTGCCCGACCGCCTCGACAATCGCGGCCTCTTTGGGTACGGACACATATTTGCCCCATGCCACCAGCCCCGGCGCCAACATCCCAGCGATGCCGATTGCCGTCCAGAAGGTCAGCCGTTTTTCAAGGGTGGCATTTTCCGGCTCATAATGCGCGTTGTGGCCCGGTCGATTGCGGTAGCGCACCAGCACCCAGGCCATGAACAGATTGAGCAGGACGAACGCGGCCGCGCAAATCCATAGCGTCACATCGAGCGCGGAATCGATGGACACCCAATTGGAAGCAATCGGTGTACGCCACCAGGGACTGAACAGATGAAAGGCGACCGAACCAAGCACCAGCAAGGCGATGGCGACCGCGATCGGCACAGGCCCTCTCCCATCATGGGGCGCCCCTTGGCCGATTACCTGGCCATTCTTTCGAGTCGCCGCCGGAACAATCCGACAACAGATTATCGGATAATGGAAAAGTTCGCAAAGCGGATGGTATAGCGCCCCGTCGCAATCATATCAGCGTCAGCGTCGCCGCAGTTCCCCGCGTCGCATCAGGGGCGATCCAGATGTCGAATTTGCCCGGATCGGCTGCGTTGCTAAGGTCCGCGTGAATATAGGACAGGTCTTCGGGCCGCAGTTCGAATTCCACCACCCGGCTTTGGCCCGGATCGATATCGACATGCTGGATGTTGCGCAGCACGCGCACGGGCTGGGTGATGCTGGCGACCCGATCGTGCATGTAGAGCTGAACCACCTCATGGTGCGCGCGCTTGCCTTCGTTCTTCAGCGTGACGCGCACCTTGACCGACTGTCGCTTGCCAATGGTGGCCTTGTCCAGTTCCGTCGCGCTGTATGAGATTTGCGCATATCCAAGGCCGTATCCGAACGGAAACAGCGGCTCGTTCGTGACTTCCAGGTAGCGCGCCTTGTACGCCTCGTCCGAAGGACTGATCTGCGGGCGACCGGTTGAACGGTGATTATAATAAAAGGGTTGCTGTCCGGCAGCTTGCGGAAAGCTGACCGGCAGGCGCCCCTGCGGCGCATGGTCGCCGAACAGGACGTCGGTGATGCCATGTCCCGTCTGCGAACCCAGGAACCAGGTCGCAACTATCGCGTCAGCTTTCAGACACGCGCCCGCCAGCGCGAGGCCGCGACCATGTTTGAGCAGGACGACCATCGGCTTGCCCGTCGCCGCTACCGCTTCCACAAGCGCCTGATGCGCGTCGGACAGGGTGATGGAGACGGTCGATGCCGCCTCGCCGCTTCGGCTGGTGGTTTCGCCAACGAACAATATCGCGATATCCGCGGCTTTGGCTGCGGCGACGGCGGCTTCGATGCCACCGTCGATCGGCTGAGTGGGGGCGCACCCCTTGGTAAAGGATACCCGCGCATCCGGTCCAAGCATGGCGCGCACGCTGTCTTCGAGCGTGACGACCTTGCCCAAGTCGCCAGCGACCGCCCAAGCACCAAAGGCATTGAACTTGTCGGACACATATGGACCGATGAACGCAAGGGACTTGCCGGATTTGGGGAGGGGAAGAATGTCGCCCTCATTTTTCAGCAGGACGATGGACTTGCGCGCCGCTTCCCGCGCCAGCGCAATCATCTCTGGCGTGCCTTCCACCTGCGCACGACGTTCAGGCGCGAGCGATCGATAGGGATTATCGAACAAGCCCAACGCCTGCTTGACGCGCAACACGCGCCGGACGGCTTCATCGACGATGCCGACCGGCAGGCGGCCTGACCGGACCAGAGCGGGAATGTGCTTGTTATACAGTCCACTTTGCATGGACACGTCGCACCCGGCGGTCAGCGCCTTTATGACGGCGTCCTCCTCATCCTCGGCAAAGCCGTGGGCTATCAGTTCCTTTTCCGATTCATAATCGGACACGACAAGGCCCGAAAATTTCCATTGGTCCCGCAATATGCCGGTCAGCAGCGCACGGTTGCCGGTCGATGGCACCCCGCCAATGTCGTTGAACGATGACATGACCGACAGCGCACCCGCGTCGAACGCCGCCTTGAAGGGTGGCAGGTGCACCTGGTGCAGTGTCACCTGCGACATATCGACGCTGTTATAATCCATGCCCGCTTCCACCGCCCCATAGGCGGCGAAATGTTTGGGACAGGCCAGCATGCCATCATCCGCTTTCAGATCCGGTCCCTGATAGCCGCGTACGCGCGCCGCAGCTAGAAGCGACCCCAGCCAGGGGTCTTCGCCCGCCCCTTCCGTAACCCGGCCCCAGCGCTGGTCGCGCGCCACATCCACCATTGGGCCAAAATACCAGTGCAAGCCAAATCCGCTTCCTTCCTGCGCCGATGCCCGCGCCGTGCGATAGCAAAGGTCAGGATCGAAACTGGCCGCTTCGCCCAGCGGGGTCGGATAGATGGTGCGCAAACCGTGGATCACGTCGATGGCGAAGATCAACGGTATGCCAAGCCGCGATTCTTCAACCGCGATTTTTTGCAGGGACCGCAGGAAGACCGGATCGAACGAGCCAAAATATCCGATGGCGCCGCCTGCCCGAACCTGCGCCTGCACTTCCTTCACGCGGGCGGGGGGGCCGGTGACCGGATTGACCTGGACCGAAAAAGGTGCGGTGAAGAGGGAAAGCTGGCCCGCTTTCTCCTCTATCGTCATGCGGCGAAGCAGATTTTCGATGAAGCGCCGTTCCTTTTGGGCAAGCGTGGCCGCAGCGACCGGATCGACGCCGGCAGCCATCAGCGCCAGCGCGGCGGCCGTGCTTTTCAGGAAATGACGGCGGTGCAGGGTGAAAGGCATGGACATCGGTCTCTCCTCGGGCGTCTATCCATATCCTAAAATTAATCCAACTCAACCGTTCTATTTACTGGAGGGTTGCGGATTCTGTTATCCTGCTATTCACAATTCGCGCCTTTTCCTATGTCACATTTTAGCCCAGTCTGGTGCAGTCCACGTTCCTGCAGAGCTTTTTGCGTGCAGCGAAATAATATACGAATATGATTTGGAAAATATTGTCGGTGTGGAGCGCATGCGTTAAATGCAGGACGCGTGTTCAGCCTCAGCCGGTGCGTCAAAATATGCGAGAGGATTAGCCATGCCGCGCGATATCGCTTCAACATTCCTGCCGGTCGCGCCGCCGGTCATCATTGACGATCTGTTCACTGAAGACCAGCACCGGCGCATGCTGGACGTGGCCCGTCGCGAAGGCCCATGGGACCTGATCCTGTCGCAATATTTCTCTTCGCCCGAAGAAGTCATCGCAACGACGACGGGCGTGGCGGCTGAAGGGTTCACGCCCAGCTGGGACATGTTCATGAACCCGGTATTCCGCGGATATTTTGCCAGGGATGGGGTCAACTATTACCCTGAACTGGACGATTGTTTCTTCAATCCAAAGTTTCTCAATCTCGTTCGCGATTATTGGCAGACGCCCTATGTCGAGTGCGACCAGCTGATGTTCAACATGCAGGGTCCGGCCAGCGCCGGTGGATCGCCGCATGTCGATGGCACCCAGTTCCGTGGTCTTTATGCGCATAATGCGCCGATCTGGCTGTTGAACACGATGGCGAAATCCGGGCTTTTCCGCCGCTGGCAGGCCAAGAAGGCTCAGGTCATAGCCTGGTATTATCAAGGCGAGATCGGCGGCGGCTTTCATTATTGGCCCAATGGCCCGCGCGAAAATCCGGCCTGTCTGGAAGCCCCGATGTGGGGACGCGGCGTAGTCGTCGAAAATGAGATGATGTTCCACACGGCGCAGGGCTGCGGTCCGGTCGATCAACGCCGACCTGCCGGTCTGGCAATCAACTCGACGATATCCGCCGACCCCGAAACGCCCGAAGGCTGGCGGATCATGACCGATGACAAGGTCGTGGCGAAGATACCGGCCAATGAATTCCGCCTGCTCTTCCACTGGGGAGCGACGGTCTACAGCGATCTGGCGGAATTGAAGCAGGCGTATGACCACAGCGACGACATTACCGTCGATATGGCGTTCAACATATTCATCAGCGACCTGCGTGCGCGTGGTGAGATTTTCGACATGCCGACCGATCCGGTGCGGGACACGAACTTCATCAATCTGCTCACGCGCGTCTATGACATTGGCACGCCCAAGAACGTGCCTGAAGATCCGGTCGCGCCGAGACTGGTCGCCTGAGGGTCGTGACGGAGCAAAGGGCAGCGGAACATCCCTGCCCAATGACGGCCCCGTCCCAAGGTACATATGAGAAGACGCTGGACTGCGGGGTAGAACCTGCCTTTGACGGGCGCCGCTATTTTCGCAATATCGAGGTTATGTCATGACAGCTCAAAGCTTTGCCTTCACCAAGATCGTCGTCGCCGATCTCGACGCGGCCGAGCAATTTTACATCCAGACATTGGGCCTTTCGCGCGTAACCTATATCGAATTTGGTGAAGGTCCGGGACAGTTACAGGAAGTGATCCTCGCCGTACCGGATGGCGGCCCCGGCAGCCCGCAGCTCAACCTGATCCGCTATCCCAACAGGCCCATGTCCGCGCCAGGTGAAACGGTGATCGGCTTCATGGTGGATGACGTCGAGGCTACTGTAACCGCATTTAGCGCCGCTGGCGGGTGTATAACCGTGCCCGTTGTCGAAATGCCGGACCATCGGATAAAGCTGGCCTATGCGACCGACCTTGACGGGCACATAATCGAGGTCATCCAAGCGCTTTGAAATGACATTGGCCATTTTAGCTGACCAGAAAGCCTCTATTTCACACGGGCGGATCATGCCGATGGCACCCTCACTTGAACGCCGTCGGCGCACTATGCCGATTACTGCCTGCGCCTAAAATGTGGCGCCGAGTAAGAACTCCGCCTGGAAATCGATTAGATGGTAGAGATCGCCGCCATGCGGGTCCGGGGGACGTCGGCAAGAACCCTGCATTTTTGAGGAAGCAGTGCCTCAGACAGAGAAGCACGGCTCTTCACGCTATGCACTCCGCGCCGAAAGGGCAGGGATCAGCAGCACGCCAGAGATAAACTATCGCGCCATTCACATGGACGTACATCTTCTGCGTTGGTCTTTCCAAAACAGGGATGAACGCGCGGTGGCTCCAGGGAATTTTTTGTCGCCGCCGAAATTCATGGCACCGCTCGGCGTTCGGCTGGTTATGCACTCTGGACCATGGCCATGACGCAAAAATCTTCCGTCAATCTAAACCGCGTCCGAGGCGGCCTCGGCCCTGCGGGCTGGCGACTGCATGTTTCGCTGCTCAAGGATGCTCGCGATGGCTGACGTTCGCAACAAGCGCAGATCGTGCATGTTCGTTGCCGCCATGTTGTTTGGCCTTATAATTCTCGTCACGTTGGTCATCTACACCAGCGACCGGGCGCCCGATCCCGCGTCCCGCACACCGGACGGCGCGACGCCACCCCAGGGCGAACCGATGCGGCCCGCCGGGTCCAGGGCTTCCCTGACCCGATCGACAAACGATGAATGAACCGGTCCCGATGCTGCCGGTTCACCATTGGCCTTTCCCCACCCTCACGCTAAAGGTCCGGCCATGCCCGCCAGTCACGCCGCATCATGACCCTTCCCCAGTGGCTGTCCATCGCAACGCTCGCCGGTATGATGGGGCTCTTCATATGGGGCCGGTTCCGTTATGACGTGACAGCGGTGATCGCCCTGTTGGCGGCGCTGCTGGTCGGGATCGTCAAGCCAAAAGACGCATTTACCGGCTTTTCGGACGACATCGTCATCATCGTCGGGTCCGCACTGGTCATGTCGGCGGCGGTCCAGCGTTCAGGTGCGATCGAAACCGCGCTTGGCTTCATTTCGCAGCATATTCGCAGGGTCAGCTCCCAGTTGCTGGTGCTGACCGCCTCGGTCGGCGCTGCCTCGGCACTGATAAAGAATGTCGGTGCACTCGCCATGCTGATGCCCGCCGCGATCCAAATGGCGAAAAAGAATGACGCCAGCCCATCTGTCTACCTGATGCCGATGTCGTTCGCATCGCTGCTGGGTGGTTTGATGACGCTGGTCGGCACGTCGCCCAATATCATCGTCAGTCGCGTGCGCGAGGACATGACCGGCGAGCCGTTCCGTATGTTCGACTTCTTTCCGACCGGTTTCGGCTTGCTGGTGATCGGTCTTATCTTCCTGCGCTTTGGCTACCGCCTGCTTCCCCGCAACCGGCAAGGTGTGCCGACAATGGGAGAAGCGCTGAATATTTCCGACTATGTCACCGAAGCTGCCGTACAGAAGGATTCGCCCGCCATAGGCGACAGCATTGCGGAATTTCTGGAGCGGCACGAGCAGCAGATCACTGTGACCAGCCTGTTGCGCGGCGACATGCATGGCGCGGTCGAACCGCATGTTCACCTGAAGGAAGGCGATGTGCTCATCCTGGGGGGCGCGCCTGATGCATTGGAACGCGTGATCGCGCGGGACAGGCTGGCGCTGACCGGCACCGATGATAAAGCGGACGAAGATGCCGATGACGTCGGCGTCATCGAAGCGGTCGTGACCACCGATTCCGCCCTGATTGGTCGCACGGCGGGCCGCCTGCTGCTGCGCGAACGTTTTGGCATAAACCTGATCGGCGTGGCGCGCGCTGGTGAGACGCTGACGCGCAAGCTGGGGCAGACGGTATTGCGCGCGGGCGACGTGCTGGTGTTGCAGGGTTCTATCGCGCTGCTGCCCAACCGGCTGCATCAACTAGGCGTGCTGCCATTGGCGCAAAGGTCAATCCGGCTGGGACTTTCGCAAAGGGGTTGGCTACCGCTCGCCATCCTGGCCGTCGCCATGACTGCAACCGCTACCGGCATGATCCCTGTAGCCGTCGCCTTCTTCGCCGCCGCCGGGGCAGTGATCATCACGGGCGCGCTGCCCGTGAGGGAAGCCTATGATGCGGTGGAATGGCCAATCCTCATCATGCTGGGCGCGCTGATCCCGGTCAGCGAGTCGCTGCAAAGCACGGGCGCATCGACTGTCATTGCTACCGAACTTGCCCACATCGCGGCGATCTTGCCCCCATGGGGCGCAGTGGCGTTGATCCTGGTAGCGGCGATGGCGGTGACGCCGTTCCTCAACAATGCCGCGACCGTGTTGGTGATGGCTCCGATCGCCGCGGTTTTCGCCCATGACCTTGGCTATCGGCCCGAAGCCTTCCTGATTGCCACCGCCATTGGAGCAGGCTGCGATTTCCTGACGCCCATCGGGCACCAGTGCAATACGCTCGTCCTGGGACCGGGCGGCTACAAATTCAGCGATTATGCCCGGCTGGGCGCGCCACTGTCGCTGCTCGTCGTCGTGCTGGGCACGCCGCTGATCCTGTGGGCCTGGCCGCTTTGAGCTCCAAGGGCGACTACCCTGTCCGATAGCCCACCCCTCCCTTTTGGGCTGCTTGCGTTCACGGCGATTTAGGAGGAACATCGCGGCTCCACGCGGCCATCCTCGCAGAAGGATGGATGAGTTGGAGGAGAGCCAGGATGAGCGGCAGCGATGTGCGGGCCGTCGCGCTCGTTGGACCCGCAGGAGCGGGCAAGACCAGCCTTGCCGAAGCGATGCTATTCGTGTCCGGGGCCATCCCGCGCCAGGGATCGGTTCCAGCGGGCAGCAGTGTCGGCGACGCAACCCCCGAAGCGCGGGAGCGTGGCAGTTCGACCGAACTCAACCTCATGCATTTTGAGTGGATGGGGGATGGCTTTTCGCTGATCGATATTCCGGGATCACCCGGCTTTGCGGCCGATGGCGGCGCTGCACTCCACATTGCCGACCTGGCCATCGTCGTGGTCGATCCCGATCCCGCGCGTGCCGCCTTGGTCGAACCGACACTCAGGAATTTGGAGCAGGCAGGCATTCCCCATGCCCTGTTCATCAACAAGATGGACCAGGCGCGGGGCAGCGTCGAAGAGCTGCTGGCAGCACTCGCCCCGATGAGCAAGGCAGCGCTGGTTGCCCGCCAGATTCCGATCCGTAACGACGACAAGGTGGTAGGATTTGTCGACCTCGCCCATGAACGCGCGTATCGCTATGAGCCGGGCAAAGCATCAACGGTAGTGCCGATTGCGCCTGACCTTGAAGGTGAGGAAGCCACGGCCCGCTTTCACATGCTGGAACAGCTGGCCGATCATGATGACATGCTGTTGGAACAGCTGTTGTCCGACGAGCAGCCGAGCCTGGATACGATCTTCGCGGATCTTGCGCGGGAAACGGCCAACGGACTGATCGTGCCGGTGCTGTTCGGATCGGCCGCCAGCGGGTTTGGCATCCGTCGGCTGCTCAAGATGCTGCGGCACGACACGTCGCACGCGGATCAGACGGCGGCGCGGATCGGCGCGGACGGCTGCTGCGCGCAGGTCTGCAAGATTTCCCACGCATCGACCGTCGGACGGCTGGCAATAGCACGGCTGTTTGGCGGGCCACTGTCCGAAGGAGCCGAATTGATCGACGGCGAAGGCCAGTCAGTGCGAGTAGGAAGCCTGTTCGCGCTTCAGGGCGGGGCCGCAACCAAGATCGCGGCGGCACCGGTCGGCTCCATCCTGGGTATCGCGAAGGTCGATACCGTCCGGGCAGGTGACGCGCTTGGCGCCGGGGGTGCCCCGGTCAGAATCCCCTTGCACCTTCGGCGGCCCGTAGCCAACTGCACTGTCGCTATCGCGGCCAAGGATCATAAGGACGAAGTCCGGCTGTCGATGGCCCTCAACCGCTTGGCCGAAGAAGACCCTGGAGTGCTGTGGGACCAGGACGATATTTCGCGAGAAGCATTGCTGCACGGCATGAGCGAAGAACATCTGGCGGTCGTCGTCAATCGGCTGAAACGCCGCTATGGCGTCGATTTGTCGATCCAGCGTCCGACCATCGCCTATCGGGAGTCCATTCGAAGGCCGGTCACGCAACGCGGTCGCCACAGGAAACAGTCAGGCGGCCATGGCCAATATGGCGACGTCGTGCTGGAAGTCCGGCCGTTGGCGCGCGGTGAAGGGACGTTGTTCGAAGAGCGCATTACTGGCGGCGCCGTGCCAAAACAGTGGATACCCGCTGTTGAAAAAGGGATGATGGACGCGCTGGTCAAAGGCCCCCTGGGCTTTCCGGTCGTGGACGTGGCGGCAGCGCTGGTCGATGGGTCCTTCCACAGCGTGGACAGTTCGGAGCTGGCGTTCCGCACCGCTGGACGGATTGCAACGGCGGACGCGCTAGCCGGAGCATCGCCCTATCTGCTGGAACCCGTCGCGCACGTTACCATCACCACCCCGGGCAGTGCGACATCCCGCATCACATCAGCCGCCGCGAGCCGCCGTGGCCAGGTGCTGCGGATGAATCCGCTGGAAGGCTGGTCGAACTGGGACGTCGTCGAAATGCTGCTGCCTGAGGCCAGCCTGCACGGGCTTGAGGCGGAAGTCCGGTCGATGAGCCAGGGCATGGCCCATTATGAGGCGCATTTCGACCATCTGGCCGAGGTTGCTCCCAAGCTGGCTGATACGATTGTCCAGGCGGCGCGGCAGACCGCCTGAACGCTGCCGAACACGACCTTCAAGGAGGTGCGAGCGATGAACCCCAATAAGGCTTTATGGGAAAAGGGCGATTTCACGCGCCTGGCACAAACCATGCGGGAAAGCGGCGACGAGCTGGTGGAAAGTTTGAATGTCCAGCCTGGCATGGATGTGCTGGACCTTGGCTGCGGCGACGGCACGACCGCGCTGCCGTCCGCTTTTCGCGGCGCAAAGGTCCTGGGCGTCGATATTGCGTCCAACCTTGTCGCCGCCGGAGAGGCGCGCGCGAGGGAAGCGGGTCTCACGAATATCCGCTTCCAGGAAGGTGACGCGTCCAGCCTGGATGAGATCGCCGACGACAGCTTCGATCTGGTTGTCAGCATGTTCGGCGCGATGTTCGCGCCCCGCCCCTTCGACGTTGCGCGGGAAATGGTGCGGGTGACGCGCCGGGGTGGACGCGTCGTCATGGGCAACTGGATTCCGGGCGATCCCACCCTGATCGCCAGAATCCTTGAAACCTGCGCGCTTTATACCCCACCACCCCCGGAAGGCTTCGTCAGCCCAATCAGTTGGGGCGTGGAGGACATTGTGCGCGAACGATTTACGACCGCTGGCGTGCAGGATGCTGATATTCGGTGTGAGCGGGCGACCTACACCTTCCGCTATCCCGGTCCGCCGGTCGCATTTCTGGATATCTTTCGCAGCTATTATGGCCCGACGATGAACGCCTATGAGGCGGCAGCCAGCACAGGACGCGAAGCCGATATTCACAGGGAACTTACGCAGCTTTTCAAACAGGAAAATCGAGGGGATGCCGACCACACCGAAATAGCGGCCACCTATTTGAAAGTCTTGATCGACCGATAAATGGCTGCGCGGCGGTAGTGTCAGGCGGCAGAGCGAAATGGATCTGTCCCATCTTGATCTGGGCGCTGAAGCAGCGGGGCGGGCACAGTAGCCGGTCCCTGCATCTGATCGATGGAGCGCCACCATTCCACCGTCGCAGGCTGGAGGGTCGTGACGCCGGGATTACGGCGGCACGCGATCCAGCGCTGACCCTTTCGTTCATAGCGCCAAACGGGATCACAGTTCAGTGGAACCTGCTCAAATTCAGGAGGACCATCATGAAGATACGGGGTCAGTGGACGCAGGTGGGAGGCGACCGCGCGTCCGGTGCCATCTGGAAATTCCACGTAAATAGCCACGCATCCCTCCGCGCGAGCCGCAAGGGTTGGCTCGTCAAAACAGTGAACGCGCCACTGAGGCGCTGGTTCACTGTCAATGTGACTGGAATGCCAGTTCGTCGAAACAACGACGCGTGTCGTCACTTTCCAGCCCCAGCGCATCTCGCCCCGCGATCACGCCTTTCAACAGGATGAACAATCCATATTCCCAGTTACGGTCATCCACTTCGACCAAAAATGCGGGAAGAAATTGTCGCACCAAGGGTGCTTCCTCAGGCGCGCGGCTCATCAAAGCCTTCCTCATGGAAGCCGCGCGCGGCCTTCCCTCGTCATGCATGGTGCGGTCGCGCTTCGCCGCAGCGGCCGAACCGATCACCAGGTGGGACACTGCGTGACGCAATTGCAGGGCGTCCTCCCCGGAAAATCCGCGTGTGGTGAGTGCGGCCAGCCACATTTCCCCTGCGTCGATCTCGACGAAGTGCGACTGCCCGCCGCTCAACCAGGTTTCCAGAAGTTCCCCTTTCATGGTCAACATCTCGAACAGCGCGCGAGCATATTCCAGAACCCATGTCGGCCATGGCTGTCCCCGATCAGCGGGGAAATGATGATGACGGGACGCAAAGGCAGTGGCGAGCCGCACCAGTTCTTCGCGATTCGAAACATAGCCGTACAGAACGGCTTTCCCCACGCCCAGCCGGTCCGCCACGGCGGCCATGGTAAGCTGCTGCAGGCCCACCGCCAACGCCGCTTCCAATACCTGTTCCAGTTCCAGACGCCTGGGCCGTCCGCGTGGCGAGGAACGAGGCACGTCAGCATTCATCGAATCACCGCTCCTGCGCCGCGAGATAGTCGGATCATGGGTCGCATACTTGCGCCTACCGCTGCCTGCAATCGCAACCCGGCGTCAAGTGAGGACAGTCACGAGCCTCGCGACTGCCTGGCCCCAGCAAGCTTGGGCGCGCAACAGTTTAACGCCGACTTCACGCCGCGCGGAGGAAGTCCGCCGTCGGGCTGCCGGGTTCGGACATGCGTAGATGGCCCAGCACCCCAGCCCAATAGCTTTCTGAACCATCAGCCAACCGCCATCCATGCAGGCGACGAGTCAGCAGTTGCAGGTCATATTCCTCGCTGATGCCAATCGCGCCGTGCACCGCGTGGGCAATGGCGGCGACTTGTGCGGCGGCAAGGCTGGCGCCATGTTTGGCGACGGCTGCGTCGGCGAGGCGCGGAGCGATGCCGGACCGTGCGCCGATCGCGGCGGCGATGCGGGCGGCGACCGCTTGCTCAGCCAGCACGGACAATTGCTGTTGCACCGCCTGCTGCTTGCCGATGGGCTTGCCAAACTGGCTGCGTTCATTGGCGTAGGAAACGGTCATTTCCATCACCTTGCCCGCTGCGCCGGAAATCAGCAGCGCCCGCAGCACCGCAGCGACAGGGCGGAGCGCACTACCGTCGAGACCAGTTATATAAGCATCCACGTCGTGATGCACCCCGGTGGCCTGGGCCTGCGCCTCGGTCAGGATGGGCGCGGCGGGCGTGCCTGAAAGGATGTGCGACGCGACAGCACCGAACGGCACAGCCCCGGCACCAGTCGCGATGGCAATCGGTCCCGCGGGCGCTTCGACACCCGCCCCCGCCAATAATGCGCGAGCGATCATCGTGTCGCCGACGGGCAGCGGCACGGCATGGCGGCCAAGTAATGCGATCAGCGGCGCGGCGTCGGCAAGCGAAAGGCCAGCGCCGCCGGCATCCTCCGCCACCAGCGCATCCAAGAAGCCGGACTCGACAAAGCCATCCCACATGGCGCTGTTGTCACCACCTGCTTCCACCGCGCGAACGGCGGCGGGGGTGCACAGATCTTCGATCAGGCGGGCGAAGGGATCGATCAGTTCCTGCATGTCCATTTCCGGCTCCCTTAACGCAGTCCAAGGCCACGGGCGATGATGCCGCGCAGGATTTCGCGCGTGCCGCCGCGCAGCGAAAAGCTGGGCGCGATGTGCGTGACGTAAAGCAATGTGCGGTAGAGTTCCGCGTCGACCGGCTCATCCGGGTTGGCGGCAAGGTCGTCGCCAATCAGTTGCGGTACGGCCTGTTCAAAGCCGGTGCCCAGGTCCTTCATCAGCGAGGCTTCGACGACGGGGCTTTCCCCGGCCACCAGCCGCGCGGTCACGGCGAGTGACATTTCCCGCAGCACCGCGAGCTGTGCCGTCAGCGATCCGACCAGACGCATGGTGGCGCTATCCTTGCGACCGACGGCTTCGAGATGGCGGACCCAGGCGTCAATCAGCACGACGGACGAATAGATGCGTTCCGGTCCGCTGCGTTCAAAGGCGAGTTCGGCCGTCACCTGTTTCCACCCCTGCCCTTCCGAACCGATCAGCGCGTCGGGGGCAAGGCGGACATTGTCGAAGAAGACTTCGGCAAAATGCGCGTCGCCGGTCAGGTCTATGATGGGGCGGATGGTGACGCCCGGCAGCTTCAAATCAACGATCAACTGGGACAGGCCCTGCTGGCGATCGGCACTGGTTCCCGACGTGCGCACCAGGGCGATCATGTAATCGCTGTGCATTGCGTTGGTGGTCCAGATCTTTTGCCCGTTAAGCAGCCAGCTGCCGTCGTCCTGCGGTTCGGCGCGGGTGCGGACGCTGGCAAGGTCGGAGCCGGAGCCAGGTTCGCTCATGCCGATGCAGAACAGCGCTTCACCCTTGCAGATGCGGGGGAGGTAGAATTGGCGCTGCTCCTCCGTACCGAAATGGCGGATCAGCGGGCCGCTTTGGCGGTCGGCAATCCAGTGGGCGGCGACAGGGGCGCCGGCGGACAGCAGTTCTTCGACCACGACGAAGCGGGTGAAGGGACTGCGGTCGGCGCCGCCGTAGCTTTGGGGGATGGAGAGGCCGAGATAACCTGCTTGTCCCAGCTTGCGGCTGAAGGATGCGTCGAAGCCCTGCCAGGAACGAGCGCGGCGGTTGACCGGGAGTTCAGCGATTGCTTCGGCGATCAATGCGCGCAGGGCTGGGCGAATTGCTTCGTCCTCGGGCGGCAGGGCGGAAAGAGTCAGTGTTTCGAACAAGCCGGCCTCGTCAAACCATGAATGAAGTGGTGGACTGATCGCGTTTGTGGAGGCAGGTGTCCAATATCGATTGGTCCCTAAGTGATATTTATTGACTATCGGAAGCGATGGCGGCGAAGTTGCGGGCGAGCGGCGAGGCGCGTTCGCGTGGGAGGGCGACGCCGGTCAGCACAGGCACCTGCTGCGCGAGGCGGACGAGCCGGACGCCCTGCGGCACCGAACGGGCGGCGCGCGACGGGACGAGCGCGACGCCAAGGCCGGAGCGCACCAGGGCGAGGACGGCGCTCAATTGCGCGGCCTCCTGCGCGACGATGGGCATGAACCCGGCCTTTTGACAGGCGGTGAGGGTGATGGAGTGAAGCACGCTGATGCGGCTTTGCAGGATGAACGGCTGCTGCGCCAGCGCGCTGAGTTCGACACTGTCGGCGCTGGCGAAGGGGCTGCCGTCGGGGATTGCGGCGTGCAGCTCGTCCGGGTCGATCACCCGCGTATCCACAGCGGCGATGTGCAGCAGGGGCAGCCGCACCAGGCCGACATCCAGTTCCGTGGCGGCCAGTTTTCGCGTAATTTCAGTGCTGGTCGCTTCTTCCAGAACCAGTTCCACCGCGGGATAGCGACGGCGATATTCGGTGATGAGGCGCGGCAGCAGTTCAAAGGTCGCCGAACCGACAAAGCCGACGCGCAATCGCCCCCGTTCGCCTACAGCGCCCTCGCGCACCGCTTCACGAAAGCGGTCGGCCTGCGCCAGCGTCGCCCGCGCGATTTCGAGCGAACTGCGCCCCGCCGGGGTCAGCGTCACGCCCCTGGACCCACGGTCGAACAGCGTCGCGCCCAGTTCCGCCTCCAGCTTGCGGATGGCGACGGTCAGCGGCGGCTGGGAAATGTTGAGCCGTTCAGCAGCGCGGTGGAAATTGCCCGTTTCCGCAAGAGTGACGAAATAACGCAGTTGGCGCAGTTCCACGATAGCCCCTGTATATCGATAAAGCGGAAATCAATATTAGCGCGAAAAGGAGCCAACGCCTAGCGTGCGCGGCAATTTCCCGCATTGGTTTAACGCCTATTTTTTCAGGAGAGCCGACTTTGGACCCGTTTCTGCTCATCGAGCGCGATGGCCCCGTCGTCATTGCCCGGTTCAACCGCCCCGCCGAACGCAACGCCATTTCCGAAGTCGAACATAGCGAGGCAATCGTCGATTTCTGTCGCCAGATGGCGCGCGACACGTCGGTGCGGGCCATCGTCCTGACCGGCGAAGGCAAGGCGTTCTGCGCGGGCGGCAATGTCAAGAATATGGCCGACCGGGCGGGCATGTTCAGCGGATCGCCCTATGAAATCCGCAACAGCTATCGCACCAGCGTGCAGATGATCGGCCCGGCCCTGCTGGAACTGGAAGTGCCGATCATCGCCGCGATCAACGGCGCGGCGATCGGCCTTGGCCTCGACATCAGTTGCATGTGCGACATCCGCCTGATGGCCGACACGGCGGTTGTCGCGGAAAGCTATGTCAAGCTGGGCATCATTCCCGGCGGCGGCGGCGGATGGCTGCTGCCGCGCCTGATCGGGCCGCAGCGCGCTAACATCATGACGCTGACCGGCGACGCCATCGATGCAAAGACCGCGCTGGAATATGGGCTGGTGGCCGAAGTGCTGCCCGCCGACAAGCTGATGGACCGGGCGGTGGAACTGGCGACCAAGATCGCCGCCAACCCAGGCCATTCCACCCGCATGGCCAAGCGCCTGATGCGTGAGGGCGCGGACATGAAACTGGCCACGCTGCTGGAAATGGCGGCAGGCTATCAGGCGCTGGCCCATTATAGCGAAGACCATCATGAAGCGATTGCCGCATTTCTGGGCAAGCGCGCGCCGGAGTATAAGGACAAGTGAGCGACAGCATGACACCGCAAGCCAATGGCGCGCAGTCGACCGGTCCCTTGGCCGGGATCAAGGTGCTGGACCTGTCCCGCGTGCTGGCGGGGCCATGGTCCACGCAGATATTGGGCGATCTGGGCGCGGAGGTCATCAAGATCGAACAGCCCGGACAGGGCGACGACACCCGCCGCTGGGGTCCTCCCTTCCTGGACGACGGGTCGAAGGACGCGGCCTATTATCTGTGCGCCAACCGCAACAAGAAGTCGGCTGCGATCAACCTGGCCGATCCGCGCGGCGCTGAACTGATCCGCCGGATCGCGGCGGACGTCGACATCGTCGTGGAAAATTTCCGCGTTGGCGGGCTGGTGAAATATGGGCTGGATTATGCGTCCCTGTCGGCGGTCAATCCCAAGCTGATCTACTGTTCGATCACCGGGTTCGGGCAGGACGGGCCGTACAAGGATCGCGGTGGATATGACTTTTTGATCCAGGGGATGAGCGGGCTGATGTCGATCACCGGACGCCCCGACGATGAAGCGGGCGGCGGGCCGATCAAGGTCGGCATTCCCATCAGCGACCTGGTCACGGGGCTTTATTCGTCCATTTCCATTCTGGCGGCACTGGCCCATCGCGACCGCACCGGCGAAGGCCAGCATATCGACATGGCGCTGCTGGACACGCAGGTGGCGTTGCTGGCCAATCAGGCGAGCAATTACATGAACGGCGGGATGATCCCGCGCCGGTTGGGCAATGAACATCCCAACACCGTTCCCTATCAGGATTTTTCCTGTTCCGACGGCGACATATTGGTGGCGCTGGGCAATGATCGGCAATTCCGCAGCTTTTGCGAGCTGATCGGGCGGCCCGACCTGCCCGACGATCCGCGCTTCATCGATAATGGCGGACGGTCGCCCAACCGCCATGCCTTGCAGGATGAAATGCGGCCCGCCATCGCCAAGTGGAAGTCCGACGACCTGATCGCCGCGATGGAAGCCGCCAAATTGCCGGGCGGACGGGTGAACGACATTCCCCACATATTGGCCGATCCGCAGATCGAAGCGCGCGGCGTGATCCGCGAAATGGTGCGGTCCGACGGGACGGTGGTGAAGGTGCTGGGCTATCCCGGCAAATTTTCCAGGACGCCCGCCGATTATCGCCGTGCCCCGCCCCGTTCGGGTGAGGACACGCGTTCGGTGTTGTCGGACGTGCTGGGCATCGATGAGGCGACGATTGCAGAGCTTGTCGAAACGGGGGTTATCGCGGAAAAGCTGCATTGACGAACCTTGCTCCCCCTCGCGCAGGCGGGAGGGAGCCGGGGGGTGGGCCAGCGCGACATCTGCGTGGTTGGGGCCACCGTGGAAGCTCGCTCCGCTCGCGCCCACCCCTAACCCCTCCCGCCTGCGGGAGGGGAAGAGAGATTGATCTATCCGGGCGTACCGGCCCCGAAATCGAGAGGAAATAGCATGACCACCAAGATCGGTTTTATCGGCCTGGGCGCGATGGGCCTGCCGATGTCGTCCAACCTGCAACGCAAGGGCTTTGCCGTCACTGTTTTCGACATTGACGATGCGAAGATGGACAGCGTCGCCGCGTTGGGCGCGACAAAGGCGGCAAGCATAGCCGAAGCGAGCCGGGGGCAGGACATCGTCATCACCGTGCTGCCCGCAACGCAGCATGTTGAAGCCGTGGTGCTGGGCGAAGATGGCGTGCTGGCGAACATCGATGCGAACGCTGTGCTGATGGACCTGTCGACCATCGACGCCAAGGGCACCGACCGCGTGGCCGCCGCCTGCGCCGCCAAGGGTATCGGCTTTGTCGACGCGCCGATCGGCCGGCTGGCCTTGCACGCCCAGCGCGGGGAATCGCTGTTCATGGTGGGCGCAGAAGATGCGGATTTCGCGCGCGTCGAACCGGCGCTGAACGCCATGGGCACCGACATCTTCCGCTGTGGCAAGCCCGGCATGGGCAGCCGCATGAAGGTGATCAACAATTTCATGCTGTTGTCGACCGCGCAGATCGTCGCGGAATCGCTGACGCTGGGCACGAAGCTGGGGCTGGACATCCAGACCATCCATGATGTGACCGGCGGCACCACCGCCCGTAACGGGCAGTTCCACGTGTTGATGGTCAACAAGGCGCTGAAGGGCGACATCGAACCGGGCTTTACCATCGACCTGGCTTTCAAGGACTTGACGCTGGCGATGAATGCAGCGGCGGAAAACCGCGTCGGCCTGCCCATGGGCGCAGCTGCCCATGCCGCGTTCGGCGCAGCACGCGCGACCGACTATGCGTCGAAGGACTACAGCGCGCTGTTGAACTTTGCGTGCGACAATGCCGGGATCGAGCCGCCCAAAATGGGGTAAGGACGCGCAAATCGTCATGACGAAGCAGCGCGCACGGCTTCGTCATGACGCTAAAGCGCGGATCGCCACGAAGAGGTAAATCCTGATTGGCGCGACCTGTTCACCGACATCGTTGCCTGACCACCCCCGTGCTCCTGCGAAGGCAGGAGCCCAGTCCAAAGGTCGCCTGTATCAACGGACGCTGGAACTGGGTTCCTGCCTGCAGGAACACGCTGGGAACGCGGCAACCTAATCACCACGTGCTCCTGCGCAGGCAGGAGCCTAGTCCGGGGGTAGCCTGCATCAACAGAGGTCGGAACTGGGTTCCTGCCTTCGCAGGAACACGATAAGGGGCGACGCTAATCCAACTAATCAACGTGGGCCATCCGTCATTTTAGGACAATATCCGATGCTTTCCCTGCCCGTGAGCGCCGCGCAGCCTCCTTTTCCGCGGTGACGATCCTTCGATGGCGATAACGATATTGGGCGCGCTGGTGCCGGTCTTTGGCCTGATCCTGCTGGGCTATGGCTGTGGCCGCACCAATTTGCTGGGCGACCGCGCATTTGAAGTATTGAACCGCTTTGTCATCGGCATCACCCTGCCCGTGCTGACATTCCGGTCCATAGCGCAGATGGACCCGGACGACCTGGCCGCGCCGTCGATGTTCATCGCCGTGACCGGCGGCGCGCTGGCCACCTATGCCATCGGTTTCGCTATTGAAAAATGGCTGGGCCGGACGAGCAGCGAAGCCAATATCGCGGGGCTGTGCAGTTGTTTCAGCAATACCGGCTTTGTCGGATTGCCCATTGCGCTGCTGACATTCGGCAAAGAGGCGGTGGCGCCGGTGGCGGTCGCGATGCTGATCTATTCCGCGGTCATCTTTACCGTTGGCATGGTCGTCAGCGAAATGGCGTCCAACCACGGCCATGGCACGATGAAGGGGATCAGGCTGGCGGCGCGGGCGGTGTCGCGCAACGCGCTGATCCTGATGGCGGTGATGGGGATGTTGTGGTCGATGCTGCGCCTGCCATTGAGCGGGCCGATGGACGTGCTGTTGGCGACGCTGGCGCAGGCGACGGCGCCCTGTGCACTGACCGCCATCGGGATTTTCATCGCCCTGCCCCGGCAAAGCGCCGCGCCCGCGCCGATCGGGCGGTCGCTGGTGCTGAAACTGGGGGTGCATCCGCTGATCACCGCCGGGTTCGTGATGATGTTGCCGCCGATGCAGCCGCTATGGGCCAAGACCGCGGTCCTGATGGCGGCGATGCCGTGCGGTGCGTCCAGTTTCGTGCTGGCGGGCAAGGCCGGGCGGTGGGCGATGGAATTGAGCGCCTGGGCGGTGACGCTGACCACTTCCCTGGCTTCGCTGTCGTTGATCGCGGTGCTGTGGTGGTTGGGGGGCTAGAGTTGATGCCGCATCGCCTGTTGCGGAAAACCGGTTCCCACTTTTCCGCGCGATGCTTTAGTCCACCTTTGGCCCCGACGTGATCTTGGCGATGGTCGGGTCATATTTCAGATTGTGGACCGATATCGACGTTTCCACGCGGCGAACGCCCGGCAAGCTGCGGATCTGATCGATCACGATCTCGTTCAGCTGTTCGATATTGGTGAACAGGCCCATGGCGAGCAGGCTGAACCGGCCCAGCATCAGCACGACGCAGTTGATTTCCGGGATCTGGCGGATCGTTTCGGCCAGGTCCGACACGCAGGACGGGTCCGCGTCGATCCCCAGCATGCACAGGTTGGGCGACCCCGCCATGCGGAAATCCTTGACCACCGTGAACTGGATCAGCCCTTCATTCTGCAACCGTTTGATGCGCGAGCGGATCGTGCCTTCGGTCACGCCCAGTTCGGCGGCGATGGCACGGTTGGAAATGCGCGCGTCGCGGCCGAGCTTCTCGACAATCTTGCGGTCCAGCGCGTCCAGGCGCTGCCAACTTGCCCCGCTCACAGCGGCGCCACGTTGAATTCATATTTGACGATGTCGACCGCGATCCCAGATTCCAGATGCGCCACACCCTCAATCCCGGCGATATGGTCGTAGAGGAAGTTCTGGATTTCCGAAAAGTCATGCAGGGCGACGAGCAGTTCAAGGTCGTTCGCGCCGTTCATGATGTTGACGCTCAACACTTCGGGGAAATTCGCCAGGTCGCGCCCGACATCCTGCGCGCTGCGGCCCCAGATCTTGACCCCCACCGCGATGATGATGTTGTAGCCCAGCGCGGCGAAGTCAGTGACGGCGACGACCCGCATGGCGCGGCCATCTTCCAGTTTTTGCAGGCGCGCCGAAACCGTGGCCGCCGTGACGGACAATTGCTTGGCCACGTCCTGATTGGTAGCCCGCCCGTTGGTCCGTAGAATTTCAATGATGCTCGTGTCCAGAGCATCCAGCGGCGGCGGCGTCATCGTCCGCCCGCTACGTATCTGCATTCTTGCCCACCTCTCAATTTGGCGGGACCATAGCGCGCCGAATCAACGAGCGCCAGATGTCATGATCCCGCGCGAACGGGGCCAACCATGCCCGTGCCAATACCGCAGTCATCGCACCAAAAGGCGCCGGTCAGCGAGTTTTTGGCACAATCCCCTTCCCTTTCGCTGTCGCAATGCGTAACGCACAGGGAGGCAAGCGATGCACCAAACATCGCCCGCGCGCCCCCGGCCCGCCCTAAAAAAGCGAGACCGTTCCCGCGGAAAGGTCGACCTATCCATTCAGGAGAATGCCATGCTTTCGAAAGTAACGCTCGCCAACACCGACCTGCAGGTCAGCCAGCTATGCTATGGCACCAACATGCTGGGCTGGAACCTGGACCAGGACCGGTCCAACGCCATTCTGGACAAGTTCGCCGCGCTGGGTGGTAACTTCGTCGATTCCGCCCGCTCCTATGGCGACTGGATGCCTGACGCCCCCAAGGGCGCGAGCGAACGCGCGATCGGCGCGTGGCTGAAGACGCAGAAGCGCGAAGATGTCGTCGTCGCCACCAAGGGCGGATTTTTCGACATGCGCGTGGGCGACTATCGCAACCGCGTCAATCCGACCGACATCGCCAGCGACCTGAATGAAAGCCTGGACCATCTGGGCGTCGACGCGATCGACCTTTACTGGCTGCACATGGACAACCCGGAAACGCCGGTCGCGGAACTGATCGATTTCCTGAACGAACAGAAGGCTGCGGGCAAGATCCGCTGGTTCGGCGCGTCGAACTGGACGGCTGACCGCGTGCTGGAAGCCAATGCCTATGCCAAGGCGAACGGCAAGACCGGCTTTGCCGCGGTCGAACCTTTCTGGGGCCTGGCCAAGCCGAACGAAGGCAATGCGCTGCAGCAGGGCTATCAGCTGTATTTCGAAGATCATGGCGCCGCGCTGAAGGATGCGGGCGTCGCCATCATCCCCTATTGCGCGCAGAGCCGTGGCTATTTCAGCATGCTGGAAAAGGGCGACGTCGCCGAAGCGCTGCAGGGCTTTTACGACAATCCGGCGAACGAAGGCCGCTTTGCAGCCGCCAAGGCGGTTGCCCAGCGCCATGGCGTCACCGTGGCGGAAGTCGTGCTGGCCTATCTGATCAACCAGCCGGGCCAGGTCATCCCGATCTTTGGCGCGTCCAGCCCGGAACGTGTCGAGGAAAGCGTGAAGGCCGCGAGCCTGAAGCTGTCGGCGGACGAACTGGCCGAACTGCGCGCTGAATAAGGACGAGGCGGGCCGGGGCGGTACGATCCGCCCCGGCTGGCCGTCGAGAGCGCTGGTGCGTCAGGCGGGGCGCGTCCCTTTGAGCGAGGCGTGGCGCTCGTTCAGGCAGCGCTGACGGCATGGTGTGGTTGGCCGCCGGAGTCCGTTGATGGCCATGACCGATCACGGTCGCGTTGGGTGGGGGACTGACTGTCCGGGCCGCCACATATAATATAGCCGTGAGTCGGATGCGGTCAGTGACCCCGCTTGCGCCAAGGCCGGTCATGGCGATGACCTGTGCTTGGGCAATCCAGACGCATCTGCCACGTATCTACATTTGTCGACACATTGCGCCATCCTGCTAACATATCAGCAATGTAGATACATCGGCGGGTCCAATGGGTATTCAGGTCAAGAAGTGGGGCAATAGTGCGGCCTTCCGCATCCCATCCGCGTCATGTCAGCGGCTGCGCTGAACATCGGTCAAGAGGGCCAAGTCCGGCAGGAAGATGGCCGGATCATCATCGAACCCGTTTTGAAGCCGGTCTATACACTCGACGAATTGCTTGCTGGCATGAAGCCGGACATGTTTGATGAGGCGGTCGATTTTGGTCCGCCGGTCGGCCACGAGATATTTTGATGGTCAGTCGCTATGTGCCGAGCCACATCAAGGGTTATCCCTTTGAAGTCGTCGTGTCCCACGCGCCGCCCGGCGTCGTCCTGTCCGACCAGATCAAGAGCATCGACTGGAAAGCGCGAGAGGCGAAGAAAAAGGGTTTTGTGCCAACGGCTGTGATCGATGAGGTGCGCGCAAAGGTGAGTGCGCTGTTGGGATTATAGTTGGCGTTGCGCTAAGAGCGGCGACTTTTAACAACCGCATGACGCCATAATATTAACTTTTGCACCATTGACCCTTGAATCTGCCAGGGGGCAAAGTAGCTTTACCGTCTCCGCCCCATCGTTATTGTCTTCTTTAAAGTCGGCAGAAATGTAGATCGCCGGTAATTGTCATCCAAGAGGTTCGAGCAATGATAGACCGCCGTAATTTTCTGAACGCGGGAATATTGACGGCGGCCGGGGCGCTTATCGTCCCGGCGCGTGCTGCGGAAACCCCGGCGACCCTGTCGCTCTCACTCAATGGATCGGCGCAAGGGCCGCTGGTGCCCCGCGACTTCGTCGGCCTGTCCTACGAGACGCAGCAGCTTGAAACGCCCGATTTCTTCAACGCGCGCAACCGCCCGCTGGTCCGCGCTTTCCGTGACCTGACGCCCGCTGGCATCCTGCGCATCGGCGGCAACACCAGCGAATTTTCCTGGTGGAAGGAGCGCCCCGGCGACAAGCAGCCGCCGCGCATCGAACGGCCGATCAAGCCGGGGCAGCCGCGCCCTGACCTGAGCTACGCCGTCACCCCAGCAGCCATCGATGCGCTCAAGGGCTTCCTGGATGCGACCGGATGGCGGTGCATTTACGGCCTTAACCTTGGCAATGGCGTGCCGCATGACATGGCGCGCGAGGCAGCCTATGTCCAACGGCGGCTTGGCAAGCGGCTGGTCGCGTTCGTCATCGGCAATGAAGTTGACGTGTTCAGCTCGCACCTGCGCGATCCCAAGACCTGGGGTCCCGACACCTATCTTGCCGAATGGCTTGCCGCTGCCCATGCGATCACGGCGGTCAGCCCGGATGCCCGCTTCATCCTGCCCGACGTCGCTTACAAGCTCGACTGGCTGCCCGCCATCGCCGACCGCTGGGCCACGATCAAGAATCCGCCGCGGATCGAGGCATTGTCGCATCATTTCTACAAGGGCGGTCCCAATGATCCGCGGATCAAGCCCGACCGCCTCCTCCTGCGCTCGACCCGGGAGGCTCAGGAAGGCAAGGTGACCAGCGACGCCGCGCGCAAGATGGGTGTTGCCTACCGCATGACGGAAGGCAACACCGCCTACCACGGTGGCAAGCCGGGCGTGTCGGATAGCTATGTCGCAGCGCTCTGGGCCGCTGATTATATGCTCCAGCTCATGTCGCTGGGCTATTCCAGCGTGAACCTGCACGGCGGCGCTGGCCCTGCGGTTGCCAACTCGGTCGGCGGCCTTGCGGGCGAAAAGATGCTGCCCGACGCGCAGCCCCGCCCGCGCCCCTTCTACACGCCGATCGGCAATATGGACGGGCAAGTGCAGCCGCAGCCGGTCTATTGGGGCATGAAGTTTGCCGGGCTGTTCAGCGGCGCACGCATGCGGACCGTCCAGTTGGACGCGCAGGGCCTCAACGTCGTCGCCTATGCAGCCGACACGGCTCAGGGCACGCTGCTCGCTATCCTTAACAAGGAAGTCAGCACCGACGTCCGCCTGCCGCTGCCCCGCCACCAGAGCGTCGCCACGTTGAGCGGCCCATCCCTCGACAGCCGTGAGGCCCGCCTGGACCTCACCTCCCGCAGCGTCCCTGCTGCTACTGTCGACATCGCGCGGTCATCGGCCACTATTCTCAGATTGGGCAAAGTCGTTGCGGCTGATTGATTGCCGCTTCGGATCCTGCCGGGGTTGGCGTCGCTAAACGCGGCAGGCCTGACGGCCACGCAGGGGTCCAGTTTATGGGGCGGGACTGGGCTCCTGCCTGCGCAGGAGCACGTTGTTTTGTGCTGCTATTGGTCGCCGTGCAGGGCGCGGCGTAGGGCGGCTATCATGTCGCGTTGCATCTGGCCGGACACTGGCGCGTCGGGCATGACGTCGAAGCCGTGATAGGCGCCGGGGTAGACGTGCAGTTCCGCCGGAACCTTTGCTTCGATCAGGCGGCGGGCATAGTCCATGTCTTCGGCCAGGAACAGGTCCAGCGCGCCGACGGCGATGAAGGCTGGCGGCAGGCCCGACAGATCGGTGGCGCGCGCTGGCACTGAATAGGGCGGCACTTGCGCCCCGCCCGGTTCCTGACCCAGCAGGCAGCGCCAGCCAAAACTGTTCGCCTGCGGCGTCCACACGAACGCGCCCAGATGTTCAGGCTGACGCGTGATGCAGGTGCGGTCGTCCAGCATGGGATAGATCAATATCTGATGCGCGATGGCGGGACCACCCCGGTCGCGCGCCATCAGCGTCAGCGCGGCGGCGAGTCCTCCGCCCGCGCTTTGGCCTGCGACCGCGATGCGGGTGGGATCGACGTTAAGGTCAGCGGCGTGGTCATGCAGCCACAGCAGCGCGGCGTAGCAATCCTCCACCGATCCGGGCGCGCGGGTTTCGGGCGCCAGGCGATAGTCGACGGACAGGATCACCGCGTCGGTCGCCGCCGCCAGCGTCATCATGCCGCCATGGCCGGTATTGACCGACCCCATGACATAGCCGCCGCCGTGGATTTGCAGGATGGCGGGCATCGGGCCGGTGCCCGAAGGCGTATAGATGCGGACGGGGATGGCCTGGCCGTCCGGCCCCGTCACCTGTTCATCACGAGTGGTGACTCCGGTGCCGATCGGTTCCGGCATGGCGACCGACGCCTGTTCCATTCCATCCCGCAACATGGGCAGGATGGCTTCGTTAAGGTCCAGGGCGGGCATCAGGTCCAGGCCGGGCAGCAGCGCCGGATCAATCAGGTCACGCATCGATTTGGCTCCCTTTGTCCGATCAGTAACGCAGGCCGATGGCGCCGTCATGATAGATGGATGCGCCGGTCACGAAGCGCGCTTCCTCCGACGCGAGGTAGACGAAGGCGTGGGCGGTGTCTTCCGGGTCGCTGGAAATGCCGAGCGGACCCATGCCCGCAATGCTGGCTTCGGCTGCCTCGACATTTTCATAGGCGCCCATCTTCACATAATCGGCCAGGCCCTCGCGGATCAGCGGGGTCATGGTGAGGCCGGGATGGACCGAGTTGACGCGAATCTTGGACGGGCCGAATTCGACGGCGGCGCACATGGTGAGCATCCGGCCCGCCGCTTTCGACGCGTGATAGCCGATATTATGGGCGTTGGGCATGTAGGACGCCATCGACAGATTGTTGATGATCGCGCCGCCGCCGGGGAAACGGTTAACGCTGTCCCTAAGCGCGGGCAGGCACGCCTTCATGCCGATGAACAGCGCATCGTGATTGACGGCCATCACCTTGCGCAGGTCATCCAGCGAGCAATGTTCGATGCCTGCGTGAATGGCGATGCCCGCATTGTTGACCAATATGTCGATGCCGCCGAACGCGAATTGCGTTTCCTGCGCGATGCGCGCCCAGTCGGCTTCGCTGGTGACGTCGTGCAGCAGGTAGCGGAAGGCGTCGGCGGGACCGGCCCTTTCCATGCGGGCAAGGACGGTGTCTTTTTCCTCTTCACGGAAATCGGTGGCGACGACGCGCGCGCCTTCGCGAAGATAGGCTTCGCAGATGGCGACCCCGATATTGCCTTCACGGCCCGCGCCGGTGACTATCGCTACCTTGCCTTCGAGCCGTCCTGCCATGTCATTCTCTCCTGTTATGGGTTCAGGTGGGGGTGTTCTGGTTTTTTACCGGTCGTGATTAATTCGATGCGCTGGATGGCTCAAGACCGGCGAGCGTGGCGTCCACGGCGGCGCGTGCCCGGTCGAGTGACGGGACGCCTGCTTCGAGTGCGGATTGCTGGGGCACTTCGACGCTGAGGGGGACGTCGGGACGCAGGGCGGCGGTGAAGGCGGCGATGTCGAACGCGCCTTTGCCGGGCAACAGGCGTTGAATGCCCGCTTCCCATTCGATTCTGTCGGCGGGCATTTGCGCGGGGCCGTCGGCGATCTGGCCGATGCGGACGCGCGGGTCGGACAGCAGCGCCAGGCTCTGGTCCCAATCGCCGCCGCGCACGATGTGCAACAGGTCCGCCGTCACGCCGATATTGTCGCGGCCCGCGCGGTCGATTTCGGCGAGCGTTTCGGCCAGGGTGCGGACCTGGGATGGGGGGTAGAATTCGATGGCGAGGCCCATGTTGAAGGTCGCGGCGAGATCGGCCAGCTCAGCCAGCTTTTCGGTGCGGCGGGTGGGATCGCGATCATAGCATAGCACATTGGCGAGCGACGCGCCCAGTTCCGCGCCAGCCTCCAGCGCGGCGGCGAAGTCGGCGACGACGGTGCGGCCCGCCATGGTGAAGGGGTAGATGAGGTCGACGGTCATGCCGGTGTCCGCCAGGATTGCGCGGGTGGCGCGGCGGGCGGCGGCGTCGTGGACCAGGTCATGTTCCGGCATGGCCGGAAGCACATCCATCGAATGGAGGAACGGGCATATGCCCGAACAGCCGGTCGCAGCCGCCAGCCCAGCAAGCTGCGCGGGCGTGGTGTCGGTCACGGTGATATGATCGAGCGACAAACGCGGCTTGGCGGTCACGCTTCCTCCCACTTATGTCAGTGCGAAATGATCGGGCGCGGCGATGTTGCGGCCGCGCCCGGTCATGTGTCGGTGCGGGTCAGGCGGCGGCGTTGCGTGCCTTGACCATGTCGAGGGCGACGTCGACGATCATGTCTTCCTGACCGCCGACCATCTTGCGACGGCCCAGTTCCACCAGGATGGTGCGGGTGTCGAGGCCGTAGGTTTCCGCCGCCTTTTCCGCGTGGCGCAGGAAGGAGGAGTAGACGCCGGCATAGCCAAGCGCGAGGGTTTCGCGGTCGACACGGACCGGGCGGTCCTGCAGCGGGCGGACCAGGTCTTCGGCAGCGTCCATCAGCGCGTTGACGTCGCAGCCATGGTTCCAGCCCTTGCGGTCGGCGGCGGCGATGAACACTTCGAGCGGGGCGTTGCCCGCGCCTGCGCCCATGCCGGTGAGCGATGCGTCGATGCGGACCGCGCCGCACTGGGCCGCGACGATCGAGTTGGCGACGCCCAGCGACAGGTTGTGGTGGGCGTGGATGCCCCGCTGGGTTTCGGGCTTGAGCACGCGATCATAGGCTTCCAGGCGAGCCTTGACCCCGTCCATGTCGAGCGCGCCGCCGCTGTCGGTCACATAGACGCACTGCGCGCCATAGCTTTCCATGAGGACAGCCTGTTCCGCGAGCTTTTCAGCGTCGATCATGTGGCTCATCATCAGGAAGCCGGACACGTCCATGCCAAGGTCGCGGGCGATGCCAATATGCTGTTTCGACACATCGGCTTCGGTGCAGTGGGTCGCAACCCGGACCGAGCGCACGCCGATATCATAGGCGCGGCGCAGTTCTTCGACCGTGCCGACGCCCGGCAGGATGAGGGTGGTGAGCACGGAACTGGTGAGGACCGAGGCTACGGCTTCCAGCCATTCCCAGTCGGTATGCGCGCCAAAGCCATAGTTGAAGCTGGCGCCGTTGAGGCCGTCGCCATGCGCGACCTCGATCGCGTCCACGCCTGCGTCGTCCAGCGCCTTGGCGATCGATTTCACATGGTCGATGCCATACATGTGACGGATGGCGTGCATGCCATCGCGCAGGGTGACGTCCTGGATGTAGAGCTTGTCGCCCGCTTCCACGTTGAACGGAGTTTTGATCTGGGTGCTCATGCCGCCACCTTCTTTCCTTGCGCGATGCGCTGCGCGAGCAGTTCGCCGGTCGCCTTGGCGGCGGCGGTCATGATGTCGAGATTGCCCGAATAGCTGGGGAGATAATCGCCAGCGCCTTCGACTTCGAGCAGGACCATCGTCTTGACACCGGTGAATTCACCGCGGCCGGGAATGGTGAGCTTGTTATTGTCGCCGAAGCGTTCGAACTGCACTTCCTGCTTCAGGCGGTAGCCGGGCACATAGGCCTGGACCTTCTTGACCATGGCTTCGACCGAGGCGCGGATGGTTTCTTCGTCAGCGCCTTCGGACAAAGTGAAGACGGTGTCGCGCATGATCATCGGCGGTTCGGCGGGATTGAGGATGATGATCGCCTTGCCCTGCGCCGCGCCGCCGACCTTTTCGATGGCGCCTGCGGTGGTGCGGGTGAATTCGTCGATATTGGCGCGGGTGCCGGGACCTGCCGAACGGGAGGAGACCGAGGCTACGATTTCGGCATAGTGAACGGTCGCGACCTGGGAGACGGCAGCGACCATCGGGATCGTCGCCTGGCCGCCGCAGGTCACCATGTTGACATTGCCAGCGTCCAGATTGTCTTCGCCGTTGACGGTCGGGATCGTGTAGGGGCCGATGGCGGCGGGGGTGAGGTCGACCACCTGCTTGCCGTCCTTGCGCAGCGCTGCGTCATGCACCTTGTGCGCATAAGCCGAGGTCGCGTCGAACACGATGCCGATTTCGGGATAGACGTCCATCTTCATGAGGCCTTCCAAGCCTTCATGCGTGGTCGCGACGCCGCGTTCGCGCGCCATGGCCAGACCTTCGGACTTTTCGTCGATGCCGACGACGGCCACCAGTTCCATATTCTGCGGATATTTGATCATCTTGATCATGAGATCGGTGCCGATATTGCCCGACCCGATGATCGCCGCCTTGACCTTGCCAGTCATGAGTTACTCCCTAAGCATCGCACCCGCGACGCGAACCAAAAATTAGACGAAACGCGCGGTGCAGGCGCCGACGCCGTGCAGCTGCATTTCAAATATATCGCCTGGCCGTGCCGGTTCGAGCGGCACCAGACTGCCCGACAATATCACATCGCCAGCGTCCAGGGTAACGCCATAAGCGCCCAATGTGTTGGCGAGCCATGCCACCGCTTCGGCGGGCGAACCCTGCACGGCGTGGCCATAGCCTTCCGACAGCGGCTGACCGTTCTTGGTCACGGTGACGTGCAGGTTGGGCAGGTCATGGGCGCGCGGATCGGCCCGTGCTTCGCCCAGCACATAGACGCCGCAGGACGCATTGTCGGCGACGGTATCGACGATGCCGATTTTCCAGTCCTGGATGCGGCTGTCGACGATTTCGAAACAGGGCACGATCGCTTCGGTCGCGGCGATGACCTGATCGGCGGTGACGCCCGGCCCCTTGAGCTGGTCCTTGAGGATGAAGCCGATTTCCGCTTCGGCGCGGGGCTGGATCAGGCCGTTGGCCGCGACATCGATGTCGCCTTCGACGAACATGCGGTCGGTCAGGAAGCCGAAATCGGGCTGGTGCACGCCCAGCATGTCCTGCACCGCCTTTGACGTGACGCCGATTTTCTTGCCGATCACCCGTTCGCCATCGGTCTTGCGCTTTTCCAGCGCGCCCAGCGAAATCGCATAGGCGTCATCGATGGTGAGGTGCGGGTGACGGGCGATCAGCGGTTCGACCGTGCGCCCATCGCGCAGCGCCTGATAAAGTTCCTGCGCCAGTCCGTCATTCAGGCTCTGGTCAACGGTATCGGTCACAAATAGGCTCCGTCCTGGTAGATCAGCGGTTCAATCGCATCCGACAGGCGCACCGCGTTGACGCGCGCGACGACGATGCTGTGCGATCCATAGGGCATGATGTTGTCGATGGTGCAAGCCAGATTGGCCTGCGCATCTTCCAGCATGGGAAGCCCGTGCGCATCATCGGTCCATTGCCCGACGCCGAACCGGTCTTCCCGTGCGACCGCGCCGCCGAACGCCGACGACACGTCGCGTTGGTGCCGCGACAGCAGGTTGACGCTGATCGCGCAGCCCGGCGACAGGCAGGCGTGCAGCCCCGCCGTCTGGTTGACGCAGACCAGCACGGCGGGCGGGTCCATCGTCAGCGAGGTGATCGACGTCGCCGCCATGCCGACGGGCGCGCCGTCGCCCCGCCCCACGACGATGGCGACGCCCGACGCCAGACGGCGCATCGCCCCACGAAAACCGGTGGCGACATCCGCCGGGTCGGCCATGACCTGCGGCGCACTAGCCATTCAGGAAGGCCAGCGAATAGCGGTTGAATTCTTCCGCACGTTCGACCTGCACCCAATGGCCGGTCTGCGAGAAGGTGAGGCAGCGCACGTCGGGCGACGCATCCAGGAAGATGCGCGCATGGCTTTCGGGGCAGAATTCGTCGTTAAGGCCCCACAGGACGAAGATCGGCTGCTTGACCTCACCCAGGCGCGGGCCAAGATTGGGGGTCTTCACCCGTGCGAGCACATCCTTTGGCTGGGTGCGGGCGACGGCGAAGCGTTCCTCCACCAGCGCGTCGGTGATATGGTGCGCCGAAGACGGGTGCATCAGGTTGCCGATCAGGCGGCGCTGTTCATCCATGTTGAATTCGGGGCTGCCGAAACCCGAACGCATTTTGGCAATGCCCGGCATGGTGAAATAGCTGGCCTGTTCAGCGACGCAGCCGGGCGCCATCAGAACAAGTTTGCCGACTTCAAATTCGGGATGGTCGAGCGCGATCTGAAGCGCGATGCCGCCGCCCAGCGAATTGCCGACCAGATGCCCGCCGGTGATGCCATGCTGTTTCAAGGCATCGAGCAGCGTTTGCGTGAACAGTTCGAGCGGATAGTCCGTTTCCGGCTTTGACGAAGCGCCATAGCCGATCAGGTCGGGCAGGATGACGCGATAGCCCGCGTCGGCGAAAACCTGCGCGTTCTGGCGGAAGTTGGAGGCGCCCGACGCGCCGGGGCCGCTGCCGTGAATGAACACGATAACGGGACCCTGGCCCAGTTCCGCGACCGAAATATCATATCCGCCCGAGACGCTATACGTCCTGCGGGAAAGTTCGCTAGCCATGCGCGGTCCCTTAGATGAAGGTGAAGGCGGGCGCTTCGCCCTGCATCGTGCCCAGCAGATCGCTGCTGCGATTGCCCGGATCGTTGGCGACATGCGCGCGGGCGGCATGCAGGTCGAGCCAGGGCTGAAGGATCGGGCTGGACATATAGACCGCCCGGCCGCCCAGCAGCTTCACAATGTCATCGACCAGGTCGGCCATGCGGCGGACGACGTTGGACGACTGGTAGGCGAACATCGCGCGACGATCCATCGGCACCGGTTCATTGCGTTCGGCATAGCCGAGCAATTGGTCGAAGGTGACGCGGTGGGTCAGTTCCATCTCATTCACTTCGGCGATGGCGCGGGCGAGTGCGGCGTGCAGCACCGGATCGGCCTTTGCCGCCTTGCCGGTGTTGCTGGACACGCGGCTGTTCATGATGTCGATGCCCGCCTGGATCGCCGCGCGCGCGCCACCGAAGGCCGCGGTCGACACGGAACGGACGAACAGCTGCGCCCAGGGGATGCGATACAGCGGCGCGGTGTTGATTTCCTGGCCCGGATTCTTGCAGGCGAAGCCGTCGCTCGCCTTGTGCGTGCGATATTCGGGAACGAAGACGCGGTCGACGACGATGTCGAAGCTGCCCGTGCCCTGCAGGCCGAACGTGTCCCACGTGCCTTCGATCACCTGATAGTCGGGACGCGGCAACAGGAAGGTGCGCATGTCGGGCGGGCCGCCGTCAGTGTCGAAGTTGATCGCGCCCAGCAGCACCCAGCCACAATGGGTCGAACCCGAAGAAAAGCCCCAGCGACCCGACAGGTAAAAGCCGCCTTCGGCCTTTTCCACCTTGCCCACCGGCTGATAGGTGGACGAAACGAGCATGTCGGCGTCATCGCCCCACACTTCCTGCTGCGCTTCATCATGGAACAGCGCCAGTTCGAACGGGTGGCAGCCAAGCACGCCATAGATCCAGCCGGTCGACATGCAGCCTTCGGCCAGCGCCTTCTGAATATCGAAGAACACATTGGGGTGCATTTCATAGCCGCCGTAGCGTTTCGGCTGAAGAACGCGGAAGAAGCCCGCAGCCTTCATTTCGGCAACGGTTTCGACCGGAACATTATGCGCCAGGGTGCAGGCGCGGGCGCGTTCGCGCAGCGTCGGGATCATGGCGCGGGCGCGTTCAACCAGCGCCTCAGCCGTCGGGATTTGTGCCCCGGTTTCATCAATCATTTGAGTTGCCGCTGCGCCGGTCATCATCTTCTCCGTCGAACTAGCCCAGAAACGGGATATGCGTAGGCCTTATACCTCTTTGATACGCAAAGCGTCAAGACGAAGGGGGCTTGCGCATTCTGCACGATGCTTATAGGCCGAACCGGAACGAATTGCTATTGCCTATGGAAGATTTGGCGATAAGCGGTACGCTGCGCAGTGGGCCGGGCTGGCCGATAATTGCGCAGCGGAAGCGACAGTTCCGAACGAATACGCCTCCCCGGCTAGTCGGGGCGGGCTTTGGACGAGGCGGCAGAATGGCAGTAAAATCACTTGGCTATGTCGTGATCGAGGCGCGCGACCTCGACGCATGGCGCGACTTTGCCTGCAATATCGCAGGGTTGATGCCTGCGCGCAGCGACAGGGACGATGTCGCCCTGTTCCGCATGGATGACCGGCCTTTCCGCCTGTGGGTGCAAAAGGGCGATCGGGACGCATTCGTCGCGCCCGGTTGGGAATTTGCGAGTCGCGAAGAATATGAATCGGCGCTGGCGAAGCTGGAGGCGGCGGGCCGCCCCGTGGCGCGCGCGGACGTCATGGAAGCGCGCGCGCGCAACGTGACCGAACTGGCCCGGTCTTCGGACCCCGGCGGCCATGCGATGGAGCTGTTCTACGGTCGTTTCTATGACTATGCGCCGTTCGTGTCCCCCGCTGCGGTCAGCCGTTTCGTGACCGGCGACAATGGCGACATGGGCATGGGCCATGTGGTGCTGACCGCGCCCAATTTCGATGAGACCCACGCATTCTACAAGGATGTGCTGGGCTTTGCCGACACCGACCTTGGCCGTTTCTACATGGGCGGCGGCGGACCGGACGATCCGGGCGTCGGCTTTGCCTTCATGCATTGCAACAACCGGCACCACAGCCTGGCGCTGGGCCAGTTGCCCGAAAGCCCGAACGGCGCCGTGCACATGATGCTGGAAGTCGGCAGCCTGGAAGATGTAGGCCGCGCCTATGACCGCGTGCTGAAAAGCAAGGGCAAGGTGCCGCTTTCCGCGACGCTGGGCCGCCATGTGAATGACAAGATGACGTCATTCTACATGCAGACGCCCGGCGGTTTCGACATTGAATATGGCTGGAACGGCCTGGTAATCGACCCGGCCACCTGGGTGCCCACGACCAGCCTTGGCGTCAGTGACTGGGGCCACAAATGGGCCCATGAAAAGGATGACTGAAACTATGCTCGACAAGCGTATGACGGTGGATGACATCGTCGACCAACTTTCCGACGGCATGACCATCGGTATCGGTGGATGGGCGACGCGGCGCAAGCCGATGGCCCTGATCCGCGCGATCGCCCGGTCGAACCTGAAGGACCTGACCCTGATGGCCGGCTATGGCGGCATGGACATCGGCATGCTGGCTGCGACCGGCAAGATCAGGAAGCTGGTCTTCGCCTTTGCCAGCCTGGACCATTATCCGCTGGAACCGCATTTCCGCAACGCTCGCCAGGCGGGCGCTTTTGAAGTGCTGGAACTGGACGAGGGCATGTATCATTGGGGCCTGCGTGCGGGCGCGATGAAGCTGCCGTTCCTGCCGACCCGCGTCGGCATCGGCACCGACGTCATCAACCAGTCGGGTTTCGACTTCAAATTCGTGAAAAGCCCCTATGAGGATGGCGAAGAATTCGTCGCCATGCCTGCTCTGGTGCCTGACGTCGCGCTGATCCATGCGCATCGTTCCGACGAGCGCGGCAACATCCTGACGCTGTCGGTCGATCCGATCTTCGACGAGCTGCTGGTCCGCGCCGCCAAGAAGAGCTACGCCACGGTCGAGAAGATCGTGCCGACGGCCGAGCTGGATATGAAGAAGAACAGCCGCTACAATCTGGTCGAGCGGGCGATGATCACCGGCGTTGCGGAAGCACCGCTGGGCGCGCATCCCACCAGCGCCGCGCCGGACTATCAGCTCGATCTCAAGCACATCAAGACCTATGTCGAAAGCGCCGCCTCTCCCGAAGCCTGGGCCGAGTATAAGGCGAAATATATCGACGTGTCCGAAGCTGACTATCAGGCGGCAATCGGCGGCGCGGACGCCGTCAAGCAACTGCCCGTCCCCATTTACTGAGCGAGACTGACATGACCCAGAATAGCTATTCGCTCGCCGAACTGGTCATCGCCGCCTGCGCCGAAGTCTGGCGCGACGATGGTGAAGTGATGGCGACCGGCATCGGCCCCCTGCCCCGCATCGGTGCGGGTCTGGCCAAGCTGAGCTTTGCGCCCGCGATCCAGACCACCGATGGCGAGGTCTATTATACCAGCGAGCCAGTCGGCCCCGGCAAGCGCACCGCCGAGCCGGAGTTTGAAGGCATCGCCAATTATGACCGCGTCTTTTCGGCGCTGTGGAGCGGCCGCCGTCATGCGCTGGTCGGGCCGGTGCAGATCGACCGCTTCGGCCAGGCGAACATTTCGGTGATCGGCGATCACAAGAAGCCCAAGGCAGCGATGCTGGGCGCGCGCGGTTTTCCGGGCAATTCGATCAGCCATCCCAACAGCTTCTTCTTTGCAAACCACAACAAGCGTGCGTTCGTGGAAGGCGAAGTCGATTTCGTCTGCATGGCGGGCTACAACCCGGCGCGCTACCGCAATGGCGGTCCGCCCCAGGGTCTGGACCTGCGCCGCATCATCACCAATTTGTGCGTGATGGATTTTGGCGGGCCGGATCACCAGATCCGTGTGATCTCTCTGCATCCGGGTGTCACGTTTGAGGAAGTGCAGGACAATACCGGCTTCCCACTGGCAAAGGTCGTTGGCGACATTCCGGTGACGCCTGCGCCAACGCCTGAGCAGCTGGAGTTGATCGCGAAGATCGACCCGAACAACGTCCGTGCCACCGTGTTCAAGGACAACCCGGCCGGAGACAGAAGGGCAGCCTGAATATGAACGAGACCGACCGCCTGGTCGAACCGCAACAGGTCGACATCGTCTACGAAACGCAAGAGCCGGTCACCTATGAGGTGATCGACAATGTTGCGTGGATCATGATGAACCGTCCGGGCTTCAACAATGCCCAGAACGGCCAGATGACCTATGCGATCGACGACGCCTTCATCAAGGCGACGAACGATGACGATGTGCGCTGCATCGTGCTGGGCGGTAACGGCAAGCATTTTTCGGCCGGGCATGACATCGGCACGCCCGGCCGGGACGTGCACAAGCATTTCGAAAACAGGCTGATGGTGCCGGGCCATGTGAACAAGCCCGCCGCCGAATTGCTCTACACGCGTGAAAAAGAGCAATATGTCGGCATGTGCCGCCGCTGGCGCGACACGCCCAAGCCCACCATCGCCATGGTGCAGGGGGCCTGCGTCGCGGGCGGGTTGATGCTGGCATGGGTGTGCGACCTGATCGTCGCCACCGACGACGCTTTCTTTCAGGACCCGGTCAACCGCATGGGCATTCCGGGCGTTGAATATTTCGCCCACGCCTATGAACTGCCCCCGCGCATCGCCAAGGAATTCCTACTGCTGGGCGAGCGAATGAGCGCGCAGCGGGCCGAACAGTTCGGCATGGTGAACAAGATCGTATCGCGCGAGGCGCTGCGTGAGACGGTGGCGGGCATGGCGGCCAAGCTGGTGGCGCAACCGCGCCTCGGCAATTGGCTCACCAAGCAGGCGATCAACCATGTCGAAGAGCTGATGGGCAAGCGCAACGCGATGGACGCGCAATATCATATGCACCATTTCGCCCATGCGCAGAATGATCTGGTCCAGGGCAGCTCGATCGCGGGGCTGGACGCCAAGAAGATGGCGGAAGCGAACAAGAAACAGGCGAGCGAATGATGGGCGATCCGCTGCACACCATATTGACCGAACGGCTTGGCTGCCGCTGGCCGATCATCCAGACCGCGATGGGATGGGTGGCCGAGCCTTCGCTGGTGATCGGGTCGAGCAATGCAGGCGCGTTCGGTTTTCTGGGCGCAGCGGTGATGACGCCCGACGAAGCGCGCGCGAAGATTCTGGCTGTCCGCAATGGCACTGACAAGCCGTTCGGTGTCAACTTCCACAGCTTTCAGCCGGGCGCTGACCAGATTGTCGAGCTGATCCTGGCCAACAAGGATCAGGTGCGCGCGGTGAGCTTTGGCCGTGGCCCCAATGCCAAGATGATCGGCCGCTTCAAGGATGCAGGCATATTGTGCATCCCCACCGTCGGCGCGGTCAAACATGCGCAGAAGATGGTGGAACTGGGCGTCGACATGGTCAATGTCCAGGGCGGCGAAGGCGGCGGGCATACAGGTTCCGTGCCGACCACCGTGCTGCTGCCCCAGGTATTGGACGCAGTGAACGTGCCGGTGATCGCGAGCGGCGGCTTTGCCGACGGGCGCGGGCTGGCCGCAGCCCTTGCCTATGGCGCGGTCGGCATTGCGATGGGCACGCGGTTCCTGCTGACCAAGGAAAGCCCGGTGCCCGACAGCGCCAAGGCGGAATATCTGAAAGCATCGACTGACCGGATCGTCGTCACCACCAAGCTGGACGGGATTCCCCAGCGGATGGTGCGCACCAAGCTGATGGACCGGATCGAAAAGTCCGGGCCGCTGGGCATGTGGCTGCGCGCGATCGAGGCGGGCATGGCGATGAAGAAGCAGACCGGCGCGAGCTGGATGGATTTCATCAAGTCGGCGCGGGGCATGACCGCCCATGGCGCGATGCCATTGAAACAGGCGATGATGGCCGCGACCATGCCGATGCTGATCCAGAAGGCAGTGGTCGAAGGCGACATCGAACATGGCGTGATGGCGACCGGCGTCGTGGGCGGGCGGATTGGCGAGGTCCCGACCTGCGCGGCTCTGGTCGACCGCATCGTCGAAGAGGCGCATGAGCGCCTGGCCGCACTCGCCGCCATGGGCCGCGAAACCGCCAGCGCCGCCTGAGGAAAAGGGACTTAAAAGATGCCGATCACGCTGACCATCAAGGGCGCCATCGCCGAAATCCTGTTCGACCACCCGCCGGTCAACGCATTCGACACCAAGGGTTGGGAATCGATCCCGGCCATGGTGTACGAAGCGGCAGCGAACGAGGATGTGAAATGCATCCTGATCCGCGCCGAAGGCCGGGGCTTTTGCGGCGGCGTCGACATCAAGGAGATGGCAGCGCATCCCGAACGCATCGCCAAGCTGAACAAGGATAATTACCTGACGTTCAAGGCGATCCGTGAATGCGCGATCCCGGTGGTCGGCGCGCTCCATGGCTTCGTCATCGGCGGCGGCGTCAATATCGCGGGCGCTTGCGACGCGCTGATCGCGGCGGAAGGGGCCTATTTCTCGCTGCCCGAGATCGATCGCGGCGCGATGGGCGGGGCGGCGTTCATGAGCCGCATGCTCCCGGTCCAGATGGTGCGCGCCAATTTCTTCACCGGCGGGCGTATCCCGGTGGAGGACGCCTACCGTCACGGTTCGGTGCACAAGGTGGTGCCGCTGGAGCAGTTGAAGGACGAGGCCTACGCCTTCTGCGAGGTGATTGCGTCCAAGAGCCGCGCGGCGCTGGTCATCGCCAAGCAGGCGTTGAACCTGATCGAGCCGACCGACCCGTCGGCCCATTACCGGATCGAGCAGGGCTTCACGCTCGAAATGTACATGCATGAAGACAGCCAGAAGGCGCGAGACGCCTTTGTGGACAATAAGGGCGCGGCGAAATTCTGATGGACTTGACCTATACCCCCGAACAGCAGGCGTTCCGCGCCGAGGTGCGCAGCTGGCTGGAAGCCCATGTGCCTAAGGACACGCTGGAGCATTTCGATGCGACGCGCGAAGGTTTCGAAGCACACCGCCAATGGGAAAAGACGCTGAAGTCCGGCGACTGGGGCATGGTGACATGGCCCAAACAATATGGGGGGCGCGGCCTTGACCTCATCCAGTGGCTGATTTTCGAGGAAGAATATTATCGCGCGGGCGCGCCGGGCCGCGTCAACCAGAATGGTATTTTCCTGCTCGGCCCGACGCTGATCGAATTCGGCACCCATGAGCAGAAGCAGCGTTTCCTGCCCAAGATGGCGAGCGGCGAGGAAATCTGGGCACAGGCCTGGTCCGAACCGATGGCCGGGTCCGATCTGGCAGGCGTGCGGGCGACCGCCGTCCGTGATGGCGACGAGTATATCCTGAATGGCCACAAGATCTGGTCGAGCCGCGCGGTGTTCGCCGACTGGGCGTTCGGCCTGTTCCGCGAGCCGGGCAGCGAGCGGCACAAGGGGATGAGCCTGGTCTTCTTCCCGCTGAACGCGCCGGGCGTCACGGTCAATGCGATCAAGAAGATCAACGGCCATGTCGGTTTCGCCGAGATTTTCCTGGAGAATGTCCGCGTGCCTGCCTTCAACCGGCTGGGTGATGAGGGTCAGGGCTGGCATATCTGCATGGCGACGGCGGGTTTCGAGCGCGGGCTGATGCTGCGGTCGCCTGCCCGCTATCAGGTGGCGGCCAAGAAGCTGGCGCAGCTGTGGACCGAACATAAGGAGACGGCGGACCCGGCGCTGGAGGCGGACGTGGTGCGCGCGCACATGAATGCCGACGCCTATGCGCTCAACATCTACCAGACCGCATCGCGACTGATGGCGGGCGCGAAGATCGGACCGGAGGCGTCGACCAACAAAATTTTCTGGTCGGAACTGGACATCCACCTGACGCAGACCGCGCTCAACATTCTGGGGCCGCAGGCCGAACTGACGCATGAAGCGCCGGACGCGTGCGCCGTTGATTGGATCGACGACTATATCTTCGCGCTCGCAGGCCCCATCTACGCCGGGTCGAACGAGATTCAGCGCAACATCATTGCTGAGCGCATGCTCGGCCTGCCGCGCTAAGGGGAATAGAGAGATGGACTTCACCCTGAGCGACGAACAGCTGATGTTCGCAGAGACGGCGCGGACGCTGTTTGCGGACAGCTGCACGCCCGACCATTGGCGCAAGATGATGGAAGCTGGCGTGGCGCGCGACGATGCGCGCTGGACCTCCATCGTCGAAACCGGTCTGACTTTGGTGCTGTTGCCCGAAAGCGCGGGCGGCATCGGGCTGGCGGAAGCCGACTTTGCCCTGATCGCGCAAGAGGCGGGCTATGTCGCGCTGCCCGAACCGCTGGTGGAAAGCGCAGGTGTTGCCGCGCCGATGCTGGCCGCGCTGGCGCCTGATCATGCGTTGCTGGCCGATCCGAGCGCGACGATTGCGATCCAGCATCCTGCCAATCCCTATGTCGCCAATGCCGACAGCGCGGCGGCGATCATCCTGCATGATGGCGGCGAGGCGTATCTGGTGACGCCCGATCAGGTGACGCTGACGGCGCAGCCCAGCATCGATCCCTTCCGCCGCCTGTTCAGCGTCGAGTGGAGCAAGGACAAGGCGACGGCGCTCGGTAAGGCTGACTGGGACCTGGCGCTCGATCGCGCGGCGCTGTTCAACGCCGCGTTCGGGCTTGGATTGGCGCAGCGGTCGGTCGATCTGGCGGTCGAATATGCCAAGGAACGGCAGCAGTTCGGCAAGCCCATCGGCAGCTATCAGGCGGTCAAGCATCACCTGGCATCCGCTCAGGTCGCGATCGAGTTCGCCAAGCCCGTGGTGGCAGCCGCCGCTGCGGAAATCGGCGCGCGCGACGTGCAGGCCCGCGCCCGCGTCAGCCATGCCAAGCTGGTGGCGCTGGAAGCCGCCGACAAGGCCGCCCGCGCATCGATCCAGGTGCATGGCGCGATGGGCTACAGCTGGGAAGTCGATGTCCACCTGTTCCTGAAGCGCGCGCTCGCGCTGACCCAGACATGGGGCACCCCCGCCTATCACCGTGCGCGCATCGCCGCGCGCATCTTTAGCCAGCCCATGGGGCCGGACCAGACCTTTGCACGTGAGAATGAACATGCCTGAAGCCTATATCGTCGACGCCGTTCGTTCGCCCATCGGCCGCAAGAAGGGCAGCCTGGCGCAGGTGCATCCTGCCGATCTGGGCGCGCACCCTATCCGCGAGCTGGTCAAGCGCACCGGCATCGATCCGTCACGCGTGGACGATGTGGTGTGGGGCTGCACCGAAACCATCGGCGGACAGGCGGGCGATATCGGTCGCACCGCTTGGCTGGTGGCTGGCCTGCCTGAAGAAGTGCCCGGCGTCACCGTCGACCGCCAGTGCGGATCAAGCCAACAGGCCGTCCACTTCGCCGCGCAGGGCGTGATGAGCGGCACGCAGGACCTGGTCGTCGCGGGCGGCAGCCAGGCGATGAACCAGATTCCGATCATGGCCGCGATGATCGCAGGCGCGCAATATGGCTTCGACAGCCCCTTCCACGGGTCGAAGGGCTGGGTCGAGCGCTATGGCATGGAAGAGGTCAACCAGATCAAGTCCGCCGAAATGATCGCCGACAAATGGGGCATCAGCCGTGAAGCGATGGAGCAGTTCGCGCTCGCGTCGCACCAGCGCGCGCAGGCGGCCTGGGACAATGGCTGGTTCGACAAGGAAGTGGTGGCGCTTGAGGGCCTGGCCAAGGACGAAACCATCCGCCCGACCACATCGTTGGAGGGCCTGGCGTCATTGAAGCCGGTCAATGAAGGCGGCATCATCACCGCAGGCGTCGCCAGCCAGAATTGCGACGCCGCCGCCGCGCTGCTGATCGCCAGCGAGCAGGCGGTCAAGGAGCATGGCCTCACGCCCCGCGCGCGCATCCATCACCTGTCGGTGCGCGCCGCCAACCCGGTGTGGATGCTGACCGGCCCCATTCCGGCGACGCAATATGCGCTGAAGAAGGCGGGCATGTCGATCAGCGACATCGACCTGTTCGAATGCAACGAAGCCTTTGCCAGCGTCACCATGGCGTGGATGAAGGAACTGGATGTCCCGCATGAGAAGGTCAATGTGCAGGGCGGCGCGATCGCTCTGGGCCACCCGATCGGCGCGACCGGCGCGCGGTTGATGACGACGCTGCTGAACGCGCTGGAACGCACGGGCGGGCGTTATGGCCTGCAGACGATGTGTGAAGGCGGCGGCCAGGCCAACGTCACCATCATCGAGCGGCTGTAAGGGAACCCAGCCCCGATGCCCGCCTACGCCTATCAGGGGATTGTTCCCGTCGTCGACCCGACCAGCTACGTCCATCCGCTGGCGTCGCTGATCGGTGACGTGATCGTGGGGCCGGGCTGCTTCATCGCGCCCGGCGCTTCGCTGCGGGGCGATTTCGGGCGGATCGTGGTGGAGGGCGACAGCTCCATCCAGGACAGCGTTACGGTGCATGCCAATCAGCTGCGCGATACGATCATCCGCCGGGGCGCGACCATCGCGCACGGGTCGATCATCCATGGCTGCGAGATCGGCGAAAATGCGCTGATCGGCATGAACGCGGTGATTTTGGACAATGCGGTGATCGGCGCGGAAAACCTGGTCGCGGCGCTTAGCCTGGTCAAGTCGGACATGGTCACGCCGGAACGCAGCCTGGTCGTGGGCAACCCGGCCAAGGTGGTCAAGACGTTCGAGCCGCATCAGGTCACCTGGCGCAACAATGGCGAGGGGGAGTATCAAAAGCTGGCCCGTGCGGCGCTGACCGACCTGGTCGAAGCGACGCCGTTGAGCGAGGCGGACGCGGACCGGCAGGCGCAGCGCATCACGTCGGATGCCGTCGCCGTGCGCTTGACCGGCAAGACGGCGGAGCATCGGGAACGCCAGGCGGCAGAGCGGGAGGCCGGGGCATGAACAGCGCGACCGCCATCACCAACCTGCTGTATCGCTATGCCGAACTGATGGACGCTGGCGAACTGGAAGCGGCCGCGGCGCTGTTCGAACGGACGCGGGTCAGGACCGGCGATGGCGCGGTGGTCGAAGGATCAGCGCCGATGCTGGCGCTGTGGCGCGCCCATGTGCGCATCTATCCCTGTGGCACGCCGCGCACCAAGCATGTCATCAGCAATCCCATCGTCGAGGTGGACGAGGACGCAGGCACCGCGACCTGCCGTTCCTATTATACGGTGTTCCAGGCGACGCCGGACCTGCCGTTACAGGCCATCTGTGCGGGCCGCTATCATGATGCGTTCGTCCAGGTGGACGGGCAATGGCAGTTTTCAGAGCGCGATTATTCCCTGCTCGATCTGGTGGGCGACCTAAGTCAGCATCTGCTGATCCCGGTCGCGGCATGACGCGCAAGGCATTTTGAGGAGTAAGATAAAGTGGGTATCTGCGAAGGACGTGTTGCGATCGTGACCGGGGCTGGCAATGGCCTGGGCAAGGCCTATGCGCTGGGTCTGGCGGCGGAAGGCTGCAAGGTCGTGGTCAACGATCTGGGCGTGGGCGCCCATGGCGAGGCGGGCGAAACCAAGGGCGCGGCCGAGCAGGTCGTGGACGAGATCAAGGCAATGGGCGGGCAGGCCGTCGCCAATACCGACGACGTCGCCGAATGGGAATCGGGCAAGCGCATGGTCGAACAGGCGCTCGACAGCTTTGGCGGGCTGCATGCCGTGGTCAACAATGCCGGGTTCGTGCGCGACCGCATGTTCTTCACCTGCTCCCCCGAAGAATGGGACGCGGTGATCCGCGTCCACCTGCGCGGCCATTTCTGCACCAGCCGCCACGCCGCCGAATATTGGCGCGCGCAGAGCAAGGCGGGCAATCCGGTCGATGCGCGCATCATCAACACGACGTCGGGCGCGGGTTTGCAGGGTTCGGTCGGGCAGTCGGCCTATTCCACGGCCAAGGCAGGGATTGCCGGGCTGACTTTGGTGCAGGCGGCGGAACTGGGACGATTGGGCATCACGGCGAACGCCCTGGCCCCCAATGCCCGCACCCGCATGACCAATACCGGCGCGTTCGACATGGACGCCAAAGAAGGCGAGTTCGACCTGTTCGCGCCGGAAAACATGGCGCCGCTGGTCGCTTATCTGGTGTCGGAACAGTCCAGGGGCGTGACCGGCCAGGTATTCGAACTGAAAGGCGGCCAGATTTTCCTTTCGCAAGGTTGGACCGACAGCCCGGTGTTCGACAAGGGCGCGCGTCTGGAAGCCAATGAGCTGGACGCCATCGTGCGCAAGCTGATCGAAACCCGCGAACCCGCAAAGCCCGTCTACGGAGCCGCCTGACATGGATTTCGCGCTTAGCGACGACCAGCGCGCCATTCAGGAAGCCGCGCGCGATTTCCTGACCGACGCCGCCAACCCCGATGTCATCCGCACCGCCGTGGAAGGCGCGACCGGCTTTGACGAGGGGCTGTGGCAGGCGCTGGCGGGCGAGATGGGCTTTGCCGGGCTGATGGTGCCGGAAGAACATGGCGGCCTGGGGCTGGGCGCGGTCGAAATGGCGCTGGTGCTGGAGGAAACGGGGCGCGTGCTGGCGCCGGTGCCATTTTTCGAAACGGCGGTCCTGGCCGTGCAGGCGGTATTGGCGGCAGGCAGCGAAGAGCAGAAGGCGAGCATCCTGCCCCGCCTGGCTTCGGGCACGCGGGCGAGTTTCGCTGGCACAGCAAGCCGCCCGACGCTGCGGGACGGCAAGCTGACCGGCACCGCGGATTTCGCGACCTTTGCCCATGTCGCCGACCTGATCGTCGTCGCCACGGCGGATGACAGCCTGGTCGTGCTGAACGCCGATACGCCCGGCCTGACCGTCGAGGTGCTGCCCGCGCTGGACCGCACCCGCCGCTTTGCCAGACTGACCTTCGACTGCGCGGTCGGCACCGACATGATTTTGGGCGCGCCCGGCAGCGCGAAGGCGGCGATCGAACGGACGCTGACCATCGGCGCGGGGCTGTTGGCGGCGGAGCAGACCGGCGGCATGCAATATAGCCTGGACGCGACGGTGGACTATGCGAAGCAGCGCGTGCAGTTCGGGCGGCTGATCGGGTCGTTCCAGGCCTATAAGCATATGCTGGCCGACATGATGCTGCTGATCGAAGCATCGCGGTCTGCGGCCTATTATGCCGCCGCCGCGATCGACGAAAATGGCGATGAACTGGCGCAGGCCTGCCACATCGCCCGCGCCTATGTGTCGGACGCCTATCGTTCAGTCACGGGCGACGCGATCCAGTTGCATGGCGGCATCGGTTTCACCTGGGAACATCACGCCCACCTCTATTTCAAGCGCGCCCGCGCCACCGCCAGCTGGATCGGCACCCCCGACCAGCATCGCGAAGCGCTGGCGCAGATCATCATGAAGGATTTCGCATGACCCCGACCTCTCCAGTGCCGCCCTATCCCACGCCGCTGGGCATGTTGAAGGGCAAGACCGTGGTGGTGACGGCTGCCGCTGGCACCGGCATCGGTTTTGCCGCGGCCAAGCGCGCCGCCGAGGAAGGCGCCAAGCTGCTGATCAGCGATTTTCACGAACGCAGGCTGAATGAAGCCGCCGACCGCATCGCCGACGAAGTGGGCTGCGAGCGCCCCGCTCTGTTCGTCTGCGACGTCACCAGCGAAGAGGCTGTGCAAGCCTTGCGCGACGCGTCGATTGCGGCGCTGGGCAAGGTCGATGTGCTGATCAACAATGCGGGTCTGGGCGGTGAAGCGGACATCGTCGACATGACCGACGATCAGTGGAGCCGGGTGTTCGACGTGACGTTGACATCGCTGTTCCGCATGACCCGCGCTTTCCTGCCGAGCATGTATGCCAACAAGTCCGGCGTGATGGTCAACAATGCGTCAGTCCTGGGCTGGCGCGCGCAAAAGGGTCAGGCCCATTATGCCGCCGCCAAAGCAGGCGTCATGGCCTTCACCCGGTGCGCCGCGATCGAGGCCGCCGAACATGGCGTGCGCATCAACGCGGTGTCGCCATCGCTCGCCATGCATCCGTTCCTGGCCAAGGTGACGACGCAGGAAGCGCTGGACAAGCTGGTCGAGAAGGAAGCGTTCAAGCGTCCCGCCGAAGTATGGGAAATCGCCAATGTCATGATGTTCCTGGCGAGCGACCTGTCTTCCTACATGACCGGCGAAGTGATCGCCGTGTCGAGCCAGCAGGCCTGACGCGCATGGCGACCATATTCGAAAACCCGCGCGACCTGCTGGGCAAGGAAGGCACTCGTCTCGCCACGTCGGAATGGGTCGCCATCGAGCAATCGCGCATCGACGCCTTTGCGGAATGCACCGGCGATCATCAGTGGATCCATGTCGATCCGGTGCGCGCCAAGGATGGTCCGTTCGGCGCGACCATCGCGCATGGCTATCTGACGCTGAGCCTGGTCAACCTGTTCATGCCGCAGATCGTCGAGGTCCGGCGTTTTTCCGCTGGCGTCAATGTCGGCATGGACAAGACCCGCTTCCTTAGTCCGGTGATCGTCGGATCGCGCATCCGGGGCACGGGCGAGATCGTTTCGGTCGAGGAAGTGAAGGGCGGGGCCATCCAGGCGGTGATCCGCGTGACTGTCGAAATCGAAGGGCCGGATGGCCAACCGACGGCCAAGCCTGCTTGCGTAGTCGACACCATCAACCGATATTTCCCGGAAAGCTGACAATCATGTCCGGGCCTATGCTGATCGCACTTGCAGCCGCCATCCTTACCCCTGTCCAAGCCGGAGCCAAAACCATGCCCGATCCTGCAAAAATGGAAGCCGCCGTCCACGCCTATGTCGCCGCGTTCGAAGCCGGAAGCGCCGACCAGGTCGCCGCCCTTTATGCAGCAGACGCCACGGTCGAGGACCCGATCGGATCGCCCATCCACAATGGCCGCGAGGCGATCCGCGCCTTTTACGTCCAGTCGATGCAGACCGGCGCGAAACTGAAGCTGGAAGGCCCGGTGCGGGTCGCGGGCGACTATGCGGTCTTTCCTTTTTCGGTGAACCTGAACCATGATGGCAAGGCCATGCGCATCGACGTCATCGATACGTTCCGGTTCAACGATGCCAATGAAGTGACCGAAATGCGGGCCTATTGGGGTCCCACCAATATGCACGGTTTTTAAGAGCATCGTGCGGAAAGGCCTGCCTCGAGTGGGCTTTTCCGCGAAGACGATGCGGCGATGAAGAATATAAGGATTTCAAATCATGCGCGAAGCAGCCATCATCTCCACGGCCCGCACGGGCGTCGGCAAAGCCTATCGTGGCGCGTTCAACGACACCGAAGCGCCGTTCATGTCCTCCCACGTGGTGGACGCCGCCCTGGCGCGCGCGGGCATCGACCCGGCGCGTGTGGATGACGTCTATCTGGGCGTCGCCAACCAGTGGAACACGCAAAGCTATAATGTCGGCCGCCTGACCGTCCATGGTTCGGTGCTGCCGGACACGACCAGCGGTTTTTCGATGGACCGCAAATGTTCGTCGGGCCTGAACGCGCTGGCGTTCGCGGCGCGCGGCATCATCGCCGATGAAATCGACTGCGCGGTTTCGGGCGGCGTGGAAAATGTGTCGCTGACCATCGACAAACATTATCCCGCTTTCCGCAACCGTTCGGAATTCATCAAGGCGCGCGATCCGAACGCCTATATGGCGATGATCGAAACCGCCGAAATCGTCGCGGAACGTTATGGCATCAGCCGTGAGGACCAGGACCGCTTCGCCGCCCAGTCGCAGCAGCGCGCCGCCGCCGCCCAGGAAGCAGGCAAGTTCGATGACGAAATCGTGCCGATCACCGTCACCAAGGCGCTGTTCGACAAGGAAGGCAATGAAACCGGCAAGGAAGAGCTGACCCTGACGAAGGATGAAGGCATCCGCGCGGGCACGACTTATGAAAAGCTGTCGGAGCTGAAGCCCGTGTTCAAGAACGGCACGGTCGTCAAGGAAGGCAAGCATGTCACCGCAGGCAATGCCAGCCAGCTGTCCGACGGCGCGTCGGCGCAGGTCGTCATGGACCTGGCCACCGCGCAGAAGGAAGGGCTGCCCATCCTGGGCGTCTATCGCGGGTTCCAGGTCGCGGGCTGCGGCGCTGACGAAATGGGCATCGGTCCTGTATTCGCCATTCCCAAGCTGCTGGAGCGCACGGGCCTGAAAATCGACGACATCGGCCTGTGGGAAGTCAACGAAGCCTTTGCCAACCAGGCGATCTATTGCCAGCGCACGCTGGGCATCGACCCGGAAAAGCTGAACGTCAACGGCGGCGGCATCGCCATCGGCCATCCCTTTGCCATGACGGGCAGCCGTCTGGTCGGCCACGCCCTGATCGAAGGCAAGCGCCGGGGCGTCAAATATGTCGTCGTATCCATGTGTGTTGCGGGCGGCATGGGCGCCGCCGGTCTGTTCGAGGTCGCCTGATCCATGCAGCTTGCCTTCGCCCCTGAACTGAAAGCCTTTCGCGAAGAGGCCGCCAGCTGGCTGAATGCCCAGCTGTCCGGCCCCTTCAAGGCGATCTGCGGCCAGACCAACCAGGTCGACAATGTCGAGGAACGCCGCGCCTGGGAAGCGGCGCTGGGCGAGGCGCGGTGGAGCGTCATCGGCTGGCCCGAACAGTGGGGCGGACGCGACGCATCGATCGCGCAGCAGATCATCTTTGCCGAGGAATATGCCCGCGCCAAGGGGCCGCCGCGCGCGGGCCATCTGGGCGTGGAATTGCTTGGCCCCACGCTGATCGCGATGGGGACCGAGGAGCAAAAGGCCCGGTTCCTGCCCGACATCGCGTCGGGCAAGGCGATCTGGTGCCAGGGCTATTCGGAACCCGGCGCGGGGTCGGATCTGGCCAACGTCAAGACCAAGGCAAGGCTGGAAGGCGACAAATACATCATCGACGGGCAGAAGATCTGGACGTCGATGGGCACGATCGCCGACTGGTGCTTTGTCGTCGCGCGGACGGAAGCGGGCAGCGTCGGCAACAAGGGGCTGTCGTTCCTGATGGTGCCGATGGACCAGCCGGGCGTCGACCCCCGGCCCATCCGCCAGATGACCGGCGAGGCGGAATTTGCCGAAGTGTTCTTCGACGGGGCGGAGGCGCTGGCCATCGACCGGATCGGCGCGGAAGGCGACGGCTGGAAAGTGGCGATGGCGCTGCTGGGGTTCGAACGCGGCGTTTCGACGCTGGCCCAGCAGATGCATTTCAAGATCGAGCTGGACGAAATCATCGCCGCCGCCAAGCGTAACGGCATGGCCGACGATCCGATCGTCCGGCAGAAGATCGCCCATGCCTATGCGGGGCTGAAGATCATGCGCTACAACGGATTGCGCATGCTGTCCGACGGCGAAGGCAGCGCGGACCTGTCCGGCGCGGCCTATACCTACAAGCTGTACTGGTCGCAGTGGCACCGGGATCTGGGCGAACTGGCCATGGACGTGCTGGGCCAGGAAGGCGAAATCGGCGCAAGCGAGGAGCGGTTCGATGGACTGCCCAACATGTATCTGATGAGCCGGTCCGACACGATCTATGCGGGCACCGACCAGATACAGCGCAACATCATTTCGGAACGCGGCCTTGGCCTGCCCAGGGAGCCGCGCGGAAAATGATCGACCAGCCGGGGACATGGCCTGAAACGATCCCCGCGACTGCAAAGACGGCCGCAGAGCGATGGCCCGACCGCGTCGCCCTGATCGAGGGTGAGGATCACTGGACCTTTGCGCAATTATGGGCCGATGCGCGGGCTTGCGCGTCGGCGATGCTGGCGCAGGGCGTGGGCCATGGCGACCGCACCGGCATCTGGGCGCCCAACAGCCGCAACTGGATCGTCGCGGCGCTGGGCGCGCAGATAGCGGGGGCGGCCATCGTCCCCATGAACACGCGGTTCAAGGGGCAGGAAGCCGCCGACATATTGCGCCGCAGCCACGCCCGGCTGGTGTTCGGTCCGCGCGAATTTCTGGGGACGGATTATCAGGCGCTGCTGGCGGGTGAAGACCTGCCGGACTTGCAGGATTTCATCCGTATCGATTGCGATTTCGACGCGTTTCTGGCGCGGGGCACAGGCGCGGACGATCCGGCGGTGGACGATGCGCTGACCCGGTTGTCAGGCGATGATGTGAGCGACATCATCTTTACATCGGGGACCACCGGACGGCCCAAGGGGGTCATCGCCACGCATCGGCAGGTCGTCCAGACATTTGGCGACTGGGCCGAGCGCGTGGACCTGCGCGAAGGCGACAACCACCTGATCGTCAATCCGTTCTTTCACGCTTTTGGCTACAAGGCCGGGTGGCTGGCCTGCCTGATCCGTGGCGCGACCATCATCCCCATGGCCGTGTTCGACGGCAATGAGATGTTCCGCCAGATCGAAGTCAACCGCATCAACTTCCTGCCCGGCCCGCCCACCATCTACGTCATGCTGCTGCATGAACTGGCAGGCGACCAACGGCGCGATTTTTCGTCGTTGCGCGCGGCGGTCACCGGCGCGGCCCCCGTCGCCCCGGCGCTGGTCGAGCGGATGCGGAACGAACTGGGCATAACCAACGTCGTGAACGGTTATGGCATGACCGAATGCGGCGTCATCGCCATGACATGCAAAGGCGACGACGCCGAGACGATTGCCCATACATGCGGCTATCCCATGCCGGGGATGGAAGTGCGCTGCGTCGATGATCAGGGGCGTGACGTGCCGCGCGGTCAGGCCGGCGAATTCTGGGTGCGCGGCCATTCGGTCATGCAGGGATATCTGGACGAGCCGGACGCGACGGCAGAGGCAATCGACGCCAATGGGTGGCTGCATACGGGCGATGTCGGCACCATCGATGCGCGCGGCTATCTGGCGATTACCGACCGCAAAAAGAACATGTATATTTCCGGCGGCTTCAACTGCTACCCCGCCGAGATCGAAAAGCTGCTGACGGCCCACCCGGCGATAGAGACGGCGGCGGTGATCGGCGTTCCCGACGATCGACTGGGCGAAGTCGGCAAGGCGTTCGTCGTGCTGAGGCCGGGGAACGACGCGGACGAGGCGGGCATTATCCGCTGGGCGCGCGAGAATATGGCGAATTACAAAGTGCCGCGCAAAGTGGTGCTGGTGGACGCGCTGCCCCGCAATGCGGGCGGCAAGGTGCTGCGCGATGCGCTGCAGGAACTGGAAACAAGAACATAGGAGAATAGAGGATGCCCATCGACCCACAGATCGAAGCAATGTTCGCCGGTCAGCCCGAATGGCCGCCGATCCGCGGCCAGTCGATCGACGAATTGCGGCAGGCAGTGCGCGATTCGTCCACCATGCTGCCCCCGCCGCCCGTCACCCTGGCGTCGGTAGCGGATCGCAGCATAGCCGGTCCTGCCGGGGATGTGCCGGTGCGCATCTACACACCCCAAGGCAGCGGCCCCTTCCCGGTCACCTGCTATTTCCATGGCGGCGGTTTCGTCCTGGGTGACCTGGACACGCAGGACATGATCGCGCGCGGCCTGGCTGCGGGCGCGGAAACAATCGTGATTTCGGTCCACTATCGCCTTGCGCCGGAACATAAATTTCCCGCCGCGCCGGAAGATTGCTGGGCCGCCGTGCAATGGGCGGCCGCCAATGCCGCATCGATCAATGGCGACGCGTCACGGCTGGCCGTCGCGGGCGACAGCGCGGGCGGCGTATTGGCGAACGGCATGGCGATCCAGGCGCTGGAAGAAGGCGGTCCCCGGCTGGCGGCTGTGATCAACTGGTATGGGCCGGCTATCCACCCCCTGCCCGAAGGCGGGTCCATGGCGGAGTTCGAACATGGGCCGGTGCTGCGCGCCGACGATGTCCGCTATTTCCATGAACTTTATATCGAGAGCCCGGAACAGGACGAGGATTATCGCGCCAGTTCGATCAAGGCGAAGAGCCACAAGGGCCTGCCGCCCCACTTCATCGCCACCGCCGAAATCGACCCGGCGCGCGACGCAGCGGAAAGCTATGAGCCGGTCCTGAAGGATGCGGGGGTCGAGGTCGAGATGAAGCGTTATCCCGGCATGATCCACGGCTTTGTATCATGGATCGGATTTCTGCCGGGCGCGCAGGAGGCGATGGCTGATGCGTGCACTTTCCTGAAGCGCCAGTTCGCGGTGGTGAACCAGCCCGCCTGATCCGGCGTGCAAAGTTGAAAAAGGGGGACGCGGCTGCGGCCCCCCTTTTTTGTTTCCCGGCGAAGGAATGGTAGGTTAGTCCACGGTGCTGAGGTCCGCGCCCTTTGTCTCACGCGCGGCGACGACGGCGATCAGCGTGATGAGCAGGCTGCCGATCACATAGGCCGCCACCGCGCCGGTCCCGCCGGTCAGTTTATAAAGCGACAGCGCGATGATCGGGGCGAGCGATCCAGCGAAGATCGACGTTGCCTGATAGGCGATGCTGGCCCCCGAATAGCGCAGGCGCGTCGGAAAAAGCTCCGTAATCATGGCTCCTTGCGGCGCATACATGGCGCCATGCGCGACCATGGCGACCGTGACCGCCAGGCCGACGCTCCATGCGCTGCCGACGTCCAGCAGGCCAAAGAAGATCGGGAACCATGCCGCGACGCACACGGCGCCGGCGCCATAGACCCACCGCCGCCCGACACGATCCGACAAAGCGGCGAAGAAGGGCATGGACAGGCATTCGAGCGCGGAGCCGATCAGCACGGCGTTCAGCACCAGGGACCGGTCGCCGCCGCGAATTTCGGTCAGGTAGGTGATGGAGAAGGTCGCGACCACATAATAGCAGATATTCTCGCCAAAGCGCAGGCCGCCGCCGGTCAGGAGCGCGCGCCATTTGCGCCGGATGACTTCGACAGCGGGAAAGCGCACCAGCCCTTCCTTCGCCGCTTCCTGCACGAACACCGCGCTTTCGGCCACCGCCCGCCGCAACCACCAGCCGACGCCGACCAGGATGATCGACATGAGGAAGGGAATGCGCCAGCCCCAGGCCTGAAAATCATCCTCCGGCAGCAGGGCGGACGATGCGGCGAACACGCCCGCCGCCAGCAGGTTGCCCGCAGGCGCGCCGACCTGTGGCCAGCTGGTCCAGAAACCCCGCGTCCGCGCTGGCGCGACTTCCGCGACGATCAGCACCGCCCCGCCCCATTCGCCGCCGACGGCGAAACCCTGCAACAGGCGCAGGGCGATCAGTAATACAGGCGCCCAGACGCCGATCTGGTCATAGGTGGGCAGCAGGCCGATGGCCGTCGTCGACAGGCCCATGACCAGCAGGCTGATCATCAACAGCGTCTTGCGCCCGATCCGGTCGCCGAAATGGCCGAAGATGACCCCACCCAGCGGCCGGGCGAGAAAGCCGAGCGCATAGGTGGAAAAGGCCAGCAACGTGCCGGTCAGCGGTTCAAAGGATGGGAAGAACAGCCGGTTGAACACCAGCGCCGACGCCACGCCGTAGATGAAGAAATCGAACCATTCGATGGTCGTGCCGATCAGGCTGGCCCCCACCACGGTGCGCAATTCGCGCGCGTTCACCACCGTTTTTGCCTCTGCGTGCATCCTGCCCCCGCTTCTTTGCTGGAACCGGCATAGTCAGCTATCGGCTGGGTGAACAGGGGGAGCGAGGCCAAGGGGTTAGCGGGGTGCCATATTTCGGGTTCAGGCGGGAGGGGAAGGCCAGTCGTCGCCTGCCAGACCGCCGATGACCGCGCGCGCCTGCGCATCGCCATTCAGCAATCGGTTGACGCGATGGGCCACGCGCCATCCTTCCTGCGTGCGGACCAGCGTCCAGGCATTGGCCGATACGCGATGCGCTTCCCATCCGCCGTCGCGATGACGGAAGACGACGGAATAGGTGCGCGCCGATGCGCGGTCGCCGTCCAGGTCGATGACGGGCGGGCTGAGCAGATGAGCCGCGCCTCCCGCGATCAATGCCTGATGCGTTTCCCCTTCCAGGATCGCGGCGATTTCCTGCCTTCCGTGGCACAGGCCAAAACCGCCGACATCATAGCTGCCGTCGGGCGTCCACAGGGCCGCCGCCCCGGCGCAGTCGCCTGAATCGACCAGCGGGCCATAGCGGGCGATCAGGTCGCGGATCGCTTCCCGATCCTCCAGCGCGCGGATGCGGGTGGGGAGGTCGTCCTGCCCTTCCCCACCGCCTGCCATGGTCAGAGCTTTATGACGCGGCATTGCGGGACGGGATGGTCGTCCGCCTCTATCCAGCGCCACAGGGCCGTGCCGGACCGATGGCCGGACAGGTCGATCCAGTTGCCAAAGCCCGGATCCTGATCGGCGCACACGACGATGACGCTGCCGTCATCTTCATATTTCGCCTGCGCGCCGTTCACCCAGACCTGGCGGTTGACGTGATCCATCGATTCCATCCACCAATTGTCGAGCTGGAAATTCCAGAAACGGCATTTGGGTGGCTTGGCCTCCAGCACCAGCGCTTCGCCGGGCGCGAGGTCGTAATAGAGGTGGCCGTACCAGATTTTAGGGTCGCCGCCCGCGCGATACCAGGTCAACTGGTCCCTGCCGTCATAGATGCGGTTGGGTTGTTCCATGAACCATTCGGACCAGTCCGCAAAGGTGTTGGAGGTCCCCCGCACCCACGCCGCCGCGCCGTTCAGTTGCGCCTGGATCACATCAGGCGTCAGCACGGCGGGCAGTTTCGGCCCGTCGCTGATCCGTTCGATCCGGACCTCTGCGGCCTGTTCCTTATCCTTGTCATTGAAGGTTTGGCGGATGATGAGCAGGGTCGTGTCGTCGGCCATGGGCAGCCAGTTGCCCGGTTGTTTCGTCTTGCTGGCGATGATTTCAAAGCTGCCGTCGGGGCCGAGTTCAACGTCCGAAAACTCGATCTCTCCGGTCGAAGCCATGGTGCCGTCGATGGCATAGCGATTGGCCTTGGACCCGATCGACAGATAGGGGACGCTGTTGCGCGAGCCCGTGATCCGATAGTCGCGGTCGCCCCGGACGACGACCTGTTGATAGAGGTTGTCGGGATTGTCCGCGCCAATCTTGATCGCATCGTCGGTCAGCAGGAAGATGCGGGGAAAATCCGGGTCGGCGGAATCCACCAGCATGTTGAGCGCGGTGCGCGTGAGGCGGGACAGATAACGCACCCCTTCCGCCTGATCGATGGGCGTGGCGGGTGCGCTGGGGCGGTCCAATATGTCGCCCGCCTTCGCCAGCTGATCGCAAAAGTCGCGCCAGACGGTGGACAGCCGCACGCCGTCCGCCTGTTTATCCTTCTCCATGGCCGTTCCTTCTTTGCGTAACGAATGACGGGAATATCATATATGTTCGCAGCTGATGGAAAGATTTTCAAACAAAATGCGCAGATATCAGTCCGTCAGGTTCACTAACGCTCTGGTCACCTCACCCGCCTTCAACGCGGCGATGGCGTCATTGATCCGGTCGAGCGGCCAGATGCCGCTGACCTGATCGGCGACGTTCAGGCGGCCATCGCGCACCTGATCGATCAGCACGGGATAATCGCGGTCGGGGATCGCGCCGCCATTCATCGTCGCGATCACTTCACCGCCCGTCACGAACCGGTCGAGCGGCAATGCGGCCTGCGACCCTGGCCGCGACATGCCGATCAGCACAACCCGCCCGCCCCGCTTTATCGATCGAAGGGCAGTTTCAATCGCGCCGATCGCGCCGCTGCATTCCACCACGACATCGATAGGACCATGATCGCGCGCCAGCAGCGCCCCGGCGGCGGCGGCATCCAGCGAGGGGTCGGCCAGAACGAAGTCGGACGCGCCGAACTGGCGCGCGGCGGCTTCCTTTGCGGGATTGGCGTCGATCGCGATGACATGCGCGCCCAGCCGCGCCGCGCCCTGAATGGCGTTGACGCCGATGCCGCCGACGCCAAAGACGAGGACCCGGTCGTCGGGGCGGACGCGCCCCAGCACGCGCGACGCGCAGACGCCGGTGGACACCGCGCAGCCGATGAGCGCGCCCTGCTCCATCGGCAAATCATCGATGGCAAACAGCTGCGACGCCTTCACCACGATTTCCTGCGCGAAGGACGACACGTTGGCGAAGGACGCCACGGGCCGATCGTCCAGCAGGAAGGGGAAACCCGGCGCAAATCCCCAGTTGATGTCGCAATTATGCGGCTCCCCCCGCAGGCATTCCCGGCATTCGCCACAGGGCGTCTGCGTGCCCACGGTCACACGGTCACCGACGGCCCAGCCTTCGACGCCGGGGCCGATTTCCGCGACTTCGCCTGCGGCTTCATGCCCCAGCACGACCGGCAATATCGGCAGATGCGGGGTCATCATCGCAATGTCGCTGTGGCAGATGCCCGAACGCAGCACGCGGACCCGCACCTCGCCCGGACCCACGGGGCGCAGCGTCAGCCGGTCGCTGACGAACAGGGATGCGCCGTCCCAGACCGCCGCCTTCATGCGGCCAGCCCCGCGAGCATCGGGTAGGAAAAGGACGGATCGCTGCGATCCGCGCGGCCCACGGGTGCATCCTTGCTCATGCGGTCCAGGCTTTCCTGATCGACCGGAATGATCGAGCCATTGTCGAACACCAGACTGCGGTGGAGGAATTTCCAGACGCCATCGCGCCGTTCATAGCGGTCGAGATAGCGGCCAAGAACGAGGAAAATGCGCGCGTCAGGGGCGGGCGTGCGATGCCATGCCTCAACATAATGTTCGCCCTCTGCCCGGTCGCCGTCGATGACGAACAGGCTGTTGCTGATGCTATGGCGCGTCAATTCCCAATGGGCGGTGGCCTGAGGCAACCAGGCGACGAATTCGTCCGGGCCGCCTTTGAACATCGCGCCATGATCGTCGATCGCATCGTCATGGTAGAGCGAGCGCACGAGCGCGAAATCGCGGCGGTCGCAACCCCGGCAATAGCGCATCACCAGATCCTGAAGTTCCACCCGGTCGAGCAAAGCCTGTGACATCATGCCTCCTACAAGCAGGGCATGTGCCTGCCCTTCGTCAGCCCCTTGTGCAGGAAGAATGGGCGGCAGGTCGACCGAAAAACGGTCAGCCGCCCATGTCTGCGGGCAGGTCAGAAGGCCTTGGTCTGGCCGCCGTCCACCATCAATGTCTGGCCGGTTATATAGGCCGCCGCGTCGCTCGCCAAAAATGTGACGGCAGCGCCAATGTCCTTTTCGCAATCGCCGATGCGGCGCAGCGATACCTTGGCAATCTGGGCGTCATAGTCGGCGGGTGCATATTCACGCCAGGCCTGGACGCCGGGCGAATTGGCGAAGGGGCAGACGATGTTCACGCGGACGCCCTGCGGTCCCCATTCATTGGCTGCAACCTTCGATATCGCGCGGATCGCTTCCTTTGCAGCGGCGTAGGACGCCTGGGTGGGAAGCCCGTCGAAGGCGGCGCCGCTGCCGAAGTTGATGACGCAGCCCCGGCTTTCGACCAGATGCGGATGCGCCGCGCGCATCAGGATGAAGGTCGGCCAGAAGCCCGTGTCGAAGGACAGGTTCATCGCTTCGTCAGTCGTGTCGACCAGTGGAAGCTGGTGCGATGCCTGGGCGGCGTTGACCAATATGTCGAGCTTGCCGAAGCGATACACCGCCGTCGTCACGATGGAAGGCAGCGCTTCGCGATTGGCCAGATCGACGGCCAGGAACGCGACGTCCCCGCCCAGCCCCTGCAATTCCGCCTCTGTCGCGCGGCCCAGATCCTCTTCGCGGTCGACGATCAGCACCGATGCGCCCGCCTTGACGAAGGCCGTCGCTATGCCCTTTGCCACGCCGCGCGCGCCGCCGGTCACGATTGCGACCTTGCCATCCAATTGTCCCATATTCGATCCTTTCAATCCGCGTCAGGAAAACCACGATCCGCCATTCACCGTGACGACGCTGCCCGTTGCGAAGCTGCCGTCGTCACCCGCCAGAAAAGCGACCGCTCCGGCGATCTCATCGGGGTGGGCGAGCCGCTTCATCAGGCTGTCGGCGGCGATGGAATCCTTCAATTCAGTAGGCAGGCTGGCGTAGATCGGCGTTTCGGTCGCGCCGGGATTGACCGCATTCACCCGGATGCCCCGCGCCGCCAGTTCGCGCGCCATCGCCCGCGTCATGCCCAGCACCGCCGCCTTGGCCGCGCAATAGGGCACCGGGCCGTCGCCCTTTACCGCCGATGTAGAGGCGATGTTGACGATGGACCCGCCGGTCCCCTGATCCGCCATCAGCCGCACCGCCGCACGGGAACATTTGAACACGCCGTCCAGCGTTACCGCCATGACGCCCGCCCAGCCTTCGTCCGAACAGTGGATCGTCTGGTCGGCGAAGACCTGCTCGCCCGCCGCCTGCGCAGCCTGCGCCGCGTAAAATTGATCCATGCCGTCGCCCGGCGCGCTACCCCGCCCGGCATTGTTGACGAGCAGGTCCACCCCGCCCAGCCGCGCCTTCACCTGCGCAAAGGCGGCATCTACCGATGCGGTGTCGGTGACATCGCAGGCAATGCCGATATGCGGGGACGGCAGCACCGCGCCAGCCGACCCTGCATCAAGGTCCAGCACCGCGACCACCGCGCCTTCCGCCGCCAGCCGCGTCGCGATGGCCGCGCCGATCCCCTGGGCGCCGCCGGTCACGACCGCGCGCCTGCCCTTCAGCCTGTCCACGCCATCAATCCTCGACATGGGGACGCCACGCAACGCCGTTCACCTGCGACCCGCCGCTCGCGAAAATGGTGTTGCCGTTGACATAGGCGCTGCCCTCGCTCGCCAGGAAGACGGCGGCTGGGCCGATGTCCCGTTCCGCCTCGCCAAAGCGGCCAGCGGGGATTTGTTGCAATATGGCCTCTGACATTTCCGGGTTGGCGGCGAAATAGTCGTCCGCCTGCGGGCTGTTGGCGGCAGGGCAGATGATATTGCAGGTGATGCCATGCGGACCCCATTCGACCGCTGCGGTGCGGGTCAGCGCCCGCATCGCTTCCTTGCTGGCATTATAGGCAACGGTGAACATATGCGCGTTCACGCCGTTCAGCGACCCCATGTTGATGATGCGACCGTAACGCTGCGCCTTCATGATCGGGAAAGCCGCCCTCATCGCCCAGAATACCGCATAATAGTTGAGCGCGAAGGAGCCGATCATATCGTCATCGCTGTGATTTTCGATACGCTTGGGAAAACTGGCCCCGGCATTGTTCACCAGGATGTCGAGGCTGCCGAAGCGCGAATGGGTGGCCTGAACCATCGATTCCACCTGTGCCGCCTGCGTCACGTCGGTCTGGATGAAAAAGGCGTCGACCCCGTGCGTGTCGCGCAGATAACGCGCCGCTTCCTCACCCTGGTCCGCGTTGCGCTGGGCGATGGCGACCCGTGCGCCAGCCTGAGCCAGCGCGCGGGCGACGCCCTGCCCGACGCCCTGTCCGCCGCCCGTGACGAGCGCAGTGCGCCCTTCCAATGACTTGGGCATGTTCTCTCTCCTAAAAACGCGTCTTTATTGTCAGGCGTCGAGCGCCGGATAATCCGTATAGCCCCGGTGATCTTCGCCGCCGCCGGTGTAGAACTGATCGCGATTCGCCTTCGCCAGCGGCGCGCCCTTGCTGAAACGTTCGGCAAGGTCGGGATTGGCGATATAGAGATAGCCAAAGGACACGGCCTGCGCCTTGCCTTCGTCCAGCACAGCCTTTGCCTTTTCCAGCGTCAGGCCGGCATTTTCTATGACCGGCCCGTTCCAGTTGGCGTTGACCAGATCAAGCGCATCCTGACCCTTTAGAGGTATGTGGATGAGGTGGCAGTAAGCAAGCCCCATATTGTCCACGGCCCTGAGCAGCGCGGCGTAGGTTTCGTGCGGATCGGCATCGTCCATGCCGTTGAAGCGGACGCCGGGGCAAATACGGAAACCGACCCTGCCCGGCCCAATCGCATCGGCCAGCGCCTGTAGCGTTTCGACGACGAAGCGGATGCGGTTTTCGACCGGGCCGCCATAGCGGTCCGTCCGCTGGTTGGTGTTGGTCGACAGGAATTGCATGGGCAGGTAGCCGCTGGCGCAATGCAGTTCCACGCCGTCCATGCCAGCCGCAATCGCGTTGCGGGCGGCGGTGACATATTCGCCGATGACCGCCGGAATTTCATCGGTCGCCAGCTCGCGCGGCATCGCGGTTTCGACGGGAACGCCATCGGGTCCGGGAATCTTGTCAGGGCAGCGGATGGCGGAAGGCGCGACCGTTTCGGCGTCCGCGTCCTTGTTCGCCTGAACCGCCGCGCGACCGACATGCATCAGCTGGACGACGATTTTGCCGCCAGCGTCATGCACTGCGTCCGCGACCTTGCGCCATCCCGCCACCTGATCGACGCTGTGGATGCCGGGCGTGCGGAAATAGCCTTTGCCCGCACGCGACGGCTGGGTGCCTTCGGTGACGATCAGGCCCGCGCTGGCCCGCTGGCGGTAATATTCCACCATGATATCGGTCGGGACATCGCCCGGACCCGCCCGGTCGCGCGTCATCGGAGCCATGACGATGCGATTTTTCAGCGTAATGTCCCCCAATGTCGTGGGAGAGAATATATCGGTCATTGGCAAATCAGCTCCGTACGCGAGGTTTGGGCAAGGGCGCGCCGCGCCGCATGGTTTCGATGAATTTTTCCAGTGGCGCAGGCGGTTCGACCGGGCCGTCATGCGGACGGCCTTCACGCGCCCAATAGGTTTTCCAGCTGGGGAACAGATCGTGGAAACTGCCATGATAGGGCGGATGGCCGGGCCAGCGCATCTTGCGGTCGCCGATGGGCGGCTTGTTCAAATCGGTCGCATACCAATAAAGCGGCAGGCGGCGGCGGAAATACCAGCGGCCATCGATCCGTTCATACTGGTCGAAATACATCATCTGCATGATGACCCATTCGGCCCCGGTTTCATGTTCATTTTTCGAATAGACGACGCCCTGCGCATGGTCGGGATCGTCAAAGTCGATGATGTGACCGCCGATATGATGCGATGTGCCGTCGAACTGCATCGAATGGGTTTCGTCGAACCAGTCACGCAGCGCCTTGCGCCCGGTCTTGCCCCCGCCCACGCGCACGTCTTCGGGAAAAAGGCTGACCCAGGCGTCGGAATCGCGCATGTCGAGCGCCAGCGAATATTTGGCCGGAAGCTGGCGAATGGCGTCCAGTGATTCCAGGCGGTCGATCCGCGCCAGCAACTGTTCGTCGGCCGTCATTCGCATTCCGCTCCTTCAATTATGCTTGCAACGCTGTTTCCCCGATTGCGCCGGGCGAGGATATGGCCGAAAAGCTCAAAGGACATGACGAAATCGCTCACCCCCAACAAGCAACTGTCGCAGCCGGTGCCGGGGCGCGTGCCGGCGGGCGTCGGGCGCGACCTGATGGCGATGATCGCCGAATATGGCGGCGACGCTGACATTTTCCTGCGAGATGCCGGGCTTTTAAGCTTGAGGGCGGTGTTGCTCGATCGGTCGGACGAACGCGACAGCATCGCGCACCGGGACTTTACCCGCCTTTATGCGCGGGCCACGGCATTGCTGGACGAAGTGGCCGGGCGACAGGAAGGCCGCAGTTCCATCACCAAGGGCGGGATCGACATGATGTGCTATGCCATCATCACCTGCCGGACGCTGCACGACGTGATCGCGCGGATGGACAGTTTCTTTGCCCTGATGGCCCCCCGCACCGGCAGGCTGACCCTGACGGTCGCGCGCGGCGAAGCCCGGCTGGACATGGCTACCATCAGAAAGGTGCGAAACAGTTGCGCCTATCTGTCCGACCTGACGGGACTTGCCACTCACCACCGGCTGTTCGGATGGCTGATCGGGGAGGATATTCCGCTGTCGGGCGCGGCGATGCGTTATCCGCCGCTGCTGGACGCGCGGACGGTCGCCTATCTGCTGCCCTATCCCGTCGAGCATCATGCGCCGGAAAACAGCCTGCGCTTTCCCGCCCGTTATCTGGACCGTCCGGTAGTGCGCGACCACCATGAGCTGGACCTGCTGCTGGAGCGTTTTCCGTTCGACATAGAGGAGCCGCAGTCAAAGCAGACGCCGTTGTCGGACCGAATTTCGCATCTCTATGCGTCTATGCTGGCCAGCGGAGACGCGCCGGTGACGGGTAACGAGCTGGCACGCCAGTTCAGCATCAGCGTCGCCACGCTGAAACGCCGGCTGACGGCGGAGGGCACGTCGCTGTCGCAGATCAAGGCCAATTCCCGGCGCGAACTGGCCGCGCATCTGTTGCGCGACCCGCGCCTGTCCATCGCCGAAGTCGCGCGCCGGGCCCATTTCAGCGATACCGGGTCATTTTGCCGCGCGTTTCGCCAATGGACCGGCAAGTCACCATCGCGATGGCGCGGCGCAATGGAGGGCTGAGCGGTCCCGTAACGCCTGATCCAAGCGGTTCCGAGCGCCATTGCCGCGACATTATTTGATCGAATGGAGTCATTATCGATCATATTCGTCCGATTACGCTCTGGCGGACGGGTGCAACTTGTCCACCCCCTCTGTTTGTGTCACGAACGCCCGATGCAGGCAGCTTCAATGTTTAAACCCAAACGCGGCAGACCCACGTTAGAACAGGTGCAAGCCATCGAGCAGGCCATCCTGACGACAGCGCGGCGCATGTTTCTGGAAATTGGTTTCGACAATGTCGCCATGGAGGCGGTCGCAACCGCCGCCGGTGTGTCAAAGGGTACGCTTTACGTCCGCCATCCGTCGAAGGAAGCGCTGCTGACGGCGGTCATCCGCAACAGTGTCGCGGAATGGTCGGACCGGGCGGCGCAGCACGACCATCTGCTGACCGAGGATATGGGCGAGCGGCTGCGCCATCATGCCCGCATCATCGCGAACACATTTTCATCGCCTGAAGTCCAGGCATTGTGCCGGTTGATGTTCGTCACGCAGGACCGGTTTCCCGACGTGTCGGCTGTCCTGCACGATGTCGGCTATCTTTACGCGGTCGGGTTCATATCCCGCGATATCACGCAATTGTCGATCAAGGACGGCATGTCCGTTCGCGATCCCGACAGCGTCGCCCACATGCTGGTGTCATCCATTTCCGGGTGGCAGTTGCAGGAAGGGGCGGCGCGCAATGTCCCGCCGGAGGAACTCACCAGGATGGCCGATCGTTTCGCCGAACTTCTGCTAGCCGCACGTTCTTCCTGGTAGGGCTTGAAATTAGAACGACTACGTGCGATATATAACGAGTCTAAATTGGAGGATCCTGAACTATGCGTGTTTTCCTGATGGCTACCGCTGCCGCTCTCATGACCGTTGGTGCGCCTGCAATGGCTGATACCACTGCGGCTGCTGCGGCCAAGGCCAAGTACAACACCAGCGACACCGAACTTGGCACCATGCTGGACGATCCCGCCGCCAAGGCGATCATCGAAAAGCACATCCCCGGCATGACGACCAACGAACAAGTCGACATGGCGCGCGGCATGACGCTGAAGGCTGTGCAGCAATATTCGCCGGACGACGTGACCGATGCGCGCCTTGCCGCCATCGATGCCGAACTGGCTACGTTGAAGTAAGAACAGGACCTGCGGGGAATAGACAACCCGCAAGGCCATGTGATGATAAGGGGCGCCCCGTGTTGAAGGGCGCCCTTTTTTTGCCTCGATATTGGTCCGTGGCGCGACCATGGTTGGGACCTTGCCGTGCTTCCTGTTATGACGAGGGGTCAAACGAGGATGCGAAGATGGCTTATGTGAAAATGTCGCCCGAAGCGGTGCTGGCGCAAGTGACGGGCTGGACCCCCTGCGCCAACCGGGAAGCCATTGAAAAACGGTTCACCTTTTCGGATTTCAGTGCGGCCTTTGCTTTCATGACGCGCTGCGCCATGCGGGCCGAACAGTTGGACCACCACCCAGAGTGGAGCAATGTCTACAATAAGGTGGATGTGGTGCTGACGACCCATGATGTCGGCGGCATGAGCGATCGCGATCTGGCCATGGCGCAATTCATGGATGAAGTTGCGGCGGTTTGAGCCGAACGGCGTGCATCAGGCGGCAACGCGCATCGTCCGGCGATAGCTGCTGGGCGACATGCCCGTCCATTCGCGAAACGCCTGCCGAAAGGCATCCGAATCGCAATAGTCCAGCCTGACCGCGATCGCTTCGATCGACAGGACGGTGCGGCTCAACAGGTCTAGCGCGACTTCCCGGCGGCAGCTTTCGCGGATCTGGCGATAGCTGGTGCCTTCCCGCGCTAGACGGCGGCGCAGGGTCGGGCCGCTGCCCCCCATGGTCGCGATGATGTCGCCAAATGTCGGCACCCGTTGCCTGTCACGCAAGGACCGCAGCGCGATCCGGCGGACCTGTTCCGCTGTGTCGGCAACCGGGCCTTCGTCCATCGGCCCGATGCCGAACAGCAGGTTTCCCGGCGGTCGCGCCGCCAGTTCATCCGCACTGCGGACGACGGGATAATCCAGCATAGCCGCATCGAAGGCAAAACCGGTCCAGCCCCCGGCAAGCCGCACTTCAAACATCAATTCCGGCAGTTCCAGCGCGCGAAAGACAGATTCTTCATGATCCAGCGCGACGTGACGGATCATGATGGGCCGCCCGATCAGCCAGCTGAGCAGCGCATGGATATGGGTCACCCCGAACAGGTCGATCAGGCAGCCCGACATGGTATGTCCAGGCGGACGCATCGAATCGAGCGCGAGTTCGCCCACGTCCGCGCGCGTGGTCAGCGTCATGCGACCATAGCGCCAGTCAATCGCTTCGAAACATTCCGCGCACCGGTTGATCGCTTCGCGCAATGTGCGCGCGCCCGACAGGCTGTAGAGGATGATGCGCCAGTCGTAACGACGCATGCCAGCGCGGCCCAGCATCAGGCTGTCGCGCGCCGCCAACTGAGAAATGGCCCGACTGGTCAGGCGCGCGAGATGGGAGACGTCGAGCTGTTCGACATAGGCGGTAAGCGCAGCCTCCCCCGGCGTCGGCAGGTCGTCCGCGTCCACCAGCGAATCCAACGATCCGAAACTTTCCCGATAAATGGTCAGCACGCGCAGGGTAAGGCGTTCGCCCGTGCGCCATTCCATCCCTTCCCGTGTCGGCACCTGGTCCATGGCTGTCGATCATCCCTAATTTTCGATCAGCCTATCACCGACTGAAACTCACGCAATAGCGGCAAATTGAGACGACACGCCGACCTGCTGCGCAGAATCGCCGCCGTGGGTGATCGATTTCGGGGTGGCGTGAAACGGTCAGGAGCGCATGATGTGATGGATAATAAGGCCCAGACTTGGCCCATGGAGGATATTGGATGACTGCGCGTGCGTCGCTAGCTTTAAGAAAATCCGGTCGGCAGTTGAGTTTGGCGCTGATCGCTGGCGGCGCGGTGATGCTGACTGCGGCGGATGCTCCCACTGGCGGAGAGCCGGGCGTCCATGCCTTTGTCCTGGCCAACATCTACCTGGTCAACGGCGGTGAAGCGGACGTCTGCAAGGTGCCTGATGAAGGCGATCTCAACCGATTCTACGCCACCCTTTCACCCGAGCTTCAAGCGAAATTCGCGGGTGCCGAAAAGCGTCAGGCGCTGGAATTGTACATGAACGAGAAGATGGGCTTCAAGCGCATCCATATGTGGGGAAATCGCAGCGCGAATGTGAAATATCCGCCCGGATACGACCCGAAGACAACGGCCACACCCGAACAGGCGATTGCCATAGGGGCGCTGAACGGTTTGCCCAAAGGAAAGGGTCGGCTGGCCTTTTCCAATCGCGAAGTGGTCTATAGTTCCTGTTCGGATCCGCAGGATTTCACCAAGCTGGCCAAGAATTTCCGCACCTATGATGGTCCTGTAGCCGCGGGCATGAATCTGGACGGAAAGGTGAGCAAAGAGGATTTCACCGGCCCGGACGGGACCAAGGGCGTCGACAACCAGCTGTGGCGCGCGGTGGGATGCGTCGAGCCGTTCCGCACCGGCAGCCAGCGCGAAATTTCCGGCAAGGAAATGATATCCATGCGCGCGCCCACGCTGATCGAACTGCGCGGCGTGGACGACATGGAAAATGATTCCGACGTGACGGTGACGGTCTATGCCGCCGCTGACTCCCTGGCCACAGATGGAAAGGGGGAGGCTTTGAGAAGCGCCACCTTCTCCGTCGATCCCGATCCGCGCCTGCGTTCGACCACGCGCGGTCGCATAGAGAAGGGCGTCCTGACCACCGAACCGTTCGATCTGGTGATGAACTACAAGGAACAGATCGTCGACGCGCCCCGCGATATCAGGGGTGCGCGGCTGCGTGCGACGATGAAGCCCGACGGCAGCATCGAAGGCAATCTGTACGGCTATTACACGCTCGATAGCTATTACAGCTCCATCGAACAAATGACGCAGAACGGCGCGATTCTGTCGCAGGTCAGTTGTCCGGGCGTCCGTCAGGCGATCGACCGGCTGGCGGATGGCTATCGCGATCCCAAGACCAAGCGTTACACCGCCATATCCTCGGCCTACGGATTCCGGGGCGTGCGCGCGTTCGTAGCGCCCCAGCAAACCGCGCAGGCGGACCAGACCCGATGAAGGACCCCGTGATCATCACCCCATCGCAGACCAAGCGCCGCCGCATCGCTCCATTCGTGCTGGGCGCGGCGTGCCTGACGCTTGCAGGCAGCATCGCCTTTACCTTCAGCGGCGCGCGCGCGGATGAAAGCATGGCGGACACACCGCCCAGCCAGCTGCGCCGTCTGACGGAACTGCAATATCGCACCGCGATTGCAGATGCGTTCGGCCCTGACATCAAGGTCGTTGGCCGTTTTTCGCCGGACCTGCGCATCGATGGATTGCAGGCGGTCGGCGCGAGCGCCGTGTCGGTGACACCGGCTGGCCTTGAACAATATGAAGACATTGCGCGGGCGATATCGACGCAGGTGACCGACAAGGATCATCGCGATCGGCTGGTCGGCTGCGCGCCTTCCGCCACGGATGCGAAGGGTGCGGCCTGCGCCCGCGATTTCATCCAGAAGGTGGGCCTGAAGCTGTACAGGCGGCCTGTTTCCGCGCCCGAACTGCAACAGCGCGTGGCCGCGACGATGGAAAGCGCGGCGCGGCTGAACGATTTCCACGCGGGCCTTGCCGCCACGCTGACGGGCATGCTGACCAGCCCGGATTTCCTGTTCCGCATCGATTGGCCCGATCGCAGCGGGCGGGGCATCGATGCCTGGTCGGCGGCGAGCCGCCTGTCCTACCTGCTGTGGAATGCAGCGCCTGATGCGGCGCTGCTGGCTGCGGCGGCGGACGGGTCGCTCAACACCCCTGCGGGTCGCGCCCGCGAGGTCGAACGGATGATGGCGTCGCCCCGATTTGTCGATGGGGTCCGCGCCTTCTTCACCGATTATCTGCGGCTGGACGGGATGGACGACCTGGCGAAGGATTCGCTGATCTATCCCGCGTTCAACACGTCCGTCGCGTCTGCGATGCGGGAACAGACGCTGCGCACCATCACCTGGCTGCTGGTCGATAAAAAGGGCGACTATCGCGACCTGTTCACCAGCAACGCCATCGCGATGAACCGGACACTGGGACCGATCTACGACATTCCGGTGTCCAAGACGGACTGGTACATCCACCAATATCCGCAAGGCGATCCGCGCACCGGGTTGCTGACCCATGCCAGCATGCTGGCGCAGCATTCGCATCCGGGGCGCACGTCGCCGACGCTGCGGGGCGTTGCGCTGACCGAAATATTCCTGTGCGAAAAGATCCCGGCACCGCCCGCCAACGTGAACTTCGCGGTGGTTCAGGATGTCGACAACCCGACGTTGAAGACGACGCGCCTGCGGCTGCAAGCGCATCTGGACGATGAAGAATGTGCAAGCTGCCACAAGCGGTCCGATCCGATGGGCCTGGGGCTGGAGCAGTTTGACGGTGCGGGCCAGTTCCGTAAACTGGAACATGACGTGACGATCGACGTGACCGGCGAGTTCGAGGCCAAGCCGTTCGACGGCGCAGCGGCCCTGGGCAAGCTGTTCCACGACAGCGAACAGGTCAGCGCCTGCCTGGTGCAGAGCGCCTGGCGATATGCCCATGGACGCAACCCGGCTGCGACAGATGCGACCAACATCGCCCGCCTGACCAAAGGCTTCCTGGGCAACGGCCACAGCTTTTCCGCGCTGATGCGCAACATTGCCCTCGACCCTGGGCTGCTCGCCCTGCCCCGCACAGTGACGGCGAAGGCCCCACGCGCGAAGAAACAAGGAGTAAGCGGATGACCGCCGCGAAAATGATCGACGACAAGCTGGTTCAAGGCACCACGCGGCGCGGTTTCCTGCTGCGCGGCGCTGTCGGTGGGGCGGCGGTGACGCTGGGCCTGCCGATCCTGGACGCTTTCCTGGACAATAATGGCACCGCCTTCGCGGCGACGCTGGGCGGCGGTAACCTGCCGGTGCGTTTCGGCACATGGTTCTGGGGTTGCGGCATGATCCCCGACCGATGGGTGCCAAAGGCCGCGGGCGCCAATTACGACCTGCCCCCGCAGTTGGCGCCGATCAAGGATGTGCGCCAGCATATCAGCGTCCTTTCGGGATTCAACGTGTCGCTGGGCAGCCGGGGCAACCTGCCCCATCTGTCTGGCAATACCGGCGTGCGCACAGGCGGCGCGGCGGACGACTGGCTGGCAATCCGCGCGCCCACGCTGGACGTGCTGATCGCCGACGCAATCGGCGGCGGGTCCTTTTTCCGCTCGCTCGACCTGAGCGCCGACGGCAATACGCGCACCAGCTATTCCTTCCGCGACAGCCGGACCATGAATCCGACGGTGCCCAGCGCGACCGAATTTTACCGCAAGATATTCGGCGGTGATTTCCAGGACCCGAACAAGGCGGATTTCAAGCCCGATCCCCGTGTCATGGTCCGCCGCAGCGTGCTGTCGGGCGTTACCGACCGGCGTCACGCACTGTTGAACAGCGTCGGCGCGTCCGACCGCGCCCGTCTGGATCAATATTTCACGTCCGTGCGGGAAATGGAGGACAAGCTGGCCCTGCAGTTGCAGAAGCCGCCGCCAGCGGAGGCCTGCGCGATCCCGGCGGAACCCGCCGCACTGAAGGCAGGCGCCGATATCACCGATGTCGAGCAGCGCAAGCAGAACCACAAGTTGATGTCGCAGATGCTTGCCATGGCGCTGGCCTGCAACCAGACCCGTGTGTTCAACATGAGTTTTTCGACTGCCGCGTCGGACCTGCGCCAGGCCGGCAACACCACCGGATATCACCAGATCACCCATGAGGAGATGGTCGACCGTTCCATCGGTTATCAGCCGACCGTCGATTTCTATACGTTGCGCAACATGGAAGCCTGGGCCGATTTCGTCGCTGCGATGGCGGCGGTCAAGGAAGGCGATGGTTCCTTGCTCGACAATATGCTTGTCTTCGCCCACTCCGACGTGTCCTATGCCAAGAACCATGACGTTCAGGGGATCCCCGTGATGCTGGCCGGTTCAGCAGGCGGCAAGGTGAAAACAGGCATCCATGTCGCAGGCGCAGGCGAGCCGATCAGCCGGGTGGGCCTGACCGTTCAGCGGGCCATGGGATTGCCGACCGAAAGCTGGGGCCTGGACGACATGAACACGAAACGGTCGGTCAGCGAGATACTGGTTTGACGTTCATCGCAACAACAAGAAGGACAAAAGCAGGGATGACTTTTGGGTTCCGGGCCTTTGCTGCCCTTTCCATGACGCTCTTCGCAGGCAGCTATGCCGCTTATTCAGCCTATGCGGCATCGCCCGCCGCCACCAATGCCGTCAACGCGCGCAAGGCGAATTACAAGGAGATTGGCGGCGCGTTCAAGACGATCAATGACGAAATCAAGACCGGTGCGCCGGACAAGAATACCGTTCGCCCCCTTGCAGACGTCATTGCACGCCGTTCCGCGTTGCAGCTGAAATTTTTTCCGCGTGGCAGCGGGCCGGAATCAGGCCTGAAGACACGAGCGAAGGCTGAAATCTGGAAGGACAATGCGACCTTTACCAAGTTGCAGAATGACATGGTCGGCGCGGCCAACCAGTTGGCAGCCGCCGCTGCCAAGGGCGATGTCGCGGCAATGACGTCCGCGCGCAACGCACTGGGCGGCACCTGCAAGAGCTGTCACGACCGGTTCCGCGTTCCAGGATGATGGACGACACTGCTCAGGCGTCCGCGCATGCGGAGCCGATGGCCGTGAAGCGCGTTCGCATCTGGGACGCGCCGGTTCGGCTGTTTCACTGGGCGCTGGTCGTGCTGATCGGCGTCGGTTGGTGGACGGGTGAAAACCGCATGCTCGACTGGCATCGGCTGGCGGGCTATTCCATATTGGCGCTGCTGTTGTTCCGGTTGATCTGGGGCGTGATCGGCAGCGGCACGGCGCGCTTTTCCAGCTTTGTGCGCGGGCCTGTAACCGTTGCTTCCTATGTGAAGGGCGCAATGTTCCAGCGCGGCGTCCATGGCGTGCCGGGCCATAACCCGCTGGGCGGGTGGAGCGTGGTGGCGATGCTGCTGCTGCTCGCCACGCAAGTGGGGCTGGGCCTGTTTGCCGTCGATATCGATGGCATGGAATCGGGGCCATTTTCCTATCTGGTCGATTTCGATACCGGACGATGGGCGGCGGAATGGCATGAGGTCATTTTCAACGTCGTGCTGGCGCTGATCGCGATCCATGTGGTTGGGGTGCTGTTCTACCTGCTGTACCGGCGCGACAATCTGATCGGCCCGATGATTACCGGATCGCGCCGCTGGGTGGGCAACCATCCTGCCGTTCGCTTTGCGCCTGCCTGGCTGGGCCTGGGCGTGATGGCGGCATGTGCGGGGCTGGTTTGGCTGGTCATCAGCCTGTGGGGGCGGGCTTGATTTGATCCGCTGACCGGCTGATCAGTCGGGCCGTCTGGACTGGGGTCCTGCCTGCGCAGGAACATGGATACATAAAAGCCGCGGCGGTGATGGTTCACTGCCGCGGCTTTTATGTTGGGGGCCGCCTTATTCAGGCTGCCTTGTCGATGGCCTTTACCAGCGAAAGCACCATTTCGGCATGTTCCTGGCGGCAGATGAGGAGGTCAGGCAGATAGACGTCGCGCTGGTTGTAGACCAGCGGCGACCCGTCGATGCGCGAACAGTGCAGGCCGTGCGCCAGTGCGACGGCGACCGGGGCCATGCTGTCCCATTCATATTGGCCGCCCGAATGGAGATAGATGTCCGCCTGTCCCAGGATCACGGCCATGGCCTTTGCCCCAGCCGATCCCATGGGGACCAGTTCGGCGCCCAGTCCTTCGGCAACCGCGACCGCTTCACTGGCGGGGCGGGTGCGGGACACGACCATGCGCAGTTTTTGAGGAGCGGCTGGAAGCGCCTGGATCCGGTCGGTGCGCAACACGGTGCCCGCGCCACTGTTGGACAAATCCAGCCCCGGCAGCGCCACCGCGCCGGTCACGGCCTGCCCGTCGATGGCCAGGCCGACATGCACCGCCCAATCGGCGCGCGCCTCCCCATATTCGCGCGTGCCGTCGACCGGATCGACGATCCAGACGCGGCTTTTGTCCAGCCGTGCGGCATTGTCCTTTTCTTCCTCCGAAAGCAGGCCATCGTCTGGCCGGGCTTCCCGCAAGGCATGGACAAGGAACTGGTTGGCGGTCTGGTCGCCTGCCTTGCCCAGCGCCTTGGCGCTGAACACGCCGCTGTTGCGCACCTCCAGCAGGATGCGGCCCGCGACCTGGGCAAGGTGAGCGGCGAGTTCCGCGTCGCTCAATGCCTTGACGTCCACCAGCGCGGTCATGGGATCAACCTCGCCACGATTGCATCTGCTGCTGCTTCGGGCGTCATGGCGATGGTGTCGATGCGGATTTCGGGATCCTCCGGCGCTTCATAGGGGCTGTCGATGCCCGTGAAGTTTTTAAGGTCACCGCTCCGCGCCTTTTTATAGAGGCCCTTCACGTCGCGCGATTCTGCTTCGGCCAGCGGGGTATCGATGTGCACTTCGATAAACTCGCCGGGCTGCATCATCTGCCGCACCATGTCGCGTTCGGCCCGGAAGGGCGAGATGAAGGCGGTGATGACGATCAGGCCAGCGTCGGTCATGAGCTTTGCGACCTCACCCACGCGGCGGATATTTTCCACGCGGTCGGCGTCGGTAAAGCCCAGATCCTTGTTCAGGCCATGGCGGACATTGTCGCCATCCAGCAGGAAGGTGTGACGGTTCATCCGCGCCAGTTTCATTTCCACCAGATTGGCAATGGTGGATTTGCCCGCGCCCGACAGACCGGTGAACCACAGCACGGCGGGCTTCTGGTTTTTCAGCCCCGCATGGAATTCGCGTGTGACGTCGGTCGCCTGCCAATGGACATTCTGTGCCCGGCGCAGGCTGAAGTTCAGCATGCCCGCAGCGACGGTGGCGTTGCTGATCTTGTCGATCAGGATGAAGCCGCCGAGCGTCCGGTTCTGCTCATAAGGTTCGAAGACGATCTGCTTGTCGGTCGACAGGTTGGCAAGGCCGATGGCGTTCAAGTCCAAAGTCTTGGCCGCCAGATGTTCCATCGTGTTGACGTTGACCTGATATTTCGGCTGCTGGATCGTCGCCGTGACGGTCTGCGCGCCGATTTTCAGCCAATAGGGACGACCCGGCAGCATTTCTTCGTCCGACATCCACACAATTGTGGCTTCGAACTGGTCGGCAGCCTGTGGTGGATTGTCGGCAAGCGCGATCACGTCGCCGCGCGAACAGTCGATTTCGTCAGCGAAGCAGAGCGTGACCGACTGGCCCGCGACCGCCTGATCCAGGTCGCCGTCCAGAGTAACGATACGCGTGATCGTGCTGGTTTTGCCCGAAGGCAGCACCCGCACGGCATCACCCGGCTTTACAGAGCCGGTCGCGATCAGGCCGGAAAAGCCGCGGAAATCGAGGTTCGGGCGGTTCACCCACTGCACCGGCATGCGGAACGGCTTTTCCGCGTCGGTAGCGCTGTTGACCTCTACCGTTTCCAGATGTTCGATCAGCGCAGGCCCCTTGTACCAGGGCGTATTGTCGCTGGGTCCGGTGATGTTGTCGCCCTTGAAACCCGAAATCGGTAGGGCCGTGAATTCCCTGATGCCGATCGAATTGGCGAATTCGGTATAATCCTTGACGATGCCGTCGAAGACCGCCTGATCATAATCGACCAGATCCATCTTGTTCACCGCCAGCACGATGTTCTGGATGCCGATCAAGTGCGCCAGATAGCTGTGGCGCCGCGTCTGCGTCAGCACGCCCTTGCGCGCGTCGATCAGGATGACGGCCAGGTCGGCGGTCGACGCGCCGGTCACCATGTTACGGGTATATTGTTCATGGCCGGGCGTGTCGGCGACGATGAACTTGCGCTTTTCAGTGGCGAAGAAGCGATAGGCGACGTCGATGGTGATGCCCTGCTCCCGCTCGGCAGCAAGACCGTCGACCAGCAGCGCGAAGTCGATTTCCTGGCCCTGGGTGCCGACCTTCTTGGAATCGGCGTGCAGGGCTTCCAGCTGATCTTCGAAGATCATCTTGCTGTCGTACAGGAGGCGGCCGATCAGGGTCGACTTGCCGTCGTCCACCGACCCGCAGGTGATGAAGCGCAGCATCGTCTTGTGCTCATGCACCTTGAGATACTGGTCGATGTCCTCCGCGATCAGCGCGTCGGTCTTGTAGATGGGTTCTGCAATGACTTCGGTCATGTTTTCTGTCCCGTCATCCCAGCGCGGGCTGGGATCGTTGTGATCTGGGTCGAAGGCGGGGTCTGCGAAAGGGCCTGCCTGGAGGCCGTAGACCCCCGCCGACGCTGGGGTTGACGCTTCGGAACGCTGCGCATTCCGTGACGCGTCAGAAATACCCCTCCTGCTTTTTCTTTTCCATGCCGGCGCCGCCAGCATCCTTGTCGATGGCGCGGCCCTGCCGTTCCGATGTGGTGGTAAGCAGCGTTTCCTGAATCACCTCCGGCAGGGTTGTCGCCTTGCTTTCGACCGCGCCGGTCAGCGGATAGCAGCCCAGCGTGCGGAAGCGGATGGAGCGCATCACCGGTTCTTCGCCATCCTTCAGCGGGAAACGGTCGTCATCGACCATCAACAGCATGCCGTCACGTTCCACCGTCGGGCGTTCCGCCGCGAAATAGAGGGGGACGATGGGCACGTTATTGAGGTGGATATATTGCCAGATATCCAGTTCCGTCCAGTTGCTGATCGGAAAGATGCGGATGCTTTCGCCCTTGTTCTTGCGGGCGTTATAGAGGTTCCACAGTTCCGGGCGCTGGTTTTTCGGGTCCCAGCCGTGCGAAGCGGTGCGGAAGGAAAAGATGCGTTCCTTTGCCCGGCTCTTTTCCTCATCGCGGCGCGCGCCACCGAATGCCGCATCAAAACCATAGAGGTCGAGCGCCTGCTTCAGCCCCTCCGTCTTCCACATGTCGGTGTGGAGCGCGCCATGGTCGAACGGGTTGATGCCCCGCTCCTGCGCTTCGGGATTGTGATAGACGAGCAGTTCCATGCCGCTTTCGGTCGCCATCCGATCGCGCAATTTGTACATTTCCTGGAATTTCCAGGTCGTGTCCACGTGCAGCAACGGAAAGGGCGGCGGCGAGGGATAGAAAGCCTTGCGCGCGAGGTGCAGCATCACGGCGCTGTCCTTGCCAACGGAATAAAGCATCACCGGCTTTTCCGCTTCCGCCACGACTTCGCGCAGAATGTGGATGCTTTCAGCCTCCAGCCGTTGCAGGTGGGTCAGGGTCGATTTACTCAGTTGGTCAGGCATCACTCTCTCTACCCTCTGGGGTTGCGCGCTTTAGATCGCTGCTGGCGCTTGACCGCGAAGCCCCCATATGGGAGCAAAATCCCATGTCCTCCGTTTTTGCCTCTCAGCGCGAGCTGTTGCTACCCCTTGTGGAGGGTATCCATGAAAGCCCGCCATGGGGCGGATTCCTGCGCCAGCTGGTCGCGCGAACCTATGCGCGCCGGGCGTTCCTGATCATCACCCTGGCCAATGCAGCGCCCGATCAGGAACCGGCGGTCGTGCATGTCGCAGCACCACGCGCCGCCACCGAACCGCCGCTGGATTTTCGCCGGATCGAACAACTGGGCCTTCATCCCTATGGCGCGCTGCGACCGGGGCGCGTCTATTCGCTGGAAGAAATGCTGGATTATGACCGACCCGCGCAGCGCGATCGCCAGCGGGCCGGACTGGACGAAATGAACATCCGCTATGGCCGGTTCCTGAGGATATCGGCTGGCGGAGCGGCGGATGCTTGGCTGCTGCTGGTGCGGGAGCGGGAGGATTTCACGGCGTCCGCCGTCGCCGCGCTGTCGGGCATAGGTCCGCATCTTTCCGCCGCGCTCAAGACGCTGGCCGCCCTGATCGAACAACGGTTGCAGGTTGCGCTCGCACAATCGGCGCTCCAGCGGTTGGGCGTCGGGCAACTGGCATTTGATGCAACAGGCCGGGTGATGGCGGCGGACAGGCAGGCGGAAGCGTTGCTGGCTTTCGTCCCCGATCCCGACCCGACCGCCGGACGGCGGCTCCAGTTGGTGCCAGCGGTGTCCCAAGCGCTGGAGGCGGCGTGCGCTGAATTGGCTGCGGCGGCTCCGGGGGCCAGCCTGCCCCTGCCGCTGGGCACGCAGGCGGGGCTGTGGATGCTGCTGCGCAAGGCGGACCTGCCATTGGCGGAACCATGCGCCTTTCCGGCGGCCACGGGTGTGTTGCGTATCCACCAACGGGAAGATGCCCTGCGCGCGCGCCGTGCCCTGTCGTCTATATATGGGTTGTCCATGAATGAGGCTGCGATGGCGCATCAATTGTCGATGGGGGAAACGATTGTCGCGGCTGGCCAGAACCTGCGACTGACCCCGGAAACGTCGCGCAGCTATTCCAAGCGTATCTATGCCAAGACGGGCACGTCCAGTCAGGCGGATCTGGTGCGGTTGGTGCTGACCGGTCTGGCGCCATTCGCCTGAGCCTATTTGGAGCGCGCGTTGCCCCCTTTCGCCGTCGCGCCAGATGATGTAAGTGTTTACTCATAAATGTGATGGAGAGCATCCCCGTGGCCACAAATCTCGCTGATAATCGAAACAGTTTCGCAATTTTGCCCGATTCGCCCGCGCTTGCCAAAGCGCTCGACGAGGCCAATGTCCCGACGTTGCTGGCCGCCTATGCACATTTGACGCATGACGAGGCGTTTCTTGATCGCTTCGCCGCCCATATCCGCCCGGCCTTTTCCCAGCCGCCGACCGACATTCCCGAAGAATTGGCCGAAGATCTGCGCGCCCGGATGCGGCATTTGCTGACTACGGGTGAAGGGTATCAGGACGGTCCGGCGTCCGACGCCCTGCTACAGCGGATCATGACCGTGACCGTTGGCGAAACCGTAGATGACGAATTTCTGGAACTGGTGCAGGACCAGTGCGGATTTCGCCCCTATATCGACCGCAGCAAGGTGGAAGCGCGCAAGGCTCCCAAGGCGGATTTCAAGGTGCTGGTCATCGGCGCGGGCCTGACCGGCATGGCCGCCGCGACCAAGCTGCGCGAGGCCGGCTATGATTTCGTCGTCATCGAAAAGAACGCCGATGTGGGCGGCACCTGGTATGAAAACCGCTATCCGGGCGTGGGCGTCGATACGCCCAGCCATTTCTATAGCTTCAGCTGGGAAATCTGGCCCGATTGGAAACATTATCATCCGCATGGCGCGGACATGCAGAAATATATGCTGGCCACCGCCGACAAATATGACCTGCGCCGCGACATCCGCTTTAACACCAAGGTGGAAAAACTGGTCTGGAGCGACACGGACAAAAATTGGACGGTGACCGTTCAACAGGCCGACGGCAGCCGCGAGGACATTGTGGTGAACGCCGTCATCAATGGCCACGGACCTGTCAACCGCTACAAATTCCCTGACATTCCGGGCCTGGACGATTTTGCCGGGACGTTGGTGCACACGGCCAACTATCCCGCCGACCTGGACCTGAAGGGTAAGCGCGTCGCCGTGATCGGCACCGGCGCCAGTTCCGCACAGCTGGTCGGCGCGATCGCCCCCGATGTCGATCAATTGACCATCTACCAGCGGTCCAAGCATTGGGTATTGTTCAACCCGGAACTCACCCATGAAGTGAGCGAAGGCATGCGCTGGGCGCTGGCGAACATCCCGCACTATAAGGAATGGTTCCGTTTCCGCGTTTATTGGGCGGCAGCGGATGGCCTGTATTCCAACGTGGTGAAAGACCCCGAGTGGGAAGGCAATATGACGGCTGTGTCGCAAGGCAACGCCATGACGCGCGAATATGCCCTGGGCTACATGCAGCAACGCTTCGCCGACAGGCCTGACCTGATCAAAAAGCTGACGCCCGATTTCCCGATCTTTTCCAAGCGCATCATCTTGGACAATGGCTGGTTCGACGCGCTGGCGCGGCCCAACGTCCATCTGGAGGATCAGGGCATCGCCCGCATCCTGCCGAACGGCATCGAAGCCAAGGACGGGTCGGTGTTCGAATGCGACATCATCATCTGCGCGACCGGTTTCAACGTCGCAAAGATGATCGGCAACCTGACGATCAAGGGCGCTGGCGGCCGTGACCTGGGTGAAGAATGGGGCGAGGACGATCCGCGCAGCTATATGGGCATGTGCGTGCCGGGCTATCCCAACTATTTCCACACGGTCGGCCCGAACAGCGCGCCCAACCACGCAGCGGGCCAGAATATGATTTCCGAATGTCAGGTCAACTGGATCATCGAGGCGCTGGACCGGATCAACGAAGCGGATGCGAGCGCATTTGAAGTCACGCAGGATGCATTCGACGCCTGGAACCGGAAGGTGGAGGAACGCATGCCCCAGATGATCTGGACGCATCCGGGCGCCAATTCCTACTATAACAACTCCAAGGGCAGGGTTTTCCTGTCCTGGCCGTGGCGACTGGTGGACTTCTTCAATGCGACACGCGCGCCTGAAGACGGTAGCTATCGCCTGCTGAACTGAATTCGGCTGGAAAGCTGACGGAAATCGGCTCGCCCCTGGGAAGGGGGCGGGCCGATTGCGTTGGGGTGGCGGCGGAGCTGCGGGGCCCTGCGGAGGCGAGAGGCCAGTTCGAACGGCAGAGCTGGGTTCCTGCCTGCGCAGGAACACGAGAAAAGATTGGCGGGCGCGGGCTTTCCGGTCGAGACTATATTTGCGGGATTGCCGCTTCGCCCTGCACCGCGCGTGCCGCGCCTCTGATCGCGCCTTCAATATAGCCGACGCCAGTGCCGTCCCCGACTTCCTGAACATTGAAGCCATCGGCGCGCAGTGCGTCGGCAAGGCTGCTGTCGCCATGCGCGCCCTTGGCGACGATAACGGTGTCGGCGGGGACCAGATGCGTTTCTCCATCCGGCGTAGCGAACGAAACGCCTTCGCCGGCGATGCGGATATCCTTTGCATCCGCAAACATGGCGACGCCATGTTCCCGCAGTTCCGGGATCAGGCGCAGACGACGGACGACGGTCAGCCCCCGGCCAAATTTCGGTCCATCCTCTATAACCGTGACCTTGCGGCCCCGCTCTATCAGGAATTCGGCCAGTTCCACGCCCACCAGTTCGCCGCCGATAATGACGACGCGGTCGCCCAGGGGCATCCACTGGCGCGTGGCCTTGCGCACGAAATCGAGGTTGGCGGTCATGCCGGTGGCCGCTCCGATCCGCGTGGCGAGGCGGGTGGCAAGGCCCGTCTTGCGCTTCAAGGCGTCGGAACTTTCACCCAGCATCATCTTGCGCATGTCGTCGCCGCTGAAGACATGGTCCAGATCGCTGCCGGGGATGGATGGCATGTCGCGCACAGCGCCGGTGGCGACGATCACCCCGTCAGGTTCAAGCCCCCGCAGCAGTTCCGGCGTCGCTACGGTTTTTAGCCGCACATCGACATTGGACGCCTCTATTTCCCGCTTGAGCCATTCAAGTATCCGCTCATTGGGTTCGTAGGCGAGCGAGGCGAAGCGCAACGTGCCGCCCAGCCTGTCGCTTTGTTCGATCAATGTGACCTTGTTGCCCAAGGCGTCCAGACGACGTGCCGCCTCCATGCCACCCGGTCCGCCGCCGATGACGACATAGCGCTTGGCCATCGCGGGCGTGGAGCGGTCCTGCAGATATTCATAGCCGGTTTCGGATCGCACGGCGCAACGGACTTGCTGACGAATGTAGGCAGTGCTGACGCAGGTGTAGCAATAGATGCAAGGGCGAACGTCCTGCGGGCGTCCATTCGCCAGCTTGTTGGGAAGCTGTGGGTCCGCCAATATCTTGCGCCCCATGGCCAGGAAGTCGAACGCGCCTTCCTGAAAGCGTTTTTCGCCCCGGTCGGGTTCAACCCGCCCCGATGCGATGATGGGAATGTTCACTTCCGCCTTTATCGCGGCTGCGGCGGGGATGTTCATTTCGGGTTCGTGCGGGATGTTCGATCCCGAATGCAGCTTTGCCTGGCCAACATCATGATAGGCGGTGACGGCAATCGCGTCCGCCCCGCCCGCTTCCAACATACGCGCCACGGCCCTGGCATCGTCGAGCGTCGTGCCCACCGCCTTTCCGAATTCGCGGGAATCCAGCTTCATCCAGACGGGGAAATCTGGTCCAACCGCTTCCCGCACCGCCGCCAGCACCTCCAGCATCAGCCGGGCACGATTTTCCAGCGGGCCGCCATATTGGTCCGTCCGCTTGTTGGACGAAGGCGAAAGGAAGGAGGAGATGAGATAGCCGTGACCGCCGTGGATTTCACAGGCATCGAAACCGGCTTCCTTCGCGCGGCGGGCGCCGTCCGCATATTGACGCACCGCAACCGCGATATCGTCGACCGTCAGCACCTTGATCGTCGGCACGGCGCTGCCGCCAAAGGCCTCCAATTCTTCGGGAAGGAAATAATCGGGGAAGTCGCCGACGAACGGGCCGGGCATGGAGGGCGCCCACAAGGGGTGCCCGTCCTGCGCCGAATGGGCCGCCACCAATCCGCCCTGATGGATCTGGGCCGCGATCTTCGCACCATGGGCATGAACCCGGTCGGCCAGACGGCGCAAGCCGGGCAGGAAACGGTCGTCCGACACGCCAAGCTGATTGGGCTGAACCGCGCCGACCGGCCATGCGACGCCCATGACCCCAGTGACGATCAGGGCAGCGCCGCCCTTCGCCTGTTCCTCATGATAGGCGATCAACCGTTCGCCCGCCGTGCCGTCATCTTCAGCCAGGCTGACACCCATGGCCGTCACGAACATGCGGTTGCGCAAGTCCATTTGGCCGATCCGGCCCGACGAAAGCAGGCCTGAAAAGTCCTTGGCCGCCGATTGTCTACCCTCGCCCATTATATCCCTCCATCCGTCCGCTGCACGTTTTTATGGCGCGACAGTTCGACTATACAAGCTGTCTTGTCAACCAGGCTTTGGGACGTTAACAGGCGCTTCGTCCAACCGGTTTGTCCCAAGGGAGCAGGCATCTTTGCCCAATGGTTTGTCCCGCCGTAATTTTCTGCAGCAGGAACAGCGCACACGCACGCGCGCCCTGATCGTCGATGCAGCGCAAAAGACATTTGCAGACCGGGGTTATGTCGGCAGCTCGATCGAACATATATTGGTGACGGCCGGCGTGAGCCGCGCCGCATTTTACAGCCATTTCGACGGCAAGCTGGCGGTCGTGCGGGCGATCGCAAAGGATTTCGAACCGGCCTGGCATCCGGTTTTCGCCTATCTGGCGGAGCTGCGGAATCCCGGCCTGCCGGAACTGACCGAATGGGCGACCCGGCATCTGGAAATGCACCGCGCCAACCAGGACATCTGCACGTTGCTGACCCAGGTCGCGGTGCTGGAGGAGGCATTATATTGGGAAGTGTCCGCGCAACGGGACATCATCATCACCATGCTGGCGGAGCGGCATAAGGCGTTCGAGCTGGCGTCCCATGACGATGACGTTCTGTTGGAAGCGCACATCCTGCTATGGGGCCTGGACCAGGCCTGTTTTCATGTGGTCCGCCAGCATCTGCATGACCCCAGCAAGCGGGCAGCGGAAATCATCGCCGGACAGATGAAGGCTTTTCTGGACAAGCATGGCGGCTGATCGACCGTCGAGCGTTGGCATCGCACGCTCAAACCCAGCTGTTTAGAGCGCGCTGCGTTTAATCGGACGCAGGTCGCGCGCTCCAGCTTTTGTTATCGCACCCTTTCAAGCGCAAAACCGGTTCCCACTTTGCGCACGATGCCCTAACCGCCTGCGGGCTGTTTATCGAAACCCATGACGAGCTGGCGCAGAATTTGTTTCTGACAGTCCATGAGCTTTGGATCGACGGCAGGCTGCCCCGTCAGCGTTTCGATAAGCGGCGATGACCAGAAGAAGCCGAACAAGGTGTTGAAGACCGCGACGATTTGCAGCGCCACCAGATTGGCGTCGTCATTCCGCACAACCAGCGTAGCGTTCAGCCTGCGCCCATAATCGACCAGCTGCGACAGCCAGCCCAGCGCGATTTCGTCCGGGTCGAAATCACGGGAGATCACGGCGCGGATCAGCAATCGGGATATGTTGGGATGGATCGCCAGAAGGTCGGTCAGCCGGTCGGTCAGTTCGTAAAAAACGGGCATGTCGGCTGGACCGGCGATGATCTGGTCCATCAGTTCGGTCAGAGGCCGCAGCGCCCGTTCGTAGACCTGCCGATACAGGTCCTCCTTACTGGAAAAATGCTTGTAGAGGCCGGGCTGCTGGATTTGAGCCATCGCCGCGATATCGCGCAGGGACGCGGCGCCAAACCCCCTTTGCGCGAACTGGGCTTCTGCGGCGTCAAGTATGCGGTGCGCGGTGCGCTGACCCTTGTTCATCGATATTCGGTCCCCCCTGGTCCGGTCCAGCATGGACGATGTGTCGGCGACTTGCAAAAGCGGCTTGATCAGAAAAGTTATCGTGCTATAACTTTTACAGCTGTACGGACAGGACCTTGGGGGTCTGGGCCGCAATTTCTAGGAGAAGATGATGCTTGATGAAGCGCGGAGGCAGTATCTGTCGGACATTTTGCGCCCGGTCGCTCCGCCGCGCGAAATCGACAAGCCGTTCACCGAAGAACAGAAGCGGCGCATGTTGGACGTCGTCCACGACAAGGGCGCATGGAAGCTGATCCTGGCTCAACATTTTGCAAGTCCCGAAGAGCTGCTCGCCACCTTTGCAGGCGGTTTTCCCGAAGGCTTCACGCCCACGCTAGACATGTTCATGACGCCGACCTTCCGCGGCTTCTTCGCGAACTATTCGGCGGTGCTGTATCCCGAACTTCACGACGTTTTTTATAATGAGGCGTTCCTCAATCACGCGAAGTCCTATTGGAACGCGGAATATGCCAAGCCGCAGATGATGCTGTTCAACGTCAACGGTCCGTGCGGCAACACCGATCCGGGACATCTCGACACCCCCAGCTTCCGTGGCGTGCGATATGAAAACTCGCCCACCTGGCTATGTTCGGTCATGGGTCGTTCCGGCCTGTTCCAGGATTATCTGATCAAGATGGCGCAGGTGATCACCTGGTTCAGCCATGATCCAGCGAGCGGCTTCACCTATTGGCCCGACGGTCCGCTGGCCAAGCCAGCCCGTGTAAAGTCACCGATTTATAATCGCGGCGTGGTCGTTCAGAATGAAATGCTGGTGCATCGCGGCGAAGCCAACGGCCCGGTCGATCGCCGCAGCCCCGCCGGTCTTGCCTTCGACACGATCTTTACCGGCGACAAGGATGATCGTGACGGCTGGGTCCTGAAGAATGGCGACCAGGTAATCGAACGTTACCACACCGATGACCTGCGTTTCCTGGTCCATTGGAACGCGGAAGTCTTCACCGATTTTGCCGAGCTGAAAAAGAATATGGAAGGGACCGACGACCTGACCCATGATCAGGCGATCGACATGCTGATCAAGGACGTCCGTTCGCGCGGCATTCAGATCGAAACGCCAACCGATCCGCTGCATGACCCGGTCTTCATCCGCGCGATCAATGCCGCCTACAATTTTGGCGGACCCGCCGAATATCCGCCGGAAACGCAGGTGGACCGCCCGATGGCGGCGTAAGGCAAGGACGACCCAGGGTCGAAAACTGCTTCAAAGGAAAATGGAAAGCCGCGCTGTCAGGAGCGCGGCTTTTCCGCCGCGGGCGGCTGAATGTATTTTGCATAATCGATGTCGAATCACTATGCACCGGCCCGACAGCCTGTTCGGGCTGACCAGCCTTGCGGAGAAGTTCAGATGAAGGGTCAAAACTATATCGACGGCCGTTGGATCGATGGCGAAGTGCCGTTCGAAACGGTCAACCCATCCGACCTTGACGAAGTGGTCGGCACCTATTCCAAGGTTGGCGAAGCGCAGATACGCGAAGCAATGGCCGCAGCGCGCCGGGCACAGCCGGGCTGGGCCGCTTTCAACATGCAGGCCCGTTCTGACATTTTGCGCAAGGTTGGCGACCTGCTGATCGAACGCAGCCGCGAAATCGGCACGCTGCTGGCGCGGGAAGAAGGCAAGACCCTGGCCGACGCCATTGGTGAAACGGTCCGTTCCGCCCAATGCTTCCACTATTCGGCTGGCGACGTGCTGCGCGCCCAGGGCGAATGGTACAACAGCATGCGCGACGGTTTCAACGTGATGGTCACGCGCGAGCCGGTGGGCGTCGTGGCGGCAATCACGCCGTGGAACTTCCCCATCGCCCTGCCATCCGCCAAGATTGCTGCCGCCCTGTCCTATGGCAACACGGTGGTGCTAAAGCCAAGTTCCTATGTTCCGGGGTCAGCAGTGATGCTGGCGCGGTTGCTGGAAGAGGCCGGTCTGCCTGCAGGTGTTTTCAACCTGGTGATGGGCGATGGCCGGGCCGCGGGCAACATCATGATCGATGAGGCCGACGCGCTGACCTTCACCGGCGGCACCGCGACCGGCCGGGTCGTGCTCGCCCGCGCAGCCGAGACCATGACCAAGTGCCAGCTTGAACTGGGCGGCAAGAACGCCTTGGTCGTTCTGGACGATGCCGATCTGGATCAGGCGGTCGAAATCGCCAGCAATGGCGCGTGGATTCAGACGGGCCAGCGCTGCACCGGCACGGAACGCATCATCGTGACAAAGGGCATTCACGACGCCTTTGTGGAGCGCATGATAAAGAAGGCAGGCAGCTACAAGGTCGGCCATGCCCTGGACGCCGATACGCAGATCGGCCCAGTCTCCAACGTCCAGCAGTTCAACGAGAATCTGCAGTTCGTTAAGGACGCGCAGGGTGAAGGCGCTGAATTGGCAGCGGGCGGCGTCGCAGTGGAAGGCCGCACACGCGGCCTGTTCATGGCCCCTGCGCTGCTGGTCAACACAAAGACCGAATGGCGCTGTAACCAGCATGAATCCTTCGGGCCGATTGCGGCGGTCGTGAGGGTCGAGGATCTGGACGAAGCCATCCACTCTGCCAATCATTGCGAATATAAGCTGTCGTCCGGCATCGCGACCACCAACCTGAAAAGTGCCGAGCGTTTCCGCAAGGCGTCGCAGGCGGGCATGGTCATGGTGAACGCGCCGACGGCGGGCCTTGAATATCATGTGCCGCTGGGTGGACGTTCGCCTTCAGGCTATGGCCCGCGTGAATCGGGTTCGGCGGCAGCGGAATTCTTCACCGAAAGCAAGACCAGCTACATCAACCACGGCGCACTTTGACATAGCAGCGCTGGCATAGCCCTGTGAAAGCAGGGCTATGCTGGCGTGGCGGACAGCGGCGTGCGGGCCGGATCGGGCCGTTCTATCAGACCAAGCGTCGCCCACTCTTCTTCGGGCGGCGCGCAAAAACAAAAAAAGGGGGAGGACCCGGCGGTGAATGTGCCGCCGTGTCCTCCCCTTTTTACCTTGATGAATATGTCAGTCGGCCGCGATCTGGCGAGCGAGGTCAGGCATGATCGGCGGCACTTGGTCCTGCAGGAAGCGGATGCGACCGCCAATGATCTGCTCGCTCATTTCAGGCTGGCTGTGGACCCAGAATTTATTGTCGGCCATCTGCTCAATGAACAGGCGGCAGCCTTCGTCCAGGTCCATGCCATAATCGCGCATCATTTCGAACATTGCACGGCGGTGTGACTGGGCGTTGGCAGGCTCGCCCTCACCCGCTTCGGCGTTGAAGATGTTGGTCCGCAGCATGCCCGGCACGATGGTCGACACATGGATTGGCAGGTTCTTCAGCTCCATTTCCAGATAGAGGCATTCGCTGAAAGCCTGAACGGCGTGCTTGGTGACGGTATAGGCCGTCTGGGCAGGCATCGCGCCGAACGCGCCTACGGACGACAGATTGCCGATCCATGCTTCCTTGCCGCTGGCGATCATCCGCGGGACGAACGCGCGCACACCGTGAATGACGCCATGAACGTTGATGTTGAGCGTCGCTTCCCAACGTGCCGTCGGCACTTCCCAGGTATAGCCGACGGTTTCGATTCCGGCATTGTTGATCAGCAGGCGCACTTCCCCATGGCGGGCGAACACTTCCTCAGCAAAGCGGTCGAGTTCTTCGGGGCGGGATACGTCGAGCTTCCACGCTTCGGCGGTTCCGCCAGCACTGGTGATTTCGTCGACAGTTCCGGCCGCCGCCTGTTCGTTGATGTCCGCCACGATCACGGTCATGCCAAGCTGCCCGGCCCGACGGGCAAGGCCAGCACCGATGCCTGAACCAGCGCCGGTGATCACGGCAACGCCGCCCCCAAAAATTTCAGCATCCCGCGCCATTATAAATCTCCTACCATTTCGAAAAGCGGCCTGATCACGTGGCCCGGCCGAAAAACATGATTGCCAATTGCGTAAAGGTCAGGGCGACCAAGGCCGCGATAACCGCTGCCGTTGGGCCGCCCTCATCGTCTTTTCCCCAGGGAACGCACCAATCTACGCTCCGTGTCAGTATTTACACAGCAGCGTTATGGCGGGGCATGAAGGCTGTCAACCCGCGTGGGGAGCCGCCAGCATCTGCACATTTTCGCACAACGCGCCTTCAGGATCGGTGGAAAATACCACGCGGACGCCATGGTCGCGTTCCTCGCGGATCGGGCCGCACAGCTTGCCGCCGTTCGCCACGATTTTTTCCACCGTTGCATCCAGGTCGGCGACCGTGAAGCCCAGTATCACCTGCTGATCGCGGGGTGCATCGCGGTCGACATAGTTGAACGTGACCAGCGTGCCTTTGGTCCAGTCTCCGCCCGGCGCCATGATGACTTCGCGAAAAGCCTCACCATCACTGGTGCCCTCAACCCGCTGGACAAGGCCATAGCCGTACACATTCCCATAATAACGAGCCATGGCTTCTTCGTCGCGGCAGATCAGTTTGGTGAAAGCTGGAAGGTCGGTCATCGCATCTCTCCTACTATGCTTAGCGGCAAGGGGCGGGAACCGGTCGCCGGTCCCGCCCCTTGCCAGGATGATCACATGCTCATGGCAGTCCGAAATGCCGTCAGAAGCTGATACGGGCGTCGATGCCGTAAGAGATCGGACGGTTGAACGTCGCTCCGGCAAAACCCAGCCCGCCAAAGTCGATGCCATAGATCAGGCGCTGCTGATTAAGCAAATTGTCACCCCAAAGCCCGACGTTCAGCTTGCCACTGCCAAGATTGATATCCTCGACGGACAGGCGCGCCTTTACATTGTCCTGCGGTGGCGAAACAAGATCTTCGTTGAACGGCGCGGTGTTATCCAGCGCGTTGAAGTAAATCTTGGTCCGGCGTGAATAGTCGCCGCGCAGCCGCACCGTCATGTCGCCAATGGAATAGGCATATTCAGCGCCAAGGTGGATGGTCCATTTGGGCGTGTACACCGGTTTCGCTTCATCCGACACGTCAAGCAGGACGTTGGTGGCCGGATCACGGAACAGGAAGCTCTTATAGTTGGACTTCACATAACCGACCGAAGCGTCAATCTGGAAACCCCTGAAAGGCATCGCCGTCAGTTCCGCTTCAAAGCCCGACAGTTGCACCTTGCCCGCATTCACGATCAATGAGGTCGCGCCACCGCTGCCTGCGGCGAACTGCTGCACCTGAAGGTCGCTATAGTCGGTGATGTAACCGGCCAGGTTGAGCCGCACCCTGTTGTTCAGGAACTGCGACTTGATGCCTGCTTCATAGGCAGTCGCCTTTTCAGGATCGAAGCTGTTGATGACGCCAGCGCGCGGGTTCAGGCCACCCGAACGATAGCCGGTCGAAACTCGGGCATAGACCATCAGATCATCGGCAATCTTGTAGGACCCCGATGCCAGCCACGAGAAATTGTCGAAGCTCTTGCGGCCGCGCTGCACCGGGCTGACATCGCCGGCCAGATAGATCGTCTTGTCGTCGCCGGTATAACGGCCGCCCAAGGTGATCTCCAGCTTTTCATCCAGGGCTGACGGCTTCCAGCTGGCCTGACCAAAGACTGCCATCGATTGAGACGTGCCGCCAAAGGCCTGGATCGGATTGGCCCTGATCCCCACCGTGCCAAGGCCGGGATTGAGGGCCGATATGGTGTCGATGGTTGGCTGATCGAAGCCATATGCCGCAAGCCCCGGAATGCTGGACAGCAGGGTGATCTGTTGGCGATTATATTCCGACGACTTTTCGTAGAAATAATACATGCCCAACAAATAGCTGATGTCGCCGACCTTACCCAGGGCCTGCAATTCCTGGCTGAACTGCCACTGTTTTTGTGGCGCGTTATTGGCGTTGTAAAGCGGGGTCGGCTGGACCGAGACGAGCGTGGGAGAGGTAAAGTCGATCACCGGTCCGCGCAGGACGCCGTTGCCGCCCAGATCCACGATCGAATCCTGGAAGAATTTACGATAGCCGGTAATCGATTTGATCGTCAGTTCCGGGATGGGTTCATAGCTGACGGTCAGGCCATGGCCCTGAACCCGCGTCTTCCCGCTGTAGCGGACATCGCCATTGGGTTCGGTAAAGCCCGCCTGCTGGACCGTACCCTGCCGTTCGCGATCCACCATGAAAGGCGGGCCGCCAAAGTTGGGTGATTGCGAATAATAATCCAGCGCCTGCGGCGTGGCCGCTACCAGCTGGAAGAAGCCGGCCAGGCCGCGCCGTTCATCCCAATCGAAATTATAGTTGACGGTCACGTCGCCAAAGTCGCCCTGAAGGCCCAGCGCAAAGGAATTGGACTTCATCGCGCCCGGATCGCGCGACGACGGCGTCAATATATTGTCGACCCAACCATCATTTTCGCGATGCTGTCCCGCTATCGACGCCTTGATCTGGTCGCCGATGATATAGCCAGTGTCGACGCGTGCGCGGACATACCAATCGTTGAAACGGCCATAGCCCGCCTTCGCGGTGACCTCCATATTGTCGCTGGGTTTGCGGGAAACGAGTTGCAGCGCGCCGCCGATGGTGTTGCGGCCAAACAACGTACCCTGCGGCCCGCGCAGCACCTCGATCCGTTCCAGATCGATGAGGTTGAACACCGCGCCCGCCGCGCGCGCCAGATAAACGCCGTCAAGATAGACGCCCACGCCCTGTTCGGACACGGCGGACGGTTCGTTATTGCCGATACCGCGAATGAAAACGGTAGCCGCCGAAAGACTGGCGGGCTGCTGTTCAATCGTCAGGTTGGGCGCGAATTGCGGAATATCCGTAGGATCGGCGATGTTCTGGCGTTCTATGAAGTCGGCGCCGATTGCGGTCACGGCGACCGGCACATCCTGCAATGTTTCTGCGGAACGGCGCGCAGTAACGACGATATCGCCCAACATGCCCTGATCCTGCGCCTGATCGGCGACGGGAGCTTCCTGAGCGTGGGCTCCAGTAGCGAGCGGCAGCGCCAACATGGTGGCGACACCCGCCAACAACATGGATTTCATCAGATATCCTCCCTTTGGGTTCTGCCTTATGACTGGCAATCGATCTCGTCTTTAGCCAGACGACAATGCGTTTCATCTAAAATCGCGTTTCACGCCGTCATCTGTAAAATTTGCAGCCGATAATGCTCTTTTAGTCGCAATATGCTCCATATGTAGCAATGGATTGCATTATCTGCGTATGAAAATGACGAATCACGTACGAATATGCGGGCAAAGAGTTGGTCTGCGCATATTGGCAGAGATGCGACGGCGGGGAAGCGCGACGGCTCTGTGGCCACGCCCTTTTAGAGCCTTTGCGAATGGATGTTCCCGCCGTCGACCAATATGTCGGCCCCGGTGATATAGCTTGCCTCATCCGACAGCAGAAAACGAATGACGCGCCCCAGTTCTTCCGGCGCGCCATAGCGACCGAGCATGATGTGCCGTTCGAAATGACCCGGCAAAGCCGCCTTGGTTCCGGCCATGATCGGCGTGTCGATCATGCCGGGACTGACACTGTTGATGCGGACAGCGTCATTGGCGAGTTCGTCCGCCATCGACCGCACGAGAGAGATGATCGCGCCCTTGGCCGCGCTGTAAATTGGGATCAGAGCATTGCCCAACGTCGCGTTGATGGACGCGATGGCGACAATGGCGCTGCCGGGGTTGGCGCGCAGATCGTCGCGAAAAAACTGGGTGATGAGGACCAGGGCGCGAGCGTGAAGAGCGAGGCCATCATTCCAATTGTCCGGCGTCACGCCATCGATGCCCGTAATTTCGCTGGTTCCGGCGCCATGAACGATGCCGCCGATGCTGCCCAATGCGTCACGCGACGCGATGGCGGCGGGCGCAACCGCCTGCGAATTGCGCAGGTCGACGCAAAGCCCGGTCGCGGCGACGCCGAAACGATCGGCTATTCCCCGCGCCGCAGCCGCCGCCCCGGCCGCGTTGATATCCCACAGCGCTACCGGCCTTCCAACCGCCGCCAGCGCGTGAGCAGTGGCGAGGCCGATGCCCGACGCACCGCCAGTGATGACGACGCCGGTGCCGGGCGATCCCAACCGGGGAGCCATGTCCGTCGTCGTCATCCTGTTACCTTTCCTTATCTTTCAACCTATCCAGCCGCCTTCAGATCGCGATAGGCCGCAGCGATCATGTCGGGCCGCATCGCCCCGTTCAACCAGGACGGCGAAAACTGCGTAAGATAGAGGAGGAAGAAATTGCGGTTGGGGTCCATCCAGCAGGCCGTCCCCGCCATTCCTGGCCAGCCGAATACGCCAGCGGGCACCTCACCGGGCCAATCGAACATGCCCTGCGTGCTCCGGCTGTCCGCCAACGACACCGACATGCCTGCGCCCATACCGACTTCCGACAGTGGATGTCCCACAGGAACACCGACTTCTGTCACCGCCGCAGGCAGCAGGTTGGACCGCGCGAGCCGCACCGTTTCGGGCTTTAGCACGCGCACGCCGTCCAGTTCCCCTTCGTTCAGCAGCATCGCGGCAAAACGGGCATAGTCATGCGCCGTCGACAGCAGTCCGCCACCGCCCGACGGATAAACGGGCGCGGCATACATGCTGTTGGCGGGATCATCGACCAACACCCATTTTCCATCCTGTTCTTCTGGAAAGTCGGCGAAACGATCCACCTTGTCGGGCGAGATCGAAAAGCCAGTATCCACCATGCCCAGCGGGTCGAATAGACGCCGTTGCAGGAATGTATCGAAAGGCATGCCGGATGCGACCTGGATCACAAGCCCCAGAACGTCGAGCGCGACGCTATAATCGAACCGGGTGCCGGGGTCGGTCGCCAGCGGCAGCGCGGCAAGCCGTTCACCCATTTCGGCAAGCGACTTTGGGCCATTTTCGGTCGGCCCATCGCCCGGCAAGATTCCATGTTCCGCATAGAGCTCTGCCAGTGTCATTCCACCCATGCCGAACCCTGCGGTGTGGGTCAGCAAATGGCGAACCGTGATGGGTCGGGCGGCGGGCCGGGTCTCAGACGGGTCTTCACCCACCATCACGCGCATATCGGCGAAAGCGGGCAGTATCTCGCTGATAGGCTGATCGATCTGGATCACGCCTTCTTCCACCAGCATCATCGCCGCGATGGCGGTGATCGGCTTGGTCTGCGAATAAATGCGGAAGATCGATCGTTCGTCCACGGGGGTGGAACTGTCGAAACCCAGCGCCCCTGCCGCCCGGTAGCGGATCGGGCCGTCGCCGTCGCGCCAGGCGATGATGGCCCCAGGGACGACCCCCTGATCCACAAAGCCGCGCATCGTCTTTTCGGTTTCGACAAGGCGATCCATTGTCATCGCGCCAGTCTCCTGCATCAAAAGTCGACCTGAACATTCTGGTCGAACCGCACGAAGCGATGCGCGATCTTCCAGCCTTCGCCGGTCTTGACCACGGTGTCGCGCATCCGGCCCGTCACCACGATCTTCGACGCCATAGGCACATGGCCCGCATTGACGTTCATGAAGGCATATTCGGCGACGACCTTACCGCCTTCTTCATTGATCATCAGGTTGAAATTGAAATGGCGGTTCTTGCCTTCCGCCTGTGTGTCGGACGCCTTGGCATGTTCGACCTGCTGTTCGATGCCTTCGTAGCGCATCGGCAGGCCGTCCAGTTCCGTCACCACGTCGGGCGTGTAGAGCGTGGCCAATTTTTCCCAGTCGCCATAGTCGGAACAATGGGCGAAGCGGGCAACCAATTCGGTAATGGCGATCTTGTCTTCAAGCGTGATCATGTCGATCCTTTCCCAAATGATTATGCCTTGTTCCACCAAGGGAAGAATGGCGGCATTTCCGATGCCTTGCCCGTGAACTGCGCCGTTCGCTTTTCATTGAAAGCGCGCACGCCTTCCCGCCCGTCCGCCTGGCTGGTGTAGAACATGGCGAGGGATTCGGTCAGATGCGCGTCGAGCGGCGTTGCGGCAGCACTGTTGCGGTTCAGCATCTGGCGGAGGAGGGCGATGGACACGGGCGAGCGGTCCTTGACCAGCGAACGGGCGAAAGCCTTTGCTTCGTCCAGCAGCGTTTCCGGCGAGCAGACCGCGCGGACCAGCCCCTTTTCATGCGCTTCGGCAGCGTCGAATATGTCGGCGCGATAGGCCCATTCCAGCGCCTGTTCCAGCCCGACGATGCGCGGCAGGAAGAAGGAGGAGCAAGCCTCCATCGTAATGCCCAGCCGCCCGAAGACGAAGCCAAAGCGCGCCTTTTCCGACGCGAAACGGAAATCCATGGGCAGCAGCATGGTGGACCCGATGCCGACCGCAGCGCCGTTGACCGCGCCGACAATGGGCTTCAAACAATCATACATCGCCATAGCCACGCGACCACCCGTGTCGCGCACGCCCTTCAGGATGGCGGGATCGTCACCATGGTCGCGCACATCCTCCATCGTCGGGGTCATGCTTTCGTCCAGGCCAAAGACGTTGCCGCCGACCGACAGGTCCATGCCCGCGCAAAAGGCCCTGCCCTCCCCGGTCACGACGATGACGCGCACGGCGTCGTCGCGGCTGGCGCGGCCATAGGCGTCGACCAGTTCGTCGCACATTTCGACGGTGAAGGCGTTGAGTTTATCAGGCCGCGCCAGCGTGAGCAGCAGCAGCCCGTCATCCTCCACCTCATAGCGGATGCTGTTATAGTTCATGTCACTGGCCCTCTGCGGTCAGCGCGGAAGCGCGAGCAAGCGACGCCCGGCATTCGGTAACGATACGCTCGACCAGTTCGGCGCAGGTCGGGATGTCGTCCATCAGGCCAATGCCCATGCCGGCCCAGACCAGGCCCCCATTCGCATCGCCATTTTCCAGCGCTGCGCGTCCGCGCGCGCCAGCCACCAGCGCCTTGATATCTTCAAAGGTCGCGCCGGGCTCCTTTTCCCGCACATTGACTTCTTCCGACACGTTGTTGCGGAATACGCGCGCAGTGTTGCGCAGCGCGCGGAAGATGAGCGTGGTGTCACGTTCCGTCCCCTGGACGACCGCCTGCTTGATGGCGTCATGGATCGGGGCTTCCTGCGTCAGCATGAAGCGCGTGCCCATGGTGATGCCCTCTGCCCCCAGAGCGAGCGCCGCCGCCATGGACTGGCCGGTCGCCATGCCGCCTGCCGCCAGGATCGGGATGTCCAGCGCGCGTGCGGCGGCGGGGATCAGCACCATGCCCGGAATATCGTCTTCGCCAGGATGTCCCGCAGCTTCGAACCCGTCAATCGATACGGCATCGACGCCCGCGCGCTGTGCGGACAGGGCGTGACGGACCGCGGTGCACTTATGGATGATCTTGATCCCCGCCTGCTTGAAACGGGCGATGAATTCAGCCGGGCTGCGCCCTGCGGTTTCCACCACCTTCACGCCCGACGCGGCGATGGCCTCGACATAGGCGTCATAAGGCACGGGCTGCGCCGTGGGTAGGATGGTCAGGTTCACCGCGAAGGGCTTGTCCGTCATCGTGCGGCAACGCTCAATCTCTGCCGTCAGCGCTTCGGGTGTCGGTTGGGTGAGCGCGGTCAGGATGCCCAGAGCGCCTGCATTAGACACTGCCGAAGCGAGTTCGGCGCGGCCGACCCACTGCATGCCCCCCTGGATGATGGGGTAACGGGTGCCGGTAATGTCTGTGATCCGGGTCTTCATTGATGCTCCTGTCCGTCAGATGGGGTCATGCCTGTCAGTCTATGCGTGGCCAAGTTTTCGGCAAATAACGAAATTGCCGACCATATCCGCCACTCGACGGGTAGCGCAGGCTGTCCCCCGCGAGCCGAGAGAGCCATGATGGATGCGCCGATCACGCTTTTCGTAGGGAAAAGCCGCCCCCCTTACGAATCGCCTTAGCGGTCGCGCCAGGATTCCACAGCTATCGTCATGGTATCGTGCCATCGACTTCGGCCTCCGACCACGGCGCTTGCCAAGGCCCAACCGACAATGCAAGCTGAATCAGGGAGGACGCAGGACAGGAGCTCGGCATATGTCCGGCCCCGCCAACAGGCACTACCCGCCCGACGCAGGCCGCAGGAGCGCCGCGTGTCAGACCGCGCCGCCCCTGCCCCGATCAGCCCGTCACCAGCGCAACTTCAGCGACGTAAAGCCCATGACCGACCCGCCGAAAATGGCGCCTTCATCCTGGTCGTCCGCCAATTCGAAATCAGGAATCTGCCGCAGCCATTCCTGCAGCGAGACCATGATCTCACGCTTGGCGAGGTGCGACCCCATGCAGCGGTGCGGCCCCACACCGAACGTCAGATGATTGTTCACCCGACGATCAAGATCGATAGATTGCGGATTTTCGAAGACCGAAGCGTCGCGATTGGCCAATGTGTTCGACAGGATGACGCGGTCGTTCCGCCGGAACTGGATGCCTTTATATTCGCAGTCATGGGTGACGCGCCGATAGATATTGGACACGGCGTTGATCCGCATCAGTTCCTCGATCGCGAGTTGGAAGGCCGCCGGATCGTCGAGCCGTTCGCGAAACTGCGCCCGCGCCTTTGGCGTGCTGGCCAGATAGCGCCACACATAGGCCATGGTGTTCGTTACCGTGTCCAGACCCGCGACGAACAACAGGAACCCGCAATTGAGAATATCCTGCCAAGGGTGCTGATTGCCATTTTCGTCCCGCGCGGTGACGATGGTCGATGCGATGTCGCTGCCGGGGTTGCGTTCCTTTTCGCGGAACAGGTCCTCCAGCACTGCATAGATGTCGGTCAGGTTCTGCGCGCGCACCGTCGGATCGGTGCTGCGGAAGAATATTTCCGACAGAGCCAGGAATTCGGGCAACCTTTCTTCCGGCAGGCCGAACAGGTCCAGGAAGGCGCCCGTGGGGAAGCGCGACGCATAATCGGTGATGAAGTCGCACTCGCCCCTGTCAGCAAAGGACGCGATCATCGTTTCGGCCCGGTGCTGTAATCCTTCGGTCATCCGGCGCACCGCCAGCGGCGTGAACATGGGGGCCAGCAGTTTGCGAAAGACATTATGGTCGGGCGGATCGACCCCTTGAGGTTGCATGACCGGGAAGGGTTCGATCGGCGGTATGGGCGTCTGGTAGGTCGAAAAAATCTCGTGGTTGCGATAGCCTTCGACGATGTCGCTATATTTCAGGAAAACCCAATGCCCGCCATTGCGCGGGGTGTAAAAGATCGGCGGCACACCGCGCCGAACCAGATCATGCCAGATCTGGACCGGGTCCGTCAGTCCTTCGGGCGTATGAAAAAAGTCGAAATCGACAATCAGGTCGGCAGGAACATGATCAGGTGGCGATGGTGTCCACTGCAAGGTCATGACTTCAATCCTTTTGCAATGCGCAACGCGCCCTCCGGGCAATTGCGCACGGCAAGCCGGACTTTGTCTTCAAGTTCCGGTGCGAATTCAGGCTGTTCTATAACTACCTTTCCTTCCACCGCATCTGTCGAAAAGACTTCTGGGCACAAGTCCTCACATCGTGCATGGCCTTGGCAGACCTGCAGATTGGCGACGATTCTCATCGGACATCCTCTATTAATCTGTTCTGGGACCCGCTTTATCAGTCCGGCCTACAGCTTCCCACCAAAGCGAATGAACCTGCCTGGACAGAATTAGCAGTATCGGCCATTATCCGACGGACCTATGGATTTCACCCCGACCATCACCCATTCCGTTTCCCTGCACGACGGGCGGTTCGAACTGGTCGAATGGCGGTGGCCCGACATGATCGATTTCATGATCGGCGAACCTGCGTTGATGCTGGAAATGTCGCTGCCGCCGCTGGCTACCGATGCTTCGGCGGAGTTTCCAGATATAGACCGCGGCAATCGCTGCTTCATGGGCACAATGTTCATCCGCTACCCCGGCGTCATGGTGCATGGACGCGGCGAAGGCGGGCATATTCGCGTGCTGCGGGCGATCTTTTCAGACCAGCTTGCAACCGCAATCCTGGGCGAGGACGATGTGCCGCCGGTACAGGTGCTGCAAGGATTGCTGGACATCAGGAATGACGCCCTGCGGTTCATGATGCGGCTTGCCATGCGGGAACTGACGACGCCAGACACTCGATCCACCGACGCATTGGAGGCCTTGCACAGGCTGGTCGCGGTGGAGGTTCGGCGGCTGTTCGAACGGCAAGTCCACGCGCCGAGCGGCGGACGGCTGGCGTCGTGGCAATATCGGCGCATCCGCGATAGATTGTTGGAAAGCGATATCGCGCCTTCCATTTCCGAACTGGCGGCGCTGTGCGGAATTAGCGTTCGCCATCTCCATCGTCAATTTCACGCGCTGACCGGCAGCACGGTTATCGCCTATGTGGACAATTTCCGCATGTCGCGGGCACAGGCGCTGCTGTCCGACCGCGACATGCCGATCAAGATCATTGCGTCAAGGCTGGGCTTTGCCCACCCCAACAGCTTTGCCCGCGCATTCAGGCGCGCAACCGGGATGACGCCACTCCACTATCGGCAAAGCATATCGGGCAGCGGGCAGGATGACGACGACGCGCCCTGACCGCCGCCGTCATTGCTCAGCGCAGATCGCCGCGATGCATCGCTTCGGCCCGCGCCTTCAGCGCCCGCGCTGAATCGTTGAAAGCGCGCGCGATCCACGGGCCGGCAAAGCGCATTACATGGATGCCGTTGGGCCCAGTAAAGGCATCGGTCGATTGGTAGCGGCACTTTTCCGGTCCCAGTTCGTCGATCATCTGGTCCCGCCGCGCCGGATAGGGCCAGGCTTCGTTATCCAGCATTTCCCACGACAGCAGCCGCCCCGGCTCAAACGCACAGATATATTCGCAATTGGGGGCCAGGCTGCCGGGATTGGCATAGTTTACCAGCCGCATATGGACCGGCGCGCCCATTTCCAGGGTCGATTGCGCCCACACGCAAAAGGGATTCCATTCCCCATATCGCGGCATGTCGGTCAGGATGTTCCACACCAGCATCGCGGGCGCGTCGATCTCTATCGGATCGGACGCCACCAGGATGTCGTGGTCATATATGGCAAAGGGATCGTACCGTTGTTCGGCAACGCTATCGGCGAGCATCGACATCTCCTGCTATTTTATATCCTGCATGGCCAAGCGCAATATGCTTCACCATGACGCGCGGTCACGACCTGCCGCCAGGACCACATTTTACGGTGCACGAGACGGTAGCATGGAATGTCGTAGGGTCAACAAGTAGACGCCCAGAACGCGTTCAAACTTCGCCTTGGAAGCATCAACCGGGATTTGAAGACTTGACCTGCGTAGCCTTCTGCACGAATCAGTCCGCAAAAGATCGGCGGCTACTCACCCGGATGGAGTCCATTTAGGTTCCGCCCACAAGTGCGGACGTGCCGTTGTTGGAGAGATCATGGCTGACCAATATGACTTCATCATCGTGGGCGCAGGGTCGGCGGGATGCGTGCTGGCCGGTCGCCTGTCAGCGGACCCCCGCAACCGCGTCCTGTTAATCGAGGCGGGCGGGCGCGATCGCAGCATTTTCATCCATGCACCCGGCGGGCTGCTGCCGATCATGTATCGCGGCATGTTCCAATGGATGCATGTCAGTGTGCCGCAGACCCACGCCCAAGGCCGCCAGATGTACACCCCGCGCGGCAAGGTGCTGGGCGGATCATCATCCATCAACGGCATGGTCTATGATCGCGGCGCCGCGGCCGACTATGACGGCTGGCGTCAACTGGGCAATGAAGGGTGGAGCTATGACGACGTGCTCCCCTATTTCAAGAAGCTGGAGACGTTCCAGCCCGGCGGCGAGGAAGGATATCACGGCGAAGACGGCCCGGTGATGGTGACCCGCCCCGGCATCGACAACCCACTGGCAAAGGCGTTTCGCAATGCCGCCGTCGCCGCTGGCGTGCCCTATAATGAGGACCCCAGCGGGTCAGTGCGCGAAGGCGTATTTCCCGCCGACGTCACCGCGTCAGCCGGTCGCCGTTTCAGCGCAGCCCGCGCCTATCTGAAGCCCGCGCTCAAACGGGCCAACCTGCGCATCATCACCGACGCGCATGTCGAACGGATCATCGTGAAGGACGGTCGCGCCACAGGCGTCGCCTGGCGGCGTGGCGAACAGGCCGAACGGGCCAGCGCCACGCGAGAGGTCATAATATCCGCCGGGGCAATCCATTCACCCTGGATCCTGATGCTTTCCGGCATCGGCGATGGCGATCATCTGCGCCAGGTCGGCGTGCCAATCGTCCATCACCTGCCCGGCGTCGGCCAGAATTATCGTGATCATGTGGCGGTGACGGTGAAGCAATATTGCACGCAGCCGGTATCGTTGTTCAACGTATTCCACCCGCTGGTCGCGGCAAGGGCCATGGCCAATTTCGTCCTGTTCCGTCGGGGACCGCTGGCCACGCCGCCCGCCGAGGTCGGCGCTTATCTCAAGACCATGCCGGGCGCGGATACCCCCGATGTGAAGGTGCATTTCGCCATGGCGCTGTATGAAGCCATGGGCCGCAAGCTGATCATGGAACATGGCTATTTCGCCCATATCGACCTGTTGCGGCCCGAAAGCGTGGGCGAAGTAAAGTTAACCGGCGCGGACACGACAGCGCCGCTATCCATCGACCCCAATATCCTGTCGACCGCCAACGACATGGCGATGGGCCGCGCAGCCATCCGCGCGGTGCGCGACATATTCGCGCAAAGCCCCTTCGATCCGTTCAGGGGCGAAGAACTGGCCCCCGGCGCGCATATCCAGTCGGACGACGAATTGGATGCCTATCTGCGGGCGACCGCCATTTCCGACATCCATGCGGTAGGAACATGCCGCATGGGGCATGACCCAATGGCCGTGGTCGACCCCCAATTGCGCGTCCATGGCATTTCCGGGCTTCGGGTGGTCGATGCGTCCGTCATGCCACGCGTGCCCGGCGGCAATACCAATGTGCCCACAATGATGGTGGCGGAAAAAGCTGCCGACATCGTTCTTAATGGATAATCCTGTCCAAAGGAATCAGACGGCCTAGATGGCCGCGCGCCAGATAATGGAGAATGGGAATGCCGCAAACCCGTGAGAGGGGAAGCCGACCGGCCTATTGCCTGTACATATTGTTGCTGGTGTTCCTGCTCAATTCGCTCAGCTATGCCGACCGAAACCTGTTTTCCATCCTGATTCCGGCGATCAAGGCGGAGTTCGGCATCAGCGATTCGCTGCTGGGGCTGATCGGCGGGCCGGGCTTCATCATCAGCTATGTGCTGTTTTCAATGCCTCTCGCCCGCTTGGCCGACCGCTGGTCGCGCCGGGGCGTGCTGGCGCTGGCGGCGACCCTGTGGAGCGCGGCGACCGCCATGTGCGGGGCAGCGGGCAATGCGGCTCAACTGGCGATGGCCCGGTTCGTCGTGGGTATCGGCGAAGCTGGCGGACTGCCTCCATCACAATCGATCCTGGCCAGCACCTTCAGCGAAAAGCGCCGATCGGCAGCCATGGGCGTGCTGGCGTCGAGCACCTATTTCGGACTGATATTGGGCCTGCTGGGCGGCGCGGCGGTGGCGGCTGAATGGGGCTGGCGCGCCGCATTCTTCGCGCTGGCGCTGCCGGGCTTTCCGCTCGCGCTGCTCATCTGGTTCACGGGACTCAAGCGGGAGAAACAGGATATCGCGCCGGGCGCCGGACAAAGCGGTCCAGGTTTCCTGGCGTCGGTCCGCATGTTCTGGGGCATCAAGTCATTGCGCTTGATCGCAATCGGCGTCGGCACATTCAACATCTTTGGCTATGCAGGCGCGGTGTGGATGCCCGCATATTTCATGCGGTCCCACGGCATGAGCGTCATCGAAGCGGGCGCGTGGCTGGGCATAGGCGCGGCGATCGGCGGCATCACTGGCAGCGTGGCCGCCGGTGCGATCGTCGATCGACTGCGCGTGCGGGGCGAACATTGGCAGTTGCGCCTGCCCGCCATCGCGTTCCTGCTGGCCTTCCCCCAGAATGTCGCCATGTACATGCTGCCGGGGGGTGCCGGGATCAACGTGGCCGGGAATCATGTTCCGGGCGTAGCCCTGATCGCGATTGTTGGCGGCTTCCTGGCCGCTTCCTGGGCCGGGCCTTCGTTCAGCGCCGCGGCGAAACTGGTCGCGCCGTCGCAGCGGGCGCAGGCGACGGCGATGCTGATCGTCGTCATCAACGTCATCGGCAGCATGGTCGGTCCATCGCTCAGCGGACTCGTCAGCGACTTGCTGGTGGGACGGATGGGCGAGGAATCGCTGCGTTACAGCCTGTTGATCATGAGTTTGCTGACGTTGGCAGGCGGGATGCTGTTCTGGCGCGCATCAACCCACTATCCGCGCGATCTGGCGGCGCGAGAAGCTGCCTGAAAGATGGGCCGGACGTAGCATGCCTGCGCCGTCCGGCCTCTTTTAGCTGACCCACCCATTTCGGGTCATTTGCTGGACAGGATCAGCGCTTCGCGCTTTCTTCCTTCACGATTTCCAGAAACAACGGACGCTCTCCGCCGCCATGCACTTCGAGCTTTGCGCCGCTGATATAGGCTGCGGCGGGTGAGGCAAGGAAATTGACGGCTTCGGCGATGTCGCTACCGCGCCCCATCCGACCCAGCGGCAGGGATGCTGCGATACGGTCCTGTGCGGCGGCGCTGCCATATGTCATTTCCGCCGTTTCCGTTTCGATGAGGCCGACGATGATGGCGTTCACCCTAACGTCAGGTCCCCATTCCTGCGCAAGGCTGGTGGTCAGGCTGATCAGGCCCGCTTTCGCCGCGCCGTAGATGGCGGTATCGGGCGAGGGACGTATGGCCGACACGCTAGCGATGTTGACGATGGAGCCGCTCGCAGCCTTCAAATGCGGATAGGCCGCCTGCGAAACATGCAGCGGGGCCAGCAGGTTGAGTTGCAGGATGCGTTCGGAAAAACGCGGGCTGGCGGTGGCGGCATCGGCCTGCGGCGATCCGCCAGCATTGTTGACGACCAGGTCGATACGCCCGTGCCGAGCGACCAGCGCTTCGATCCAGGTGGCGACGGCAGCGGGATCGCGAATGTCGCAGGCGTCGAATTCCGCCTCTTTGTCTTCAAAAGCGATCGGCTGTTCCGGCGGCGTCCGACCGCAGGTGGCGACGGCATAGCCTTCCGCCAGCAACCGCCGCACGATCGCCGCGCCAATTCCTCGCGTGCCGCCCGTGACTATGGCGACCTTGCCCTGACCTGTTTCGCTCACCTGCCCTGTCCTTTCTTCATCGACATGCGCGCGCATGTCGCCCTTTCCGCCGCGCGGCGCAAGGCGGTCTTTACGAAGCGGGCGCTTATGCGACGATGGCGGGATGAGGAATGCGGGGATCGCCCAACATGGCGCGATAGGATGGCGGAATGCGGCCTTCCGCCTCCGTAATACCATAGCGCTGCGCAATTTCGGCTGTGATCAGCGTCTGGCCGTTCAGTTCGTCCCTCGCTGGATCATCGTGGATCGCGGCGATGACGCGGCCGTTAAACTCCGGCGTTTCCGCTTCCGCCATGAACTTTTCATATTGTTCGGGATGCTCCGCCAGCGTCTGGGCGCTGCGTTCGGTCATGAGAGGCCCCATCCATAGCGAGATGGCGGCGACGCCCGTGCCCCGGAAATCCACGCCCATGTCAGCGGCGAACTTGTCCACGCCCGCCTTTTGCGCGCCATAGGCCGCGCCGTGCATGTAGCACACCGATCCAAAAGAAGATGTGAAAGCGATCAGCCCGTCGCCCGCGGGCACCATCATGCGCGCGGCATGCCAGCTGGCGAGATAATGGGACCGCAGGCCGACGTCCAATATGTCCACCAGCCCAATCGATTTTTCCCAGAACGGGCCGGGCTTGACCAGATCATCGTTCAGCGCGGCGACATTGTTGACCAATATGTCGACCCGACCGCTTTCGTCGGCAACCTGTTCGAACAGAGCGGCAATGGCGGCACTGTCGGCATGATCGACCTGAACGGCCCGGCCTTCGCCACCTGCCGCGTCGATCTGGGCAGCGGTCGCGCCGATCGTGCCGGGCAGCGCCGCGTCCCCTTCGCGAATGGTGCGACCGGTCACATAGACGCGATAACCCTTTTCACCCAGCGCAACCGCGATTCCACGGCCCGCACCCCGGCTGGCGCCGGTGACTATCGCCACCGGACGTTCGATCCTGTCCATATTCTTATCCTTGTCCCGTCAGGCGGCGGCGCTGGAAGTGCGCTTGTCGAGCGTCACGTGCAGACCGTTGGTCCGCTTGTGGATGTCCGGCAGCTTTTCACGCGGGTTGTAGAACTGCTTGTACCAGGTCCGAACCTTGCCATAGGGCCCGTCGTTCGGGATCACCATCGGATTGAAGCAAGCCCGCTTGTTCTGCCAGATTTCCACGTCCTGGGCGAAAGCAAGACGGCTGCCTTCCTGATATTCGGCGGCGGCGGCGCGCAGTTCGTCCGTGATCGGCGACGACCCGTCATTCACCTGCACCATCAGACCGTGCCACACGCGAATCTTGCCATCTTCGATGGGCGTGTGCGTGATCATGATGAAGCTGTCGAATGTGCCTTCCATTTCCGACTGCAGGATCGACGGGCCAGTATACCAGGTATCGAGCGTCAGGACGTCATCCGGGTTCAGCGTCAGCGTCCGATGGCCAGCGGCATAATATTGATGGACGATGTGTTCCTTGAACTCGTTCGCGAAATAGACGAAATCCTTCGCGCCGTGAATTGGCACGAAATGCCCGAAGTCAGCCATGTTATCGACCACTTCGATGGGATGGATATCCAGGTCGCCCATGAAATCGAGCCGCCACCGTACCCAGCCCGGCGCGTCCCAATGACCGCCGAAATCGGGCAGGTCGAAATTGGGTTCCAGCCCTTCAGGATCGTACCACATCCAGATGGTGCCCGCCCGTTCAATGGCCGGAAAGGTCTTGAGCTTTGCGGCCTTGGGCACGAAATCCGAATAGGGAATATTCTTGCAGGCACCGTCCGGCCCATATTGCCAGCCATGGAAGGGGCAACGGATCGATTCGCCCTCCACCTGCTCACCATCGCGGACGATGTATGAGGTAGTGTTCTTGGCAAGGTGCGCGCCCATGTGCGGGCAATAGGCTTCGGTCACGTAAACCTGCCCGCTTTCGCCGCGGTACATGACCAGATCCTGCCCGAAATACCGCATCGCAGCCGGAGTCCGGGTCGCTTCGGCGCTTTCGCCGACCATGAACCAGCCACGGGGGAAATCGAACTCACCCAGACGATAGTCTGATGACTTTGCCATAAAAACACCCTCTCGTATTCAGCGGCAAATTAGCATGAAGAGCGAACCAATGCCACCCCTTCCACCAATCGTACCGGGCAGAAATAATCGCGCCGATCTACGCAAACAAGGGTATATAGACAAGCCCATTGCATAAATGCGGTGAAGCAGGAGAGTTGAACGTGTCACTAAGCGACGACCGACAGTCTGACGGCGGCCCGGCGAAAGCGGACCCCAACCCATCCCAGGCCGCGATGCGCGCGGGGCTGGAAGCCTATGTCAGTCGGATCAACGATGGTGACCGCGATGGCGTGATCGCCCTGTTTGCACCCGGCGCTACGATCGAGGACCCGGTAGGAAGCCCGATCAAGCAAGGGGATGAGATCACCGCCTGGTTCAGCGACACCGTCGCCTACCGCACGCACATAACGCCCGTCGCGCCGATCCGTGGATCGCATTCCAACGCAGCGGCGCTCATGTTCGAAGTCAGCTTTCAGCCCCCGGAAGGCCCGCGCCTGCTGATCCGATCGCTCGACATCTGCACGTTTAATGCCCAAGGGTTGATCACCAGTCTGAAAGCCTATTGGGGACCCGATGACGTCCAGCCCGCCAACGGATAGCGCCCCGGCGCTCTGCTTCTTGTTTCCTCCGGGCGCTGTGCCTAATGTTCGCCGGGCAGGAAGTTCGCCTATTATTTGAACGCACCCTCCTGTCGCTGGCGTTCAGGAGTGCCGAACCGGTCAATGTCCATCACCCGCCTGTCGAGCGCCGACCGTCGCGCTTCCATCATTTCCGCTGCCCGATCCGTATTCGCCCGCTACGGCCTGGACGGCGCGCGGACCCAGCAAATAGCGCAGGCCGCGGGCGTTTCCGAAGCCCTGATATTCCGCCATTTCAGCAGCAAGACGGCCATATACCGGGCTGTACTGCGGGAAGTGATCGCCGATCAGAATGCGTCTTTTCGCAATTTCACCCTTCCCGAACCCAGCACGCGAGGCCTGCTGCAAAGCATAGGCTATTTGATGGAGCATGCCCTGAAGGGTAAATACGCGCCCAACGCCGATGGCATGCGCATGGTCGTAGGCAGCCTGGCCGGCGACGGCGGCTATGCCAGGCTGGTCTATCGACGTGCCCTGCGCCTGTCCCAGGCTGGAATGGAACGGGCGATAGCAGCCGCCCGCGCGGAAGGTGCGATGACCGGCACAGCATTATCGACCGTGAACGCCGCCGCCTTTCTGGAACATGTCGGTACAATGGTGATGATGGGCCGATGCCACGACCGCGATGCCATCATCTATGATGACGATGGTGGGCGGCTGCTGCGCGACGCCATCATGTTCTGCGGTCGTGGCCTGGGCATCGCGGAAGAACACATCACGGAATTTTTGGACTCCATGCCTCCGCAAAATACATGAGTTTGCGGCAATCGCTTATCATATTGCGTAGGCTTCTGCCTTAACCTATCAACGTTGCATCAGGGATTCCCGGCGGGGCCCGTGGATAGAACAGAAATCTTGCCGCCTGTCGCAAACGCCATTGCGGCCTGAAAAAATGGAGAGGAAGAACTATGTTACTTCGGGATAAGGTCGTGATCGTCAGCGGCGTAGGCCCCGGCATGGGCCAGGCGCTGGCTCGCCTAGCCGCGGCCGAAGGTGCGTCGGTCGCACTCGCCGCGCGCAACCAAAATTTTCTGAAACAAGTGCGCGACGACATCGTGGCCAAGGGCGGCAAGGCAATCGCCATCCCCTGCGACGTTTCGGACGAAGCTCAGTGCGCACAGCTGGCCGAACAGGCGAGCGCCGAATTTGGCGGTCGCGTTCACGGGCTGATCAACAGCGCCTATTATCACGGCGACTGGAGCGTCATCGAAAATAGCGACACCGCCGACATCGCCAAGGCGGTCGACGTGAACTGCCTGGGCGCATTGCGCCTGACCCGTGCCTGCATCCCCTACCTGCGCGATGGTGGCGCGGTGGTGAACGTGTCCACCATGGCGACGGTTCGCCCCTATGGCGGCGAGCATGGCATGGAAATGGGCTATGCCATTGCCAAGGGCGCACTCAACACCTTGGGCAAATATATGGCCGCTGACCTTGGACGTTATGGCATTCGCGTCAATACATGCCGCATGGGCTGGATCCACGGCGAGCCGGTCGAAGGGCATATCCAGAGCATGGTCGATGCGGGTCACAAGCGTGAGGATGTGGTCGCGGACATTGTCCAGCATATACCGATCGGCATCATCCCGCCTGAAGACGATTGCGCCCGTGCAGTATTGATGATGGTTTCGGATTATAGCCGGGTCGTGACGGGCGCTGCGCTCGACGTCAACGGCGGGCAATGGATGGCGCCCTGACCCTTTCCCCGTCCGCGGGGATCGGTTGAAGGAAGCGGGCGCAGCGGGTACGTGCACGAAGGAGACATCCATGTTCAAATGCATCGCCCTGCTGCGTCGGCGATCCGACATCAGCCATGACGCCTTTGTCGATTATTACGAACGGCAGCATGCGCAGCTGATCCTGCGCCTGCTGCCGGGCATCGCCGATTACCGCCGCAATTATGTGCAGCGAGAAGGCGCATTCCTATCTTTGGAAGCGCCGGTCGATTTCGATTCCGTCACTGAAATCCATTTTGCGGATTGTGCCGCCTATGACCGGTTTCTGGCCATGGCAGCCGACCCCGACATCGCCCGGCAAATCGCAGAAGACGAGGCCAATTTCCTGGACCGCGCCGCAACGCGCATGTTCGTGGTCGACGAGCGGGCGAGCAAGCCGACCCACATTGCTTAGAGCCTGTTCATTCCGCCGCTTGGTGAAACGGCAGGCATACGCTGTCGAAGCCCAGCACATGGGCGACGCGCCCTAGCCCTACCCAAGCCGCGACGCTGTGCGCCAGGTCGACAATCTCTGCATCGGAAAACAGCGCATGGGCGCGTTCCCAGAAATCTTCGTCGGCGGCGATGGCCTTTGGTTCTTCGGCGAAACGTTCGGCAAACTCTATCGCAGTTCGCTCTCTGGGGCTGAACAGGGGCGATGTGCGCCATTCTTCCACCGCAGCGTAAAATGATTCGTCGGGGGCCGGGCCATTGTCAGTAATCAGATGATCCGGGCGCACCCCTGTCGCGGCAAACATCGACGGCGCATCACGGGCGGCGCGAAACTGCTGGCATATGATGCATCCGTTGATCTGCGCGATCCGTGACCGGGCACCTTCAAATTCACGCAGCGACAGGATGCTGTGCTGATATACCGCTTTTGAAAAAATACCTGCCCCCGCCATGATTTCCCGCCCATGTTCACGGGCGGCATAACCATAGGGATCGGCCGCACTTTCGGCGGGAATATCGATGCGTAACATGGATAATATCCTTTCGCAGTCGTAAGTTCCGGCAGGCGAAGACAGCTCCGCCCGCCGGGTCAGTATAATAGCATCAGCCCGCGCCCGGCGCGCCGGGGAAGCCCATATAATATTGGCCAACCACCATGCCGCCATCGACCACGATCTCCGCGCCGGTCAGATAGGATGAATCGTCGCTTGCCAGGAAAAGGCTTGCCTTCGCGACTTCTTCCGGCGCGCCGACCCGTTGCAACGGCACATTGCCATAGGCCTGGTCGACCTGGTCGCGGCTGCGCCCTTCCTGATTGGTCATGACCGTATCGACACCACCGGGATGGACGGAATTGACGCGCACCCCCTTATGCCCCAGCTCCATCGCCGCGACGCGGGTCAGGCCGCGCACGCCCCATTTGCTGGAACAATAAGCGCCCAGGCCGTTCGCGCCCTTCATCCCGTCAACGGACGATATGTTGACGATCGCCCCCTTGCCGCGCGCCACCATGCCGGGGCCGACCGCCTTGATACCCAGAAATTCTCCGACAAGGTTCACGTTCAGGACCCTTTGATAGTCGGCCAGCGTCGTGTCGAACAATGTGCGGAACAGCAGGATACCCGCATTGTTGACCAATATATCAACGGGACCCAGGTCAGCCTCTACCGCGGCAACCAGCTTGGCCCAATCTTCCTCACTCGTCACGTCATGATGGTAAAAGCGCGCGGCGTCGCCCAATTCGGCGGCCAACGCCGCTCCTTCGGCGTCCAGCAGGTCAGCGATGGCGACCTGCGCTCCTTCCGCCGCGAACAGGCGGCTGGTTGCCGCACCCATGCCACGCGCACCGCCGGTTATGATTGCCGTCTTGCCTTGAAGTTTCACGTTTCACCTTCCTTCTGAAAGAAACGCGCCATTCAGTTGGCGCAGGACAATTCTGGGCGTGCAGCATCTTCAACAGCTCTGCCAAGAGGTGCGCCGCGCCTCATTGTCAGGAAAAGGATTGCGACGAGGGCTGTCCCGCCGATGATGAACCAGGCCACCGGGCCATAGCCGCCAGCCGCGTCATGCAGCACCCCTGCCAATGGAGGTAAGCTGAAGGTCAATGGCAGCGTGGCGAGACCATAAATCCCCAATATGCGTGGGAGCGAATGCTGCCCGAAAAGCCGGCTCGCCAACATGTTGACCGCAGGATACACGCCCGCCCCGCTCATGCCGATCAGCAACGCCGCAGCGGCCATCGGTGGATAGGCAGTCGTGGACAGCAGGACGATCCAGCTGGCGCACAACCCGCAGGACATCACAACCAAGGTTTGTGAAGCGCCGATGCGGCCGCACAACATCCCCGACAGCAGCGACCCCAGAATGGCGGCACCGCCCATGATGGATAACAACAGCGCGGCGGGACTGGCCGCAATGCCCCGTTCAATAGCGAACGCGACCAGATGCGACACGCCGGTGATCCCGGCTGCACTGAGATACCCCGCGCCGATCGTCATCGCCCAGAAAGCAGGGCTGCCCAGCACCGCGCGTACGGCAGGCATTTTATACGCTACATGACCATGCGGATCAGGCGCCGGTTTACCGATGACCTCAGGACCGTCCGATACGCCATGGATCACCGGCAGCAGCAGCAGGTGAAGCGCCGCGAGCGTCAAGTAAAATGACCCCAACCCATGGTCCTGGATCAGTGCCAGCCCAACCATCGGCAGCAGCGCGAGGAGCAGCGGCATGTTGGTGATGCCCAACGCCGGACCAGGATTCTGCGCATTCCAGTTGCTGGCGAGCACGCTGGACGGGAAAGAGCCCAGCATCGCCGTCCCTAGCCCGATGGGCAAGGCATAGAGCAGCAGGACCGTCACCATGTCCGGCGCAACCGCAAGCAAGGCATAGCCTATGAAGGACAGAGTCGCACCCAACATCATGGTCCAGCGCAGGCCGATGCGCGTGATCATCGCGCCGATCAGCGGACCGGACAGCCCTGTCGTCAGCACGCAAAGCGCCAGTCCGAGCGCGGCCGCCCCACGGCTTGCGCCAAATTGTTCCTGCAACGGCAGCACCGTGACGCCAAAGGCCCCATATGCGGAGCCAATGGAAACATTCTGGGTCAGGAAGGCGCGAAATACCATCCATCGCGCCGCGTGGGAACCGACGCTGGCGGATGGGCTTGCGCCGTCCTTCGTGCGTGCATGCATCCGTTTATATTCCCTGCTGGCCGCTGCAAAAAGCGCGGTTTAATGTCAGTTCGCGGCTAGCCTGTTTCAGTCAAGTTTCAATTGATACCGGCGGCACTGGCGGCATTTCGGGCGTGTTGTAGGAATAGCCCATTTCTTCGTAGCGTTCCGCGATACGCCAGCCCTTTTCCGTGCGCACCAGCCGGTCGCGATACCAAAGGCCGATGAAGAAGACCTGCTCCACATCATCCTCACCCTTGTACACCATGGGGTTGAATAGGACGGTGCGGCTGCGAGCGACGTCGCCCTCCAGATCCAGCTTGGTCGTCGCGATCATGTGCTGGTAGCGGGGGAAACGCTCCAGCGCGCCGGGCAGCCACGCCTTGATTTCGGCATAGCTTCCCTTGGCCCCGCCGGTTTCGCTGTAATCGATGGTGGCGTCGGGGGTGAACACGTCATCCAATGCGTCCCAGTCCCGAAAATCGATCGCATGGCTGTAGCTGGACAGAAGATCCGATATTTCCATGCGGTCGGAAATTTCCTGAAGGGACAGCATTGGATTTTCCTCCTCCACTCAATCGCATAAATGACCGGGGCCATTCGATTCGCGCTTGCATTGATTTTTACCTGATCATTATTGATATGCGTAGCCGAAGCGCGCAAGTATCGATTGACGTTGCGCTGGGGGAAGAGATTTCTCTATAGCGAAAACACGATGAAGAGCGGCTCGACCGGACTGCGCGACCATGTGCGATCCTGTCGGCACGGTCCGACGGGAGAAGGCGAGGATGACATTCTGTAAAGAGCCTGAGCGCCCGCATTCGCCTGGCCGCGCCCTTCACATCCTTTTCCATTAAACAAAGAGTGATGCCCATGGCCCCTTCATCCCCCACCGCAGGCACCGCGCCTCTCGACCGTGAAACCCTGTTGCAGCAGGCCCGCGACCGGGCGGGCCTTTCCGATTTCGGCGACCTTTGGTTCCTGGAACCGATGGACCGCTATATCGAAGCGTCAAACCTGGAAGGCGCGCTGACCCCCGCGGGCGTCGCGTCCATGACGGAGGTCATCGTCAAGGGCCTGGTCAGCCGCCTGCGCATGGTAGAGGATATCAAGCGCCACCCTGAGATATTGGATGAAAAGGTGGAGGTCGCGGGCATCATCCTGGGCCTGCCCCGCACCGGCAGCACCATATTCCAGCGCCTGCTGGCAAGCGCGCCGGGCATGACGGGCCTGCGCTGGTATGAAGCGCAGAATTTCGCGCCCTTCCCCGGTGAAGAGCGCGGCAATCCGGTGGAGCGCCGCAACTATGCCCAGTCGATGATCGACGGATGGCTGCAGCTTGCTCCCGAACTTGCCTCCATCCATCCGCTCGACCCCGAAGCGCCGGACGAGGAAATATTGGTGCTGGGCCAGATGTTCGTCAGCACGATGGTCGAAGGGATGAACTTCATCCCCAGCTTCGCCCGCTGGCTGAACGGCTATGACCAGTCGCGCGGGCATCAGGATTTGAAGACCATCCTTCAATATCTTCAGTGGCAGGACCCTGCCCGTCGCGGGACCAAATGGATTTTGAAAAGCCCGTCCAACCTTCCCTATGTGGAAACCGCAGCTCGCGCCTTCCCGGACGCGCTGCTGATCATGACCCATCGCGACCCGGTAGAGACCGTCCCGTCCTATGTGTCGATGCAGGCTGCGCTGTATAAGCTGAGCGCGACCATTTCCGACAAGGATGTCAGCGGTTTCTGGTTCCCGCGCCTCGCCGAATGGATGCGCATGTTCGAAGCCGCGCGGGAACGCATCGGCGAAGACCGCTTCATCGACATCGACTATAAAGAGGTCGGCAAGGACCCGATGACCCAGGCCCAGCGCGTGCTTTCGCGCATCGGCGTCCCTATGGACGACCGGCTGGAGGCGGCGCTCACCGAATTTCTGGCGGGGAACAAGCGGGAACAGCGCCCCATGCACGACTATTCGCTGGAACGGTTCGGCCTGGATGAAGAAGCGATCAAGGACGCATTCGCCGCCTATCGGGAGCGCTATATCGTCTAGAAGGAGCGCCAGGTGGCGGCGGCCTGCAATGGAGAGGATGAGCGGATGACACAGGACAGTCCGACGATTTCACGCCGACATTTCGTCGCGGCGGCAGGCGCCGTCGCCGCGACGACCGCCGCCACCGCCGAAGCGGCGACACCGCAACGCGCCGCTGGCCGCTTCGCCGGCAAGGTCGCATGGATCACCGGCGGCGCACGGGGCCAGGGCCGCAGCCACGCGCTGCGCCTCGCCGCCGAAGGGGCCGACATCATAGTGTCGGATAGCCTGACCGCCGTGCGGTCCATCGACTACGCCATGGCGACGCAGGCGGACCTGGACGAAACCGCAGCGATGGTGAGGTCGACGGGCCGCCGCGTGCTGGCGATCAAGTCCGACGTGCGCGATCCCGCGGCGGCGGCGGCGGTCGTGCGCGAGGGCAACAGCATGTTCGGCAGGATCGACCTGCTTGTCGCCAACGCGGGAATCTATGGCACTTCGCCCATGGCGTCGATGAGCGATGCCCTGTTCAACGATGTGGTCCAGACCAACCTGTACGGCGTGTTCCACAGTCTGCGCGCCGTGCTGCCGGGCATGATAAAGCGCCGGTCTGGCCGCATTGTCGCCGTCGCATCGCTCGCCGCACGCAGCGGACAGGTGAATTCCGCAGCCTATTGCGCATCGAAATGGGGGGTCATCGGCATGGTGAAGGCCACCGCGCTTGAAGTCGCGAAGAACAATGTCACGGTCAATGCCGTCTGCCCTACCGGAGTCAATACGCCGCTGCTCAACAATCCCGCCACCTGGAAACGCGCGCTGCCCGGCGACCCCAATCCGACCCAGGCGAAGTTCGAAGCGATGATGCGCGCCAACCCCTTTGCGCCGCAGGGCGTGCCCTGGGTCGAACCGTCCGATGTCAGCGACAGCGTGCTGTTCCTCCTGTCCGACGAAGCCCGGCATATCACCGGTTCCGCCATCGACGTGGCGGCGGGCAGCATGGCAGGGAATGTGGCCTGATGACAGATTTGCAATCATTGCTGGACGAACGGCAAATCGCGCGAGGCCTCAGCCGCTTTGCCCGAATATTGGACCAGAAACGCTGGGACGATCTGAGCGATGTGTTCGCAGACGACCTGACGTTTCATTACGGCGTGGGGGAACAGCAGGGCATGGCGGCACTGCGCGCCCAGATGCGCCGGTTCCTGGATATATGCGGCAATACGCAGCATTTGATCGGCAGCTTGCTGATCGACGTGGACGGCGATCAGGCGGTCAGCCGCGCTTATGTCCAGGCCCGCCACCAACGCAAGGATGACCCCGTTGGCCCGATATTCGATTCGACCGGAGAATATATCGACAAGTGGCAGCGCCGACCCGAAGGCTGGCGCATCGTCCGCCGTGACGCCCTATGGTTCCTCCATCATGGAGATCCGGGCGTGCTCGCCGCCGGTGACGCGGATTTAGGGTGAGCATGCTGAACGATATCGACAGGCTGATCGCCCTGCAGGAGATAAAGGCGCTGAAAGCCCGTTATTTCCGCACCTTGGACAGCAAGGATTGGGCTGGCCACCGCGCGGTCTTTGCCCCGGACCTGATCGCCGACTTCCGGGACTCATCGGGTGAACGCAACGACGCGATGTTGATCCATGGCAGCGAAGCCTATGTCGCGGGCCTGTCCGCCATGTTGGAAAATGTCGTCACCGTCCACCATGGTCATATGGCCGAAATCCAGTTCCAATCAGCAAACGAGGCGACCGGCATCTGGGCCATGGAGGACAAGCTGTGGGTGCCGGAAGGATCGGTCCTGCCGTTCCGGTTCATGCACGGTTATGGCCATTATCATGAAAGCTATGTGCGGCTGGGCGACGGCTGGCACATTCAGGCGACGCGCCTTTCCCGCATCCGCGTCGACCTATCTTGAAGATAACAGCTGCGCGGCAGGCGTTTCCACGCGATGCAGGATCAGGCGGCGGACGGTCGCCCCCGTTGGAGGGTCGCTCAACTGGACATGACCGGGCATCCATAACACAGCGGCAGCGGGGAATTGTGGATCGCCCCAAGAATTCGTGAAGTCGAGCGACATGCCAGCATTTTCCAAAGCGACCATCCGCGCCCAGGATAAAATATGTTCGCACCCTTCGACCCGATCGCCCGCAATATCGATCAGGAAAGCGGTGCGCGCGCCGTCCGCTGTGGCGGGTTCGCCCGATGACAGCGCATATTCCTCCACCCCCGCCGACGCGATGCGGCTGCGATCCATGAATTTTTCCTCGTCAGCTCGCATGATATCACCCACCGGGCCATTCATCAGCGCGGCGGCGGCGGCAATGTCGTCAGCCCAAAACTCGCTGATGGTGTCATAGTCCGGCACGTCACCACCCACGATGTGATTTCGGGCATAGCGCGTGAACGGGAAATGGCGCGCGCCGAGCGGGGCATGTCGATCCTCATAATAGGCATGGAACGCGGCCCGCGTGGAATTGGGCCGGTGGACCAGGGCGCAAATGCTCTTGGTCATGCAAGGCCATCCTTTCCGTCGATCAGCGCCAGCAGGGTCCCGGCGGCGGTATAAGGGTCGATGCGCCGGGCTTCTACATCCGCCAGCACGGCCTGACCCTTTGCGCACAGCGTCCGCGCGGCCAGCCGTTCACGCAGGATGCCCAACGTCTGTTCACGCTCGCGCAACCCCGATCGTCTGGCAAAGCCGTCGCGCGCTTCCAACGCGGCACGGTGCGCGAAGATGGCGTCGGCAATTTCCTTGCCACCTTCGCCACTGGTCGCGACAGCGCGCAGCAGCGGAGTGGACCAGCCTGCATCCCGCGCCACCGCCGCCTGTTCGCGCAGGTGGAGCATCAGTTCATATTGGCGCTGTGTCGCTTGATAGCCGTCACGGTCAGCCTTGTTGATGACGAATATCTCACCCGCTTCCATCAGGCCCGCCTTCACGGCTTGCACTTCGTCGCCCAAACCGGGCACGCCGACAATGATGGTGGTGTGGGCCAGGTTGACGATGTCGATTTCGTCCTGCCCGACGCCGACGGTCTCCACAATCACGATGTCATATCCCATCGCATCCAGAACCAGGCAGGCGTCATGGGTCGACCGCGACAATCCGCCCGCTTGCCCGCGCGTGCCCAGCGAACGGATGAACACGCCGGGATCGAGCGCGTGGCGGGCCATTCGCACCCGGTCGCCCAGAATCGCCCCGCCGGTGAAGGGGCTGGACGGATCGACGGCGATGACCCCGACGCGCAGGCTCCTGCCGCGCAGTTCCGTCACCAGCATGTCGGTCAGCGTGGACTTGCCCGCGCCCGGTGGACCAGTGACGCCAACGATCTGCGCGCGCCCGGTCGCGGGGAAGATGCCTCGCACAAGATCGGCGCCACGTGGGTCGCGATCGTCCAGCCAGCGGATGGCGCGCGCACCAGCGGCGACGACGCCGTCCAGCACCCCTTGCGCGATATCGTCCATTCGTTCAGGCCGCTTCCGAAGCCTGTTTCCCGGCCCACCATTGTTCCAGATATTGGACGATGTCGCGCGTGTCCGCGCCCATGGTGAATATCTTGTGCACGCCCGCTTCCTGCAGGAACGGCTGATCCTCCTGCGGAATGACGCCACCTGCCAGTAACAACTTGTCCCCGCCGCCCTGCTCACGCAGCAGCCGCGCCAGCTTGGGCAAGCTGCGCGTGTGCCCAGCCGACAAAGTAGAAATGCCCACCACGTCGACATCCTCCTGGATGGCGGCGGCGGCGACCATTTCGGGCGTCTGCTTCAGGCCGGTGAAGATCACCTCCATCCCCGCTTCACGCAGGGCATGGCCGATGATGGTGACGCCGACAGTGTGGGTGTCCATGCCCAGCTTGGCGAGCAGCACGCGAAGGCGGCGGTTTGGCTGTTCCTGCATCTCGTCAAACTCCTGCAAGCTGGCTGTCGGGAGTGTGGACGCCGAACACGTCGCGCATCGCGTTACACAGTTCGCCGTGCGTGGCGTAGAGCTTCACCGCTTCCAGACACACAGGGACCAGATTGTCGCCATTGCGCGCCGCTTCGCGCACCTTGTCGAGCGCGGCGTCGACCGCAGGCTGGTCGCGCCGGGCACGAAGCGCCCGGATCTTTTCGACCTGCTGCTCCTCCATATCATCGTTCAGGCGGAAGATTTCGATTTCCCGCTTTTCCTCCGGCAGGACGAGGTGGTTGACGCCCACCCATTTGCGGCGGCCTTCCTCCAGATCCTTGTTCCGTTCATATTGTTCGCGGCCTAGAGCGCGCTGGAAATAGCCGTTCTCGATCGCCTTCACGGCCCCACCCATGGCGAAGATCTTTTCCATCTCCACGAAGGCCGCATCCTCCATCTGTTTGGTTAGCGTTTCGACATAATAGGACCCGGCGAGCGGATCGATCGTTTCCGCCACGCCAGTTTCATGCGCGACAATGTGCTGCAACGCCGCGCCGACCCGGATCGCTTCTTCAGCGGGCAGCGAATGGGCTTCATCATGGAGCGGCGTAGTCATATTCTCGCCCGCGCCGCCCAGCGCGCAGGCGGTCGCCATGATGGCGAGACGGCCGATATTATTGAGCGGCTGCTGAAGCGTGAGCGCGATCGTGGTTGGCGACGTCATAAGCCGAATCTTGAGCGCTTCGGGCCGGGTGGCGCCATAGCGTTCCTTCATCAGCCGCGCCCAGCATTTGCGGAAGGCCCGCAGCTTGCAGATGCCTTCGAAGAAATCCATGTCCACATTGACGACGAAATGGTTGAGGTAAGGCGCAACCGTGTCGATATCCAAACCGCGTTCCAGCGTCGCGTCAATATAGGCGCAGCAGATCGCAAGGCTGAACGCGATCTCCTGCACCGGGTTCGCCTTGGCAGGCTGAAGCTGGGCGGAAATGATGGACAGGGGCGCCCAGTTCGGATGATGGCGAATGATATATTCAATCGCGTCGGTCGCGATGCGAAGGCCATGTTCGGGCGGATAGATGTAACGCCCGACACAGGTATATTCGATCAGGATGCCGTTGACGATGTGAAGAACGAAATCCTTGGAATCAACGCCCTTTTTCTCCAGCGCGGCAATGATCATGGCCAGGTTCACCGGCTGCGGCGCGTTACAAACGCTCATGAGATATTTGAGCTTGTCGAACGGCAAGTCGAACGCGTTTTCCAGATCTTCCAGACTGTCGAGCGCCATGCCTGCGCGCCCCACTTCGCCTTCTACCATCGGGTCGTCGCTGTCATAGCCATTGGTGGTGGCAAGATCATATTCCAGGATCAGGCCGGACAGGCCCTGATCCAACATGAAGCGCGCCCGCTTCGCCCAGTCCTCGCCTTTGCCAAAGCCAGTGACCTGCGTCATCGTCCAGAAACCGGAGCGGTGGCCGTTTGGCCGGGTCGATCGGGTAAAGGGATATTCTCCCGGAAAGCCGACATCCTTGAGATAATCGAAACCCACCGCGTCCAGATCGGCAGGCGTGTAGAGCGGCTTGATCGGCCATTTGAGCGCCTGGGTGACGAAGGGATCGCGGCGTTCCGGCTGCGCCGCGACGAAGGGCGCGCGCGTTTCCGCCTCCCATCGTTCGGTCTCGGCGATGATATTGTCATTGGCCGGGGCGAAAGCGCTGACAGGATGGTTCATGCGACTTCCTTCAGGATCAGAGGTTCGGCAACATCCCACAGGCGGCGCGCATTGCCGGGGTCGAGCGAGGCGGCGGTGACGCCCCACCCGGACGGCAGGGGCGGCGACCATATCGGCGCAATGGCGCAATCCTCCAGATACAGGCCGCCCCGTCCTGCCAATTCCGGTGCGACAGCGGCCCATACCGGCGTCGCCGCGCCTTCTTCCACCGTCTTCATGCTGCCTTGCGGCAAGGTGCCATCCTCATTCACCCAGCCCAGCCGAACGGCGTCCTGAAAGGTGACATGGCGACCCAGATTGGTCATGACCCCGCCGGGCGTGCACGCGTTCATGGTGACGCCCTGCGGTGCATGGCGGCGGCTATATTCCACGGCCAGCAGGTTGGCGCACAGCTTGGCGTGGCCATAGGCTTCGAACTTTTCATAGGCGCGCCGTTCGTAATTCAGGTCGTCCAGCCTCAGTTCCGCAAGATGATGCGAGCCGGATGAGACGATCACCACCCGGCCCCTGCGCGCGGCCAGGTTGGGCAGCAGCAGTTCGGACAGGAGGAACGGGGCAAAATAATTGACCGCCATCTGGCTTTCAAACCCGTCCTTCGTGCGGGTCAGCGGCGGTCCCATAAGGCCGGCATTGTTGATCAGCAGGTCAATCGGGCGCTCGCTCCACCGCGCGGCAAAGGCCCGGACCGATTCCATGGACAGCAGATCGACCCCTTCCACGCTGGGACGGGTGCGTCCATCGGTCGCGGCAGCGATCGCATCAGCAGTCTGCGCGCCAGCCGCGACATCGCGCACCGCCAGTGTGACCTCCGCCCCCGCCTTGGCCAGAGCAGACGCGATGGCCACGCCCACGCCGGACGAAGAGCCGGTAACGATAGCGGTGCGCCCGGCCAGATCGACGCCGCGCAAAATATCGTCGGCGGTCGGCACAGCGGCGCTGCTGTGGTTTGACATTCTCTCTCCTGATTTATCCGCGCAATTTACAGCAAGCTGCCGACCCAGCCAATCTGACCCTTGCGGATTGGCGCACGATTCATGAATATACCGCACGATTTCATAATGGAGCCGATCATGGCGATCCACATTGTCGACGCGCAACGGAGCAAGGACCTGGTGCAGGGGCACATTGCCCTGCCCGGCGTACTGATCGAACTATGCGCCTTTCCAGAAGTAGAAGCCGAAACGGTGGTGGTCACGGAAATGCAAGCGATCCTTTCGCTTGGCCTGTCGCGCCTGCTGGACGGGTCGGAGGGTCGGCTGGCGGGCAATGAGCGTTCACCCTTCATCCGTTTCGGCGCGCTGGGTTTTCGCCCGGCGGGCACACCGATGGAAATGCGCGTGTCGGGCGGGTCGTTCCACACACTGCGATGCCGGTTTGAAGACTGGCGGATCGAGCCTGCGCTGGGCTTAGAGCCACTGGGCCAAGCCGCGCTCGCCGCCTGTTTCGACATCAGGTCGCAGGCGATGGAGGACGCGATGCTGCGTCTGGCGAGTGAGGCGGAACAGCCGCAAGCAGACAGCCCCGGCTTGGCAGAATCGCTGGTCGCCACCTTGCTGATCGACCTTCGACGCTATCTGACGGGGGCAGAGTTGCGAGCGCATCGTCGCAAGGGCGGCCTGACGCCGCGCATGTTGCGCCGGGTGCTGGAACGGATCGACGCTCCCGGCCCACCGCCGGACGTCGACATGCTGGCAGCATCGTGCGGCCTTAGCCGTTATCATTTCATGCGCTGCTTTCGCGACATGATGGGCATCGGGCCGGGCGCATTCACGCGCCAGGCAAGGATGCGGCGGGCAAAGGCGCTGCTGGGCGGAAACGAGCGGCGCCCCCTGGCGGACATAGCGCGGAACCTGGGCTATTCAGGTGCGCCCGCATTTTGCGCCGCTTTCCGACAGCAGGTCGGCCGCTCTCCGTCCGCCTACCGCGCACTCATTCGATAGCGGCCCGCCCGCCCACATGCCCGGCGGCAGGATTTCGCAGGTTGCTCATCGGCGCTCATCGTTTCATAAGATGATATGACAATGCCATTACAGAATGCCCCTTCGCTTTCGAGAATTCAGGAAAACTGGCTCGCCGCGCGGGAACGCCAATTGCTCACCTGGCTGTGCAGCCGGATGCCTCGTTGGGTCACGCCGGACCGCCTGACGTTTCTGGGCATGGTCGGCGCGTTCATGATCTTTTTGGGCTATGTTGCCAGCGCCCTGAACCCGGCGTGGCTGCTGGTCGCCATCGCTGGCTATTTCGTCCAATGGTTCGGCGACTCGATGGACGGCAGCATCGCGCGCTATCGGCGGATCGAACGCCCATCCTACGGCTATTTCATCGATCATAGCTGCGATGGGCTTGCGACGTTGCTGATTTTGGCCGGTATCGGCCTTAGCCCCTATGTGACCATGGACATCGCGATGGTCGCGCTGGCGGGCTATCTGTTGCTGTCGATCCACGCTTATCTGTCCGCCCGCGTGATTGGCGAATTCAAACTGTCCTACCTTGCCGCGGGGCCTACAGAATTGCGGCTGATCCTGATTGCGCTGACGTTGATGATGATGGTGCTGGGGTCCGGCCCCGGACTGTTTGGCAGGGTGTCGGGCTTCGACATTTTCGTGGGGACCGCGGGGACCATCTTGATCCTGCTGTTCATCATCCAAACCCTGGTCACCGGGCGGCGGCTGGCGCAAACCGACCGGGGCGCGCAATGACATGCGGCACCGCCTGATCGCCGCTTGCCCATGATCCAGATACTGGTCGACGCCGACGCCTGTCCGGTGAAGGACGAAATATACAAGGTCGCGCTTCGCCATGACGTGCCTGTCATGGTGGTCAGCAACAGCCCTATCCGAATTCCCACCCATCCCCTGATCAGCCGGACGGTGGTCGGCGATGGATTCGACGCTGCGGATGACTGGATCGCGGAGCGCGTGACGGACGGCACGATTGTGATAACCGCCGACATATTGCTGGCGGACCGTTCCTTGAAAATGAGTGGCGTGGTGATCGCGCCTACGGGCAAGCCGTTCACCACCGCATCGATCGGCAACGCCATCGCGGTTCGCGCGATCATGGCTGATCTGCGGGCGGGCGGCGACAATGTCGGCGGGCCTGCCGCCTTCAGCAAGGCGGATCGGTCGCGTTTCCTGTCCACGCTGGACGAAACGCTGGTCCGACTGATCAGGACGCAGCGCCGCGTGGCGCAGCAACCGCTTTGACATTGACCGCTGGCGGCTGCACGGGTGGCCCGGTCAGCTTCGCGAGCATTCATGCAACTTCATAATTTCGATATCGACCGTTTCCTTCGGGATTATTGGCAGAAAAAGCCGCTGCTCATCCGCAACCCATGGGCGGCGTGGACCAACCCACTCGCCCCCGACGAGCTGGCTGGGCTGGCCTGTGAGGAGGATGTCGAATCCCGCCTGATCGAGCGGACGGGCGACAATTGGGCGCTGGATCACGGCCCCTTCGCGGCGGAGCGTTTCAGCACATTGGGCGACACGCCATGGACCTTGCTCGTCCAGGCGGTCGATCATCACGTCCCCGACGTCGCGGCGCTGATCGACCCGTTCCGCTTTGTGCCCAATTGGCGGATCGATGATGTCATGGTCAGCTATGCCAGCGATCAGGGCGGGGTAGGACCGCATTTCGACCAATATGACGTGTTCCTGTTGCAGGGACTGGGCAAGCGCCGCTGGCGGGTCGGGCCACTGTGCGATGAGACGAGCATATTGCTGCCCCATGACGATCTGCGTTTGCTCGCGACGTTCGAGGCAAGCGATGAATGGGTCCTGGAACCGGGCGATATCCTTTATGTTCCGCCGGGTTACGCCCATGACGGCATAGCCGTGGGCGACGACTGCATGACCTATTCCATCGGTTTTCGCGCGCCTTCCCAAAGCGAACTGATCGAAGGGTGGTGCGATCATCTGGTCGATACGATCCAGTGCGACGACCGCTATGCCGACCCGGATCTGCATGTGCAGGACAATCCGGGCGAGATTTCACCGGACGCGCTCGCCCGGCTGCACGGGATGATGACGCAAAAGCTGCTCGACGCGCAGGGCTTTGCCCGTTGGTTCGGGGAATATAATAGCAGCCGGAAATATGCCGAGGCGGACTGGCGTCCCGAAGACCCGGTCCAACCCGACGATCTGCGCGAACAGCTGGCCAAAGGCGCCGTCATTCTGCGCAACCCGGCCAGCCGCTTCTCCTTCATTCGCGGTTCGGGCGACGCCGTCATCCTCTTCGCCGATGGACAGAGCTTTGACTGCTGCGGTCAGACCGCAACGTTTGCCCGGCAGATTTGTGCGCAGGACCATGTCCTCGCCAGCCCGGACCTTGCCAATGAGCCGCCATGCCTGACCCTGATCGCCGCGCTGATCGATCAGGGCAGCATAGCCATTGAGGAAGATTGAGCATGACCCGCCTGATCCTGTTCAACAAACCCTATGGCGTGATGTCGCAATTCACCGACGTTCGATCAGAAACGGTGCGCCCCACATTGTCGGCCTTCATCGACGTGCCGGGCGTTTACCCTGCCGGGCGGCTGGACCTGGATAGCGAAGGCCTGCTCCTGCTCACCGATGATGGCAGGCTCCAGTCGCGGATCGCCGACCCAAAATACAAGACGCCGAAAACCTACCTCGTGCAGGTCGAAGGCGATCCGCAGGAAAGCGCGCTGGAGCAGCTGCGGCGCGGCGTCCGTTTGAAGGATGGCATGACCCTGCCCGCGCAGGCGAAACGCATCGACCCGCCCGACCTGTGGCCGCGCGACCCGCCGGTGCGGTTCCGCAAGAGCGTGCCGGACTGCTGGATCGAACTGACCATCAGGGAAGGCAGAAATCGGCAGGTGCGCAGGATGACGGCCGCCGTAGGGCACCCAACACTACGGCTGGTGCGGTGGCGGATCGGGGACTGGTCGATTGAAGGTATGCAGCCGGGCGAATGGCATGACGGCTGAACGAAGGAGAAGCGAAATGCTGCCAGCCCGCACTTTCAGCGTTACGATCAATCGCAATTGGCAAGAGCTTTACGATATGATCTGGCGTCCTGAATTTTTCCCGAAATGGGCGTCGGGCCTTGTGGACTCCGGCCTTCGGCAGGACGGCGACCATTGGGTGGCGGACGGCCCCGAAGGTCCTATCCGCATCGGCTTTTCACCGCATAACAGTTTCGGTGTGATGGATCATCATGTCGACCAGGGCGATGGCGTCAAAATCCATGTTCCCATGCGTGTCATCGAAAATGGGGATGGCGCGGAAGTCATGCTGACCTTGTTTCGCCAGCCAAGCATGGACGATGAACGCTTTGCAGCCGACATCAAATGGGTGAACCGCGATCTCAAATCCTTGAAGAGCCTGGTGGAGCGATAAAGCCGCTCAATCGAGCAGCAGGTGCATCCTTCCGGTAGCGACCGGCTTTTCACGATCCTTCTGCCAACAGGTTGCATCGACATTGACCACTTGCCGCCCGACGCGGACCAACCGCGCCTGCGCATAGCTGTCGATCATCAACCCGCCGCGCAGGAAATCGAACGACATGTTGATGGGCTTGGGCCAGGGTTTGCCCGCTTCCCGCGCGACCGCTTCCAGGCACGCCAGTTCCAGCAGACTGGCGATGACCCCGCCATATAGAAAACCCGCCCGGCCTTCCAATGAAGGGGCCGCGGGCATCATCAGCGTCGTCACGCCAGCTTCGTCAGCCATGGCCTGAATGCCAAGCATCCGTGCATAGGGCGTGTGAACGATCATGACTCTTCCATGAAGAAAAAGCTGGCGGTTGCAGAGGCGATTGGCCGATCCGCATCGCCGTCATGGACGCTGCAACGGGTAAATGCGACCTTTCGCGTCACATGATGGCAATGCGCACGCGCATGCAGAGCCTGTCCCGCGCGGGCCGGTCTAAGATAATCAATGTGCAGGTCCAACGTCGCCATGGGGCGCCACTGCCGCGTCCGCGCTATGATCGCCGCGCCCGCCGCAGCATCGACGAGCGACACGACCGGGCCGGACGATACCAACCCCGACTCCAGGTCCATCAGGAATCCGGGGGCGAAGGGGCAGGCCAGTTCGGCCCAATCGGGTCCATTATCAACGGTGTAGATGCCCAACAGCGCATGATGCCCGCGCGGCGGAAAGTTCTTCAACCGTTCAAAGGCATCTTCTTCTTCCGCCACTCACGCCGTCCCGCGCGGCTCACGAGGCAGGCCCAGGCCGCGTTCCGCGATCAGGTTGCGCTGGATCTGGTTGGTGCCGCCATAGATGGTGTCCGATCGCGAAAACAGGAACAGGTTTGGCAGCGTATCCCATTCATATTCCGCATGGTCGCTGATCTCGCCGCCCTGCCCCAACACGTCCATCGCCAGCTCGCCCAGATTGCGGCGCCAGCTGGCCCACTGAATCTTGTAGGTCAGCGCCGCACCATCCATGCTGGAATGATCCGTCTGCGACAACATCCGCAGCGCGCCATAGCGCATCAGGCGCAGGCCGACCTCCGCCTTGGCCAACCGCTGGCGGATCAACGGATCATTCGCCGCGCCATTGGCCTTTGCCACTGCGATGATTTCGTCCAGTTCATTGCGGAACCCCATCTGCTGACCCAGCGTGGACACGCCGCGTTCAAACGCCAGCAGCCCCATGGCAATGCGCCACCCCTCGCCCACTGCGCCTATCAGGCTATCCGCCGGACATCGTGCATCGGTAAAGAAGGTCTCGTTGAATTCCGCATCTCCGTTAATCTGGCGAATGCCCCTGATCTCTATGCCCGGCTGGTCGATCGGCATCATCAGGAAGGTCAGGCCCTTTGGCCCCTTTGACCCTTCCTCGGTGCGGGTGATGACGAAAATCCAGTCGGAAATATGGGCCAGGCTGGTCCATATCTTCTGTCCGTTGACGACCCACTCATCACCTTCCAGCCTCGCCTTGGTCCGCACGCTGGCGAGGTCAGACCCGGCATTGGGTTCGGAAAAGCCCTGGCAGAATATGGTTTTGCCCGCCGCGATGTCGGGCAGGAAACGCTGCTTCTGCTCCTCCGTGCCGAACGTCAGGATGGTCGGCCCCGCCAGTTCGACCCCGATATGGTTGACCCGGCCCGGCACGCCTGCGCGCGCATATTCTTCGGCAAAGATCACCTGCTGCGCCAGCGTCGCGTCGCGCCCGCCCCACTGGCTGGGCCAGCCGATGCAGGACCAGCGATGGGCGGCCAACTGCTGTTCCCATTCCTTTCGCCGTTCCGGGCTGCCGGTCAGCTTGGTAACGCCCTTTATATCGCTGAATTCGCCTGCCATCTGGCCGTTCAGCCAATCGGCGCATTCCTGCCGGAACAGTTCGTCTTGCGGTGAAAAGCCCAGTTTCATGCCGCTTCTCCCAATATCATCGCAGCAATCCTTTCGCGGTGCCAATCGCCGCTGCCCAGCATCGTCTGCAGCGAACGGGCGCGCTTGAAGAAAAGATGCGCATCATGTTCCCATGTAAAGCCGATGCCGCCGTGCAACTGGATCATGTCCCCGGCGCAGCGGAAATAGGTGTCCGTGGCAAAGGATTTGGCGGCGTGGACCGCCATCGCCGCGTCGTCGGCCCCTTCATCGATGGCGCAGGCAGCCCAGTATACGGCGGATCGCGCCTGTTCGATTTCAACCATCATGTCGGCCAGCCGGTGCTTATAAGCCTGGAAGGATCCGATGGGGCGGCCAAACTGGATGCGCTCTTTCGAATAGGCGACGGTGCGGTCCAGACAGGCTTGCGCGCCGCCCAGTGCTTCCGCTGCGGCAGTGATGAAGGCTGCGCGATGGGCTGCCGCCAGCGCGGCGGTCGGATTGGAAAGCCGTTCACCCGGAACATTGTTCAGCCGCACATGGGCCAGAGGACGCGTCTGGTCCATGCTGGTCTGCGGCGTGACACTGACCCCTGGCGCATCGGCGCGGACGAGCCAGACCTGACGCATGTCTGTGACGACGAACAGGTCGGCGCTGGCTCCATGGGTGACGAACCGCGACCCGCCGGTCAGCCGGTCCCCGTCCGCATGCAACGCGGCGTCATGAAAATAGCCGGCGATGGCCTCCCCGGAAATCAACTGGGGCAGCCATTGCGTCTGCTGAGCCTCACCACCGCCCGCCGCGACCGCCTGCGCCGCCTGAGCCAGACTGCCCAGCATCGGCAGGGCGGCGACCTGCGCCCCTGCCGCTTGCGCGATGATGGCCAGTTCGACCATGCCCAGCCCCGCACCCCCGGCGCTTTCGGGAAGGCCGATGCCGGACAGGCCCAGTTCCTGACAAAAGCCGTGCCATAACGCGCGGTCGATGCCGTCGGTCGCCATCGCCTTGCGTGTACGATCACTGGTGGCATTTTCAGCGAAGAAGGCTCCGGCCGTCTCTGCAATCATCATTTGTTCGTCGGAAAACGCGAATTCCATTTTTCGCCTGCCTTTGCATATCCGGCTGGTAATCAGGCCCACGCCCCACGGGGTGTCATGATGCCGCCTCCACCGACCATAGTCGATAATACGCATCAATGAACCGATGAAATTATGCTATACCAGCTTAACAATGACTTCAAGCATCAATTTGCGGATTTTTATCCAGTAGGAATTCCGTATTTCGATTAGGGCCCTTTCAGCCTCCGCTCTCCGCGTCGGTGATCCGCACAACCCTGTTGCTGAACTTGACCGTCCTGACCACCAGCGACGTTTCCACATGCCGAACCCCTTCGACCTCCAACACCTTGCCGGACGCCAGCTTATGCAGATCATCCAGATCATCGTAGAGGCAGGTCGCCATGATGTTGAACGGGCCAAGGGTGATCATCACTGCCTTCACCAACGGAATATCCGCTATGTTGCGCGCGATCTGGCGTACGTGGCCGACATCGGCCTGAATGGCGATGAAGGCGATGTTGGTCGCCTTTTCCAGCTTCATGCCGGTCAGCGCGGTGAAGGCGATCAGCCTTTCCTGCTGCAACCGTTTGATCCGACCCCGGACCGTGCCTTCATTGACGCCCAGGTCGCTCGCGATCTTGCGATTTGAAACGCGCGCGTCCTGCGCCAATATGCTGATCAGCTGGTGATCCAGATCGTCCAGATCGGGTCTGCTCATGCAAGCCTCCTGCTGTCGATCGGGCCGGTGTCCAGGCCATAGCGAACGACATCCAGCCCGACCGCAGGGATCATCGACTTTATACCCGGTACTTTCGACAATTGATCCGTGATCAGGGACGGCAGCTCATCAATGTCACGCAGCGTCAGCAGCAGGCTTATTTCATAGCTGCCGGTGACAAGGTGTGCGGCAAAGACTTCGGGGAATTCCGCCAGATCTTCCGCAACGTCCAACGCGGGCCGCCCGCTGACCTGGACGGCCACATGAATGATGACGTGATAGCCATGGACCGCAAAGTCCGACACAGCGACCACACGCAGCATCCCGGCTTCTTCCATCCGCCGGATACGCGTGGACACGGTGGAAGCGATCAGATTGAGGGACTCTGCGATCTGCTGATTAGTCGCGCGACCATTTTGCCGCAATTGTTCGACAATCTTGCGATCCGTGTCGTCGAACACGAAGGTTTCGCTCATAGACCTTACTCATCCCCTTTCAGCCGCTGGTCTTGCCAGCAAAGGGTCGACAGGTCGAATCGAAAGCGCGACATCCAGTGCGGCCCGGTCACGCTCCACACGCGCCCCAGCGGCCCAGCCGAGCAGCGCCGACAGGAAACCGAACGGGATGACGATGGTCAACGCCATGCGGAGCGATGCGGCGTCATTGCCCATGGCCTGGCTCAACCACCCCGTCACCCACGGCCCGATGAAGAATCCGATCAGGGTCGTCACCGCCAGAAATATCGCCGTGGACGCCGCCCGGATGCGGGGCGGCAGCATATATTGCAGCGTGGCGAGGAAACCCACCGACCATCCTCCCCCCAGCAGGCCCGCAGGAATGGCTGCCAGGCGTGCCATGTCGAAACTGCCTGCCCAACTCGCCAGCAGGATCGCGGCGGTGGCCGCGCCGAGCGCCAGCGCCGAAAGGCGGGACGGCCATTTCATACTGCGCCGGGAAAGCCGATCCGACAAGGTTCCGAAGAGCAGCATGCCCACCAATCCCGACAGGCCGAAATTCAACGCAAAGGTCGACTTCACCGTGACCGGGTCGAGCCCGTAGGCGCGCGTGAACAGTTCCGGGGCCCAGAAGCCGAACGACACGCCCGACAGCACGCCAAAACCGAACGCGAACATCATGAAGATATAAGCCGGGTTACACGCCAGGCATTGGATCAGCAGCCAAAGCGGCATCACCACCACCTGCTCCGCGCCAGTGCTGCTCCGTCGCGGTTCCCGGATCAGGAACAGGGCGGCCACGCCTAGGAACAGGCCGATGGCGCCCATGCTGTAAAAGGCCATGCGCCAATCATATACGGCCGCGATCGCCGGACCTCCCGCCTGCCCGGCAATCTGCCCGGCATAGGCCGCCACCCCCAATATTGCGAAGGCCAGGCCACGCTTTTCGGGCCGGAAATAATCCGACAACAACGAATAAGCGGGTGCGACGAACGCCGCCTCCCCCACGCCCACGGCGACCCGCGCCAGAGTCAGGCTGACAGCGCCGCTGGCCATGCCTGTTGCGATGGTCGCACCGCTCCACAGGATGCACCCCGCCGCGATGATATGAACCCGCGATGTCCGATCCGCCAAGCGCGCGAAGGGAACGCCCAGCACTACATAGAGGAACACGAACGCGGGACCCATCAACATGCCGACCGTGGCGTCGCCGATGCCGAACTGCGCCTTGATCGGGCCGATCAGCCCGGTGATCAGATAGCGGTCGGCATAGTTCATGATGTAAATCGCGAGCAGTGTCGCCAGCACGACCCACGGGTTTGACGCAATGCGCATCTTCAGTCCCGCAACAGCGAGCGGCAGCTGACGCACCCGTCACCCGCGACGATAGCTGCCCTGCCTTCAAATCCGCGCATCATTTTCTCCAAATATCTTAAAGCGTCGGACGCCTGTTCTTCCAGGGCGCAGCCTGTTCCAACTGACCCGCCAGCCGGAACAGCGTGGCCTCATCACCATAGCGGCCCATGAACATCACCCCGATCGGCAGGCCGGTAGCGGACATGGCGAGCGGCACCGACATTGCGGGCTGGCCCGTCATGTTGGCGATCTGGGTGAAGGGCGAAAATGCCCCCGCGCGCTGACCCCATGCGGCGAAATCCACGTCGGGGGTCAGGTTGATCTGCCCCAGCTTCAGCGGGGGGGCTGCAAGCGTCGGCGACAGAATGACATCATAGTTCGCCATGAACTGCGCCATCGCAATGGCAGCCGCCTGCAGCGTGCTATTCGCCCGCGCGAAGTCCATACCGGTCGTTTTCTGGCCATAGGCGACAAAGCCCAGCGTGATCGGCTCCAGCACATCCGGCCCGATCGCGACGCCGGTCGCCTTCGCGCGATCGGCCATATCTGCCGCGACCGATGATCCGATCAGCACGAAACTGGCCGCACCCATCGCCGCTATGTCCAGCTTTGGCGCGGCTTCCTCCACATGATGGCCCAGGTTCTCGCACAGCCGCGCCGCCTTGCGCGCGGCTTCCACACATTCGCGATCAACCGGCGATCCCGCTGGCGCGTCCAGCATCAATGCTATCCGCAAACGGCTGGGGGCTTTGCCCACCTGGGACAGGAAAGTGTCGTCAGGTGTAGGCGCGGCATAGCGGCTCCCCGGCTCCGGCCCCTGCGTCGCGTCCAGAATGGCGGCGGAATCGCGAACACTGCGCGTGACAGCATGATGCACCGACAATCCGCCCCAGCCTTCCGTGCGCGGCGGCCCCATCGGCACGCGTCCCCGGCTGGGCTTCATCCCGAACAGGCCGCAGCAGGACGCCGGAATGCGGATTGATCCGCCCCCATCCGTGGCATGAGCGGCAGGCAGCACACCAGCCGCCACCGCCGCCGCTGCGCCGCCCGATGACCCGCCGGTGATCCGGCTAACGTCCCACGGATTGCGCGTATCGCCGGTCAGCTTGTTCTCGGTCGTGCCTGTCAGGCCCAGTTCCGGGACAGTCGTCTTGCCGAAAATGACGAAACCCGCCTGCTCGATCCGCCGGACGAGTTCGGATGTCACCGCAGGACGATAGTCCTTATAAAAACGGCTGCCATTTTCCGTCGGCAGACCCGCAATATAGGTGTTCAAGTCTTTTAGCAGCCACGGAACGCCGGTGAACGGCCCTTGCGGCAGTCCATTGGCGATGGCCGCCCGACCATGTTCATAATGTTTCTGCGCGATGAAGTTGAACCGGGGATTGAGCGCTTCGGTTCTGGCGATTGCGGCGTCCAGCAGTTCGCTGGGCGAAATCTGCTTGTCCCGCACCAGCTGGGCCAGTCCCAATGCGTCATGCGTGTCCAGCGGACTGGAGCGGGTCACCGCGGCCTTGGCCGTTCCAGCCATCCCCGCCAACGCCGCCGCGCCAACATTTGCCATGCTTTCCCGGCGTGTCATGTCCATTCCTGCTCGCTCCCCTCAACGCGCTCCTGCGAAAGAGCCCAGTTCCGCCGTTTCCATTAGGCTCCTGCCTTCGCAGGAGCACGCAGCGTCGCGTCACATCAAATCACGCAACTTCAGGCCATCTTACGCCGCATCCTGATCGGCATAATAACGCGCATAATATTTGCGGAATTGCGGGATCGGACCGTCGCCATCGCAGATGATCGGATTGGGTTCGAACCTCTGCCGGTCCCACACGACCTTGTCCTGATCGAACTGCTTGCAGATGTCGCGGATGATCGCCTTGGCGACACCGGCCCGTTCCCCCTCCGCCTGCGCCTTGGGCTGGGTGAAGCAAAAGCGGACATGCACATGATCCAGTTCGACCGGCGCGAGGCAGGCAACCAGCAGCGTCTCCGAAATGCCGGTGAAGCGCGTCCAGCTTTGCCCCGGACCCATCGTGTCATAGCTGATACAGCCATCGACTTCGCCCCAGGGCGTGCCCATTTTCGCCTTCACATCCGCGCCGCGACCCCATTCACCCCAGCGCAATTCGCCCAGCGGCACATTGGCGGTGCCGTGAATGAAACGGAAATGGGCAACATCGACGCCATTTTCGGCCATGTTCTGGATCGAACCCCAGACATTCCATTCATGGATTTCATAGTCGGTCCAGTCGGGATCGCTCGCTTCCGGCAGCACTGCCACTTCGAACAGCGGCGCAACATCCTGTGGGTGATACCAGGCCCAGATAAAGCGGTTCGCTTCGGTAATATGCCAATTGCGCGTGCATTTGCGTTTCACCTGCGGCGGGATGTTGCGGGCATAGGGAATGTCCTTCACCACAGCCTCGTCGCCATCATAGCGCCAGGCATGGAACGGGCATTCCAGAAGATTGCCATGTACCTTGCCGCCATGGCCCATATGCGCGCCCAGATGCTTGCAATAGGCATCGAGCATGCGGACCTTGCCATCCTCCCCGCGCCAGATCGCCAGATCCTGAGAGAAATAGCGCAGCGGCTTCACCTCACCGACCTGCAGTTCCGACGACAGCAGGACCGGATACCAGCCGAAGGGGATGCCGATATCCAGGTTACGCTCCTTGATGGAGGCGCGATCCTTGACCTCGGCCATCCGCCAGTCGAGCAGATCCTGCCCTTTCAGTTTCTCAAGGATTTGCCACACGGCCACTGGCGGGGTGCGTGCATCGGTCGCGGCGGCGATTTCGGGATTGGACATGGATAGCTCCGTCAGATTATTCAAAGGTCAAAGACCTTGATGGCGTTTTCGCGCAGGAATTTCGGCCAGACTTCATCCTTGAAGGGCACATTCTGCATGTCGCTGAAAATGCGCTCCAGGCTTAGACCCATCGGGAAATATCCCGCGTAGATTATCTTGTCGGCGCCGCGCGTATTGGCGTAGTCGATGATCGCCTTGGGATAATGTTTTGGCGCAAAGGCGCTGGTCGAATAATAAAGGTTGGGCCATTTCAGCATCAGCTTGACGGCCAAAGCCTCCCACGGCTCCGCGCCATGGCGCATGACGACTTTCAGGTCTGGAAAGAACCAGCAAACTTCGTCCAGATGTTCGACCTTCTGCGTTTCCATTGGAATACGCGGGCCCGGAATCCCCGCATTCAGAAGTACCGGCAGCCCCAGTTCAGCCGCGCAAGTATAAAGCGGGAACATATATTTGTGGTTGATCGCCACCTGCGGCAGCGTGCCTGCTGGAAAGACGCTGATCGCCGACAGACCGACTTCGGCATGGATTCGCTTGATCCGGCGAACTTCCTCCATACCCTTGTTGGGATCACAGGGCAGGTCGAAGAAGAAACGATTCCCGAACATCTCCTTGGCGCGATAGGATGTGGGATTGTCGTTCCACCCGACCAGCGCCTTGTCGATGCCATATTGATCCATCTGATCGACAGTCCAGGACACGAAATCATCGACCTTGCCGGTCTGCGGAATGTCCTTGAACATATATTGCGCCGGCATCGCGAATTGCTGAAGCGTCTGCTGATCCTTGATCAGCGGGCGGAAGGGATCGAACCAGGCAGAACGGTCCTCGGCGTCGGGGATGCCCAGCATACAATCGATTATCTTTATGTCCTTGGGCATGCCCATGGCGAAACTCTCCTGTTCAGTTGTTGGCGGCCAGGACTGGCCACAGCGCGCGCAACGCGATCTTGTTGATTTTCTGGGCCTGGTTGCGCGGCAGCGGCTCGCGCGAAAAAGCGACGCGTGTTGGCGCCTTATAGGGCGCCAGCCGCCCCGCCACCCAATCGATGATGCTGCGTTCGTCAAGGCCGTCTGCCTGCACAACCGCGACCAGCGCTTCGCCCAGTCGCTCATCCGCAATGCCGAACGTCGCGCATTCGGTAACCTGCGGCATTTCGCTCAGCACCCGCTCGACTTCGGCGCAGTAGATATTCTCCCCGCCCGAAATGACCATGTCCTTGGCGCGATCGACGATGAAGATATAGCCTTCCTCATCCTGAAATCCGATGTCGCCGGTGCGCAGCCAGCCATCGGTCGTAAAGCTCTTCGCCGTCTCGTCCGGCCGGTTCCAATAGCCGCTCATGATCATGGCGCTGCGCACGATGATTTCGCCGGTTTCATCGGGGCCGCAGACCGTCCCATCCTCCCGCTCGATCCGCAGGTCCACCAGCGGCAGCACGCGGCCCGCCGATGCCCGACGCGCCAGGAAGTCGGCACCGACCGCCTGCGCAATCGCGCCTGATGTTTCCGTCATGCCATAGCCGACGCCGATCATGGAATGAGGGCAGAGCGCCCGCACCTCTTCCAGCAGGTTGAGCGGCAACGCCTGCCCGCCCGACCCGATATTCCGCACGGAACTCAGGTCAGCATCTCTGGTGCGCGCGCGGTGCACCATGTCCCACAACATGGTGGGCACGGCCGACAGCTGGGTCACACGCTCCCGCTCGATCAGACGCACGGCTTCTTCCGCGTCCCAGCGGCGCATGACGACGATCTTGCCGCCCGACAGAAATGGGGCAAGGAAACCCGCGCCCAGCCCTGAAATATGGAAGAGCGGATAGACCAACAAAATGGACTGCGGCGGCACCTGCGCGATGAGCGTATCGACCGGCACGCCATAGTCGCGGGCCATATTGTGCAGCACCATCGACCCGGTCAGTTGCGTGCCCATCAACCCCGTGATCAGGCTGCGATGGGACAATACCGCGCCCTTCACCCGGCCCGTCGTGCCCGACGTGAACAAAATGGCGCAGGGGTCGGCGGGGCCAGCGCTTTGGGGGGCCGCATCCTGGCTGCCTTCGCCGTCCGCTCCCTGCCCATTCAAGGGCTGCGTCACGTCGATCATCCGCCCTTCATAACCCGCTTGGCGCAAAAGCGCCGCGCGTTCGGCGTCGGCCAGGATCAGGTCGGGCGTGACTTCGTCGACCATCGCCAACAATTCTGTCGCCGACCCACGGCTGTTGAGCAGCGCCGCGACGCCGCCCAATTTCATGACCGCCAGGAATGCGACCATCCACTCCGCGCGGTTACGCATGCAGATGGCGACCCTTTGGCCGCGTCCGACGCCCAATTGCTCTGCCAGCTGGTCCCGCCATTCGAACATATCGGCAAAGCTCAACCGCCGCTCACCGTCAGGCCCGGCCATATCCACGACGCAGGTTTGATCGCCGAAGCGGCGCGCACCTTCAATCAGCTGATTAAGGTCAGATGGCGCGTTCACGAAAAAGCGCAGCCCGTCCTGCTCACCTATTTCAAAAGGCGTGCCGGGTGCGGTCACTGCCGCGAAAATGGGGTCGATCTTGCTCATGCCATCCTTGGGATCAATGCGCCGCTGGCGGGATAGTCCGACGAGGCGGCAGCATCAGGCCGCAGCCTTCCGTTGATCCCGACATCCTCATCCTCGACTCGCTTTACCTGCTCTGTCTGCGCATGAGTGTATTCCAGCATACGCGTAATTCAATCATATTTTTTCTCCGCATTTTTTTCGTGCCCGAATAAGCACCATGTGCGCAGCTAAAACCAGCGTTATCTTCTTGTAATTGCTAATTTTACTTGGCGCCTGTTCGCGCTTGCAAAACCGTAAATCGCCGCGTCACCACCGGTGATAACGATCATATTCGGAATTTATCATTTTACAAAATCCGCATTTTGAGGAATCCTCTCGCCACATCGCATCGCGGACGATCGCATGTGGGCGGTTGAGCAGTGGCAAGGTTGGGCATCGAATGAGCAAGGATTTCGAAGGGCGCGTGGCCATCATAACAGGTGGCAGCGACGGCATAGGACTCGCCACCGCGGCTCTGCTGGCGAAACGCGGCGCTCAGGTCGTCATCTGCGGTCGCCGCCAGGCGCTGCTCGACAATGCGCATGACATGATCACTGCGCAAAGCGGCGCCGTGGAAGCCATTCAACTCGACGTCGCCGACACTGACGCCCTGAACGCCATGATCGAATTCACGGCCCGAAAATATGGCCGCCTCGACATGCTGGTGAACAACGCGATGTCCACCCATTATGCGCCGATCAGCAAGCTGACGCTGGACCATTGGCGCAAGGATTTCGCCGTCAACAGCGACGCCGTCTTCGTCAGCACCAAGGCGGCGATGAAGGTCATGACGCCGGCGGGCAAGGGATCAATCGTCAACATCGCGTCCACCTGCGGAATCCGCGCGACGGTGAACATGGCCAGCTATTCCGCATCCAAGGCCGCGCTGGTCCATTTCACCGCCGCCGCCGCGATGGAGGCCGCGCCGCTGGGCATCCGCATCAACGCCATCATCCCCGGTCAGGTGCAAACCGCCCCGACGGAAATGTTTTCCGCGCGCGCCGCAGACGCTTCGACGCGCACGACCCAGGCCATTCCCATGCAACGCGGTGGCCAGCCAGAGGAGCTGGCGCAGGCCATCGCCTTCATGCTGTCGGACGCCGCCAGTTACATCACCGGTACCGCCCTGCCCGTAGACGGCGGAAAGGCAGCGCAGCTCTACATCCCAACCTAGCCCCCCGGCGACCAGCTTTCATCCATCTGGATGCCGCACCCGAACAGAATAGCTGCACAGCAGCACAATTTCGGAAGGCGCGCGGCCATCATTTACCAAATGTCATAAAATCAAGGGAGAGATAATCATGAACAGGCATAATGCATCCAAGGCGCTTCATCTGATAATCGGGGTCAGCAGCCTGGCCCTTACCAGCCAGGCACTGGCGCAGACTGCAACAACATCTGCCGAACCGGGCCTCGATGAAATCGTCGTCACCGCTCAAAAGCGCGCCCAGAATCTTCAGGATGTTCCTATCGCCATCAGCGCGATCAGCGCCGAAAAGGTTGAGCAGCTCGGCATCCGCGACAGCCGCGACCTGAGCGGCCTTGCCCCCAACGTCGTCGTGACCCAGGGCACCACCAGCAACAGCGCCGCTGTCTTTTCCATGCGCGGCATTTCCAACGGTGGCAGCGAAAGTTTCGGTGTCGACGCAGCCAACGGCCTTTATGTGGATGGCGTCTATATCGCACGCGGCGGCGCGATGGGCCTTAGCGTTTCGGACATCGAACGAGTGGAGGTTCTGCGCGGGCCGCAAGGCACCCTGTTCGGACGCAACACGACCGGCGGTGCAATCCACTTCATCTCCCGCGCGCCATCATCGACTTTCCGCCTGAAGGCAGAGGCTGGCTATGGCAATTTCAACGCCTGGAACGGCAAGGTCACCATCGACCCAGGTGAGATCGCAGGCATTTCCACCAGCTTTTCCTACAGCCATAGCGAGCGTGACGGGGTCATCGACAACATTCTGCAGCCGCGCGATTCCCGTGATCCTGGTGCGCGCAAGTCCGATGCGTTTCGCGCCGCCGCGCGCATCGACCTGGGCGGGACCGGCAGCATCCAATATATATTCGACTGGAACCGGATCAAAGGCACCCCCCTGCCCTTCGTCCTGACCAATGTGGCGGATGGCACGCCTAACGCGCCGATCACTATCGACGGCCAGCAGGTGCTGGTCACACAGCAGGCCCCGGTCGCCCAATATCTGGCTGGCGCAACCTTTGCCGACCCGTCATGCGCGGCGCTGGCCGCGCCGTCCCGCTCCTATCGTCATGAAGTGTGCAACAACATATTGAGCAGCGCTTTCGACAAGAGCTGGGGCCATAATATCCAGGTCCAGAATGACTTTGGCGGGTTCAAGGTCAAATCGACCACAGGTTATCGTTTCTGGAACAGCGACTATGTGACCGATCTCGATGGGATTGGCGCGTTCAGCGGTCCAGCTTTCTCCAACGCGACATTGTTCAACGGCATGCCCGCATTACTGTTGCAAAGCATCCCCATCATACCGGCAGCCGCCATTCCTTTTATCTCCGCCGCACCTGTGCCAACGATCAGCCAGGACCTGTTCTCTGTCGACAATGAACGGCGACACAAGCAGTTCAGCCAGGAAATAGAGATTTCCGGCGACACCGATTCGCTCGACTGGGTCGTGGGCGGCTTTTATTTCTGGGAAAAGGGGTCCGAAAACGGCGTTCAGAGCAGTGGGTTCGTCCTCGACACCAACTCCATCTTCCTTGGCAACTTTGGCCCACTCGGGCCGGACCTGGCTGCTGAGAATCCGGCACGCTACCGGCTTGTCCAGACGCTTGCCCGGCTCAATTACACGACCTCCGCCGAAAGCACTGCGGTTTACGGCCAATTCACCTTCTATCCAGGCGGTCGTGACAGTGGGGTCCGCCTGACCGCAGGGGGACGCTACACCTGGGATGAGAAGAAGATGCTGCGCCTGCAGAATGGCGCAGCGCCGCTTGCAAGCCCCGAATCGGGCGATGCCAAATTCAGCAAATTCACCTGGAACCTGATGGCGGGCTATGACATCGCCGATGGCGTCAACCTCTATGCACGCGCCGCCACCGGCTATCGTTCAGGCGGCTTCAATTCGCAGGACCCGGCGATCACCGGCACCAATCAACTCGGCAGCTTCGATCCTGAGAAGGTGACATCCTATGAAGTCGGCGTGAAGACGGAATTGTTCAATCGCCGTCTGCGCCTCAATGTCGCCGCCTATCATAACATCTATGATAATCTTGCCGTACTCGGCCCAGTCACGAATGCGCCCGTCGGCACTTTCGCCACCCGCATCATCAATGCTGGCAAGGTGATCTATAATGGCGTCGAAGCGGAAGCGCAGGCCGTGCTTTCCGACAATTTCTCGATCGACGGCAGCATCGGCTATATCGACATCAATTATAAGGAGTTCCTGGCCGGACAGTCGCCCACCCCCGGCGCGCCTCCGGTCAATATCGCGCCGGTCGTGACGCCGGGCTTTACGTCTCCGCTGACCGCCAATGTCGCGCTCAACGCGCAATTCCCGCTGAATTGGGGCAATGCAACGCTGCGCGGCCGGGTCGGATACACCCATGAAGACGGGAAGTATAATTTCAGCAGCTCCATCGGCTCGCCTTTCAACGAACAGGTCAAGGGCGACAATATCGACCTGATCGACGCGCAGATCGGCATAGACGGCATTCCGCTGGGCACGGGCGAAGGCGAAGTTCGGCTGTGGGTAAAGAACCTCACCAACGCGAAGGATTTCGTCCGCAGCGTCGATTTCGGCCAACTCGGTTTTGCGGGCGGATATTATGCCGAACCGCGGACCTATGGCATCACCGTCGGCATGAAGTTCTAAGGCACGTCTCCCGTGGGCATGTGCTGTCCTCCGCCTGCAATCCTACAGGCGGAGGACAGCGGTCGCGACACGTCGACGATCATGCGCATGCACAAGAACTGGCAGAGCGTAAGCGACCAGCGTGACCGGAAAATGCTTTAGTGATCGTTCGCGCTGAAAGCGCCATAGCCGGTTTCGGCCCGGACCCGTTGCGCCGGATAGCCCGCCCGGTCCACGGCTGCGCGCGGGGAACGGTCCAGCACGGAAATCAGCCAGATCGCGATAAAGCCCGCGGGTACGGAGAAGATGGCCGCGGAACTATAGGGGAATGGCGCAGCTCCGAAGTCAAAAGTGGCGGTCCAGACGGCGGGCGACAGCAACGTCAATATGAAGGCGGTCAGGAGTCCGATGGTCCCGCCGATCGCCGCGCCCCGCGTCGTACAGCCATCCCAGAGCAGGGACAGGATCAACACCGGGAAATTGCCCGATGCGGCCAGCGCAAACGCCAGGCTGACCATGAAGGCCACGTTCTGCTTTTCGAAGATCAGGCCAAGCAGGACGGCCAGCGCACCCATGGCCAGCGTCGTTAGCCGCGACACGCGCAGTTCACCGGTCGAACTCGCATTCCCGTGGCGGAACACGGTCGCATAGAGATCATGACTGACCGCCGACGCCGCCGACAATGTCAGCCCGGCCACGACGGCAAGGATGGTGGCAAAGGCGACCGCCGATATGAAGCCGAGGAAGATATTACCCCCAATCGCATGAGCAAGGTGGACGGCCGCCATGTTGCCGCCGCCCCGTAGCGCCCCTTCGCCATCCATATAGCTGTCGTCCGTACCCACGAGCACGATCGCGCCGAACCCGATGATGAAGGTGAGAATATAGAAATAGCCGATCCAGCCGGTGGCCCACAGCACCGATTTGCGCGCCTCCTTCGCGTCGGGGACGGTGAAAAAGCGCATCAATATATGGGGCAGGCCTGCCGTGCCGAGCATCAGCGCGAGGCCGAAGGAGATGGCGGACACTGGGTCCTTGATAAAATTGCCCGGCGCCATGATCGATTGGCCGCGTTCGGCTGCCTCCGCCGCAGGGGCGCCGCCTGCCAGCGCCGCCTGCGTCTTTACCTCGACCGCCTTGGCGAACAATGCTTCGAGCGAAAAGCCCGTCATTGCCAGCACCATCAGGGCCATGAAACTGGCCCCGCCCAGCAGCATCACCGCCTTGATAATCTGAACCCAGGTCGTCGCGCGCATGCCGCCGAAAAGGACGTAGAGCATCATCAACGCGCCGACGATCACCACGGCAACGGCATAAGGCAGGCCGAAAAGCAGCTTAATAAGCTGGCCCGCCCCGACCATCTGCGCGACCAGATAGAAGGATACGATCAATAGGGTGCTGATCGCCGCGAAACTACGCACCGGCGGCTGGGCAAAACGATAGGATGCCACGTCAGCAAAGGTGAAGCGTCCCAGATTGCGCAAGCGTTCGGCCATCAGGAACAACAGGATCGGCCAGCCGACAAGAAAGCCCGTGGAGTAGATCAGCCCGTCATAGCCATCATTGAAGATCTGGGCCGATATGCCGAGGAAAGATGCGGCGGACATATAGTCCCCAGCCATCGCCAAGCCGTTCTGGAAACCCGTAATCCCGCCGCCAGCGGTATAGAAATCGGACGCCGTGCGGGTCCGGGCGGCAGCGGCCTTCGTAATCCACAGGGTCAGTCCGACGAAGGCGACGAACATCGCAATGGCCACCCAGTTGACCGGTTGGCGCTGCGCTTCGCCTTCCAGTGCGGCGGCCAGCGCCGGATCGAATGGCAGGCAAAGCAGAGCGGCCGCAGCCAGCGCCACGAGCCGCATCATGCGCCATGATCCCGGACAATAGCCGCCATGCGCGCGTCAAAGCGCCGGTTGGCATAAGCGACATAGACGCCCGTCAGCGCAATGGCGAAGAGGATGAGGCCAAGTCCAAGCGGAATGCCCAGCGACGTGACGCCATCACTGATGGGCGTCGCAAGCAAATCTTTGTTAAAGGCGATCAGCAGCAGGTAAGCGGCGAACGCGCCGAACACCAGCGCGGACAGAAACCAGCCCAGACGTAATCTTTGCCGGACGAGGTCAACATAGCGCGGGTCCGCCAATATGCTGTCGACCAGCGCTACCGCCTCTTGCTCCCGAACCACTACAGCCCCTCCACATTCATTGGCGCGGAACCTGCGCGAACAAGGGGATGAATGCAACAGCCTGACATTGGCAGGCAGGACAGGGAGCTTGACCGCCGATCTGGTGCGCGTAAGCTCTCACCCCAGTGCATCATATAAGGTGGAAGCTCATGGACGCTCGCCTTTCCAGCGCCTGTCCGTTCGATCGGGGCAGCGATGATCGCAAATCCGCCGCCGCATCCGGGGGCGGCGGCACGGTCGATCCCGACATCCGCACCCAGGATTTTGCCGAAGCGCGCGCCATATTGCGCAACGGTCACGCGCGGCAGGCGGGTTTCCTGGCAGAGCAGGTGGGCAGGATCGGCAATGCAACCCGCCAGCCCATCCTGTTTCTGGAAGGCGAAGCGCACAGGGTCCAACGCAGCGCCACTGCGCGATTTTTCACGCCGCGCATCGTGACGACCCACTATCGGGAATTGATGGTCCGACTGAGCGATGGCCTGATATCCCGTTTTCAGCAGGAAAAGCGTGCCCGTCTGGACAAGTTAAGCCTGGAACTGGCGGTGGCGGTCGCCAGCCAGATCGTGGGACTGACCGACAGCGAGCCAGATGGTCTGGCCAGACGGCTGGACGTGTTTTTCACCGGTGATTTCCATCGGCCCCGCAACAGGGTGGCCGCCTTCGCATATTTCCTGCGGTCACAATATCGCGTGCTGGCCTTTTATTATCGCGATGTCGCGCCAGCGATCCGGTCGCGCAGGCGTCGGCGGCAGGATGACGTTATCTCTCACCTGATCGATCAGGGATATAATGGTCGGGAAATACTGACCGAATGCCTAGTCTATGGCGCTGCTGGCATGGCGACAACGCGCGAGTTCATCGTCATGGCCGCATGGCACATGCTGGACCGAGAGGATCTGAAGGCCGCGTTCCTGGCGGCCGATGAAAGCGGGCAGATCGCGCTGCTGGAGGAATTGCTGAGGCTGGAGCCGGTCGTGGGCTATATCTACCGCCGGATGCCCGACGATGCGCCCGCGCAGCCAGGCGCAGCGGTCGCGGTCGATGTGCGCGCGGCGAATACGGACCCGACCGCATTCGGCGAACGACCGTGCGAAGTGGTGCCGGGGCGGCAGGTCAGCGCCAAATATGGCAATGCCGGACTGTCGTTCGGGGATGGTGAACATCGCTGTCCAGGGGCACAGGTGGCGCTTCAGGAAACCTGCCTGTTTCTGGACCGGTTGATGCGGGTGCCCGGCCTGAAACTGGCGCGCGCGCCGACGCTGGCGTGGAACCCGCTGGTTACCGGCTATGAATTGCGGGACGCAATGATAATCTGCGATTAGAGGAGCACGCTTATCACGGCATCGCCGCGCTGGTGTCCGCCATTTTCGCGCCCCTGCTGCCCATCGGCTTTTCCGGCCCTGTGGTCGTATCCTGCGCGGTCTGCCGTTCCAATTCGGCATTGACCAGACCGCCAATCAGGACCGCATAGGCCGACACATAAAGCCACATCAACAGCACAACGACCGCGCCCAGCGACCCGTAAGTCGCGTCATAATCACCGAACCGGGACGCATAAAAGCCAAAGCCCAAGGTTGCCGCCAGCCACAACAAGGTGGCCAGAATCGACCCGATGTTGAGCCATTGCCACCGCGCATCCGACCGATCTGGCGCAAAGCGGTACATGCCACCAATAGCGGTGCTGCACAGGGCGGCGGCGGTGATCCAGGTCAGCACCTGCACCGCCGCGGTGGCGACCCATCCCCATCCGCCCACCATAACCCCGGCTAGGCTGAGCATCGATGCTGCCAGAAGCCCCATGATACCAACCATCACGGCAGCCATCACCAGGCCTGCGGATAACAGGGTGGACCGCAGTATCGACCGGCGATCCTCTTCCTCATAGATGATGTTGAGCGAACCGATCATGGCACCCGACGCGCGTGACGCACCGTAGATGGAGATCAGCAGCGCGATCATCAGGCCCAGCCCCTTCTGACCCGCCGCCGCCTGCGTCAGTTGCTTCAACTGGTCGTAGATCAGTTGTGCCGCGTCAGCCGGGACGAGGTCGATGATGGTCCGCATATGCTGGGCCACGGTCGCGGGGTCGGCGATCAGTCCATAGGACATGACCAAAGCACCCAGAAGGGGGACGAAGGATAGAAAGGCGTAGAAGGCCACGCCAGCCGACAGCAGGCTGAGATTGCGGCGTCCGTTATTGACCCACACCCGCCCGATCACGGCCTTCCATGCGGGCCAGGGCAACGACCGGGGCGTGTCTGCGCCAGCGCCCCTTTTCTTTTGCGTCGGCGACATATGGGTTGGGTTCATCTTTTTGTCCCCTCGATAATGTGCTGGAATCGCACCGACGTTGCGCATGCCCCTGATCCCGCATTCCATCAGCCAAAGCGCGAAGGTGGCGGAGGTTCCCTGACGTTTGCGGGGGAATCCGGCGTGGGTGCCGTCGGCCCGGTCATGAATCTGCCATCAAACAATCATCATTGTGCAACCTGACCGCCATCACGCCGTAAGCTGACGCGTTCAGTGGGACCCCACTCAAAAGGGGGACTTTACATGAAACATCTGTTTGCGAGCGCCAGCCGCGCCGCCATCATCTTGGGCTTTGCGATGCCAGCCGCCGTAATGGCAGGCACCATCACCGGTTCGGTATCGGACGGCACCGGCACGCGCGCGCTGCAATCGGCGCAGCTTCGCATCGTCGAGCTGAACCGCGTGGCCGAAGCCGACCGCGACGGGTCCTTCCGCTTCCCCGATGTCGCGCCGGGCACCTACACGATCGAGGCGCGCTATGTCGGCATCGATACGGTCCGCAGCACCGTCACCGTCCCGGCGGACGGCGATGTGAACGCGAACATATCGATGGGGTCGAAGGCCGATGCCCCGATCATCGTCGTCGGACAGATCGCCAACCTGACGAGCGCCCTTTCCCGCCAGCGCGCCGCCGACGGCGTGGAAAGCGTGCTGACGCGCGACGCGGTGGGGCAGTTCCCTGACCAGAATGTTGCGGAATCGCTGCGCCGCCTGCCGGGCATCAATGTGCTGAACGACCAGGGCGAAGGCCGGTTCGTGTCCGTGCGCGGGCTTGACCCCGAACTCAACGCGACTTCGGTCAACGGCGTCCGCCTGCCCGCGCCGGAAAGCGACGTGCGATCTGTCGCTCTGGATGTCATTTCCAGCGACAGCATCGAATCGATCGAGGTCAAGAAGTCGCTGACGCCGGACATGGACGCCGACACGATCGGCGCTTCGGTGGAAATCCACACCACCAGCGCCTTTGAACGGCGCAAAAACCTGCTGACCGCGAAGGCAGAGGGCAGCTACAACAACTATTCGGGTAAGCTGACGCCAAAGGGCAGCTTCGATTTTTCGCAGCGCGTGCCCGACAGCTTCGGCGTGTCGGGCGGCCTGTCCTATTATCAGCGCAAGTTCGAAACCGACAATATCGAAGCGGACGGATGGGACCAGGATAACGGCCTGACCTTCCCTGACGAGGTCAACTATCGCGACTATGATGTCGAACGGAAGCGGCTGTCGGCCAACCTCAATTTCGACCTGCGCGTGGGCGAAGCGACCAAATTATATGCGCGCGGCGTCTACAGCCAGTTCGACGACCAGGAATATCGCCGCGAAACCAGCCTGAAGTTCGACGCAGCGCCTTCGTCCGGCAGCGGCAGCAACGTCGAATATGACGACACAGACGGCGAAATCGCGGTGCAGCGGTCGATCAAGGACCGGTTCGAGCGCCAGCGCATCCGCAGCCTGGTGCTGGGCGGCGAAACCGACAGCAATGGCTGGCACGCCCGATATTCGGTGAGTTATGCCAAGTCCACCGAGAGGGAGAATGGCTCCATCGACCCCGCCAATTTCGAACGAAGCTTTGACGGGGACGGACTGACCATCGGCCTGGACTTTGCCGACCCGCGCAGGCCACTCTATTCCGTTGGCGGCGCGCCGGGCGCGGTCGCCGATTTCAGCGATCCTGCCGAATATGAACTGGACAGCATCCAGGTCACCGCCCTGTCCGACGCACGCGACCGCGAATGGGCGGGCAAGTTCGACGTCGGCAAGGAATTCGCAATGGATGGCGGCAGCGTCACCATACAGGCTGGCGTCAAGGGCCGCTGGCGGGACAAGAGCTATAATCTTGAAACCCAATATTGGGAAAATGACGACATGACGCTGGCCGATGTGGTCGGCAGCCAGACCTATCGCATCACCGACATATCGCCCGTCCCCGGCAAGACCAGCGCGCGCGCCTTTTTCAACGCCAACCGCGCAGACTTCGAACTCAACGCATTTGACTCGCTGCTCGATTCCAGCGTCGAAGATTATTCGGTCAGCGAAGACATCAGGGCCGCCTATCTGCTGGGCCGGTGGGACAGCAGCACTTTGCGCGTGATCGGCGGCGTGCGTTACGAACATACAAAGAATGACATCCGCGCCAACACGGTGACCACGATCGAGGAAGACGGCACGCTGCCCGACGGTTCGACCGCGACCGAAGACACGATCCTGATCGAACCAAACCGTTTCAACCGCAGCTATGGCGACTGGCTGCCCAGCCTGACCGTCCGGTGGGAGCCGCAGCAAAATCTGGTCCTGCGCGCGGCGGCCTACAAGAGCCTGGTGCGGCCCAAACTGTCCAAGCTGGCCCCGCGCTTCAGCATCGAGGAAAGCGACGCGGGCGCGCGCGAAGGATCGTTCGGTAATCCCGATCTAAAACCCTACAAAGCATGGAATTTCGACGCAGGCGTCGAATATTATCTGCCCAACAACGGCGCATTATCGGCGGGCCTGTTCTACAAGGACCTGAAGAACTTCATCGTCGATACCAATGTCGACGATCCGGGCACCTATAACGGCATCGCTTTCGACGAAGCCACTATCCCGATCAACGGCGAAAGCGCCAGGATCTGGGGCCTGGAACTGAGCTATGCGCAATCGCTGCGGTTCCTGCCCGCGCCACTGGACGGAATGCTGGTGCAGGCCAATTATACCTACACCGACGCGACCGGCGATGTGCCGACCGATGGCGATGCGACCGACCTGCGGGAAATCAACCTGCCTTCCAGTTCGAAACACACGTTCAACGTGGCGCTGGGATATGAAAAGGGTCCGGTTTCGCTCCGTCTGGCGGGCACCTACCGGTCCAGATATCTGGACGAACTGGGCGATACGGCGCCCGAAGACCGGATGGTGGACAATCATTTTCAGCTCGACCTGGCCGCGCGGCTGAATGTGACCCGCCGCGTGCAGGTGTTTTACGAATGGGTGAACATCAACAATGCCAAATATTTCGCCTATAATCGCGTGGGCGCTGGCAGAAACCTGCTGCAGTTCGAACAATATGGCTGGACGATGAAGTTCGGCGCACGGGTGAAATTCTGATGCGTATCCCTTCCCTCACCCCCCTCCTGCCGCTGCTGGCGCTGGCGGCCTGCGCCACTGGAGAGCGGGAGGTGCCGATCGACGTCCGCATCGCCCGTGCGACCCCCGCCGTTTCCGTGACGGCGCGGGGGGAAACGACGCCGGTCGGCACGTCCAATGCCGACGCGGCGGACGACCCGGCAATCTGGCGCAACGCGGCCGATCCGGCGCAAAGCCTGATCGTGGGCACTGACAAGAAGGCCGGGTTGTACGTCTATGGCCTGGACGGCAGGACCCGCGATTTCCTGGATGCGGGCCGGGTCAACAATGTCGATCTGCGCGAAGGCATTGCCATTCAGGGCAAGCCCGGCCTGCTGGTGGCGGCAAGTGACCGTAACGACCCCGCTCAGGCAAAGATCGCCCTGTTCCGCCTCGACCCCGCCAGCGCCAAGCTGACGGCGTTGGGCCGGGTCAATGCCGGGCAAGGGGAAGCCTATGGCGTCTGCCTGTATCGCGCGGCGCAAGCGACATACGCCTTCATCGTGTTGAAGGACGGCACGGTGAACCAGATCGCCATCGATGCTTCCGGGCCAACCCCCACCGGCCGGACCGTGCGGACCATGAAGCTGGGCACCCAGTCGGAAGGCTGCGCGGTCGATGACCGCACCGGCGTCCTGTATGTCGCGGAGGAGGATATCGGCCTGTGGCGTTTCGACGCACGGGCCGATGCCGCGCCGTCGCCGGTGAAGATAGCCGCCGCCGATGATCGCAATCTGGTCGCCGATGCGGAAGGCGTCGCCATCGCCCCGATGGGGGAACGGGACGGATATGTCATCGTGTCGAGCCAGGGCGACAACGCCTACACGCTCTACAGGATGAGCGGCGACAGCTATGTCGGACGCTTCCGCATTGTCGATGGCGCGGTCGGCGGCGCGGAAGAAACCGACGGCATCGACCTGATCCTGGGCGATTTCGGCCCCGCCTATCCGGGCGGACTGTTCGTTGCGCAGGACGGGTTCAATGCCGCCGCCGCCCAGAATTTCAAGCTGGTGGCATGGGACGACGTTGTAAAAGCATTGGGATTGAAGGACTGATTATCTTCCGGCCTGCCCCGCATTGATGGGGGTGGGTCGGATCAGACGCGTTCCACCGCCATCGCCGTTGCTTCGCCCCCACCGATGCAAAGGCTGGCGACACCCCGTTTCAGGCCGCGATTTTCCAGCGCCGCCAGCAATGTGGCGATGATGCGCGCGCCCGATGCGCCGATGGGGTGGCCGAGCGCGGTAGCGCCGCCATTGACGTTCAGCCTGTCAGCGGGGATGCCCAGGTCGCGCGCGGCGATCATCGCCACCACGGCAAAGGCTTCGTTGACTTCGAACAGGTCGACATCCTCCACCGCCCATCCTGCCTTCGCCAGCGCCTTGCGGATCGCAGGCACGGGCGCGGTCGTGAAATTTGCCGGTTCATGCGCATGGGCGGCGGTGGCGATAACCCGCGCGACGACTGGCAGGCCTAGCCTTTCAGCGACACTGGCGCGGGTCATCACCAGCGCGGCCGCGCCATCCGAAATCGACGAGGCATTGGCCGCCGTGATCGTCCCATCCTTTGCAAAAGCAGGCTTTAGCGAAGGAATCTTGTCCGGCCGGGCCTTGCCCGGCTGCTCGTCCGTGTCGATGACGGTGTCGCCGCCACGTCCCGGCACCGTCACCGGCACGATTTCGCGTGCAAAGGCTCCGCTGGCGATGGCTTCGTTGGCGCGCGCAAGCGACCGGATGGCATATTCATCCTGTTCGGCGCGCGTAAACTGATAATCGCGCACCGCCTGCTCAGCGAAAACGCCCATCGCCTTGCCCGGTTCATAGGCGTCTTCCAACCCGTCCATCATCATCGTGTCGATGATGCGATCATGGCCGATCCGCGCGCCCGACCGATGCTTTGGCAAGGCATAGGGCGCGTTGGTCATGCTTTCCATGCCACCTGCTATGACAATGTCGGCGGCGCCCGCACTCAGCGCCTCATGCGCCATGATCGCCGCCTGCATGCCCGACCCGCACATCTTGTTGACGGTAGTCGCTTCGGTATTAAGGCCAAGGCCAGCCCCCACCGCCGCCTGACGCGCGGGTGCCTGGCCCAGGCCGGCGGGTAGGACGCAACCCATATAGATGCGATCTGCGGCATCGGTCGCGATCCCGGCGCGATCCACCGCCGCCTTTACCGCCGCCGCGCCCAGTTGAGTAGCCGTCAGGGGCGACAGCGCGCCCTGAAAAGCGCCCATCGGGGTGCGCGCATAGCTGACGATGACTATGGGGTCGTCCTGCATCTTCATCTCCTTTGGCCGGCGTGCGGAGCAACGCTGCCCTGCCTATATAATCACGGAGCCACTGCCTGGGGTAATAGGTGAAACGGAAACCAGTGAAACTTATATAATCATCGGGCAGGTCGCTTTTAAGCGCCCGAACCGGACCGGTCCCGCAGGCTCAACCAATCATCATCAGGCTGGCATTGCCACCCGCCGCGGTCGTGTTGATGGAGGTCGAAACCTCTTCCAGCAACCAGTCCAGGCAATAGCCCGATCCTTCGGCATGAACAGGCACGATCGGCCCATCGCGGTCGGCCAAGGCCTGGGCCATGGCGACGATAGCGGCAGCGTCTCCTTCTACCAGTGCGGCGGCGTACGGTGCGTCAGGGCGCATGGGGAAACGGGCCGCTATCGCTGCAGGCAAGCTCGCGGGGTGCGCCATGCCTTCGATCACGCCACGATTGCCGGTAGCCAGTGTCGCCCCCATCTGCCGCAACAGTCCCTGCGCGGTCGAGGGCCGCAGCAGGATCAGGCCGCGCGGATGCAGCGCATAGATGTTGCGTTCGCCGACTGGCCCCGGAAGCGTCAGTTCAACCCCCAATGCCGATGCGCCGCCCGCCTGCCGGGCATAGGCGGCAGCCTGAACCTCCCCCTCTCCATCCAGCCAGTCGGCAAAGGCGTGCAGCAGTGCCGGGGGCGTGTTGTCATGTTTGAGAAAAGGCGGTGGAATCTGGACCAGACGGTTGAGATAGAGCGGCCCGCCCGCCTTTGGCCCGGTGCCGGACAGGCCGCAGCCGCCAAAAGGCTGAACCCCTACAACTGCGCCGATAATGTTGCGGTTCACATAGATGTTGCCCGCCTTCACGCGCGCGGTAACGCGGTCGATGGTTCCGTCAAGCCGGGTGTGAAGGCCGAAGGTCAGGCCATAGCCGGTCGCGTTGATCTGATCGATCAGGACGTCCAGCCCATCGCGCCGGAAGCGCAGGACATGCAGCACGGGGCCGAATACTTCACGGCTGAGATCGGCGATGGATTGAATTTCGATGATGGTTGGCGGGACGAAGGTGCCATGGGCGGCGACGGACGGCAGCGGGCTTTGTTCGACCGTGCGGCCCAGCGCCTTCATGGCGTCGATATGCTGGTTGATCCCATCCCGCGCCGCCGCGCTGATCACAGGGCCGATATCGACATTCAACGCGTCGGTGCGACCGATGCGCAGTTCCGCCAGCGCACCCCGCAGCATCGCAAGCGTGCGGTCGGCCACCTCCTCCTGCAGGCATAGGATACGCAGGGCGGAACAGCGCTGCCCCGCGCTGTCGAAAGCGGATGCAATGACATCCCCCACCACCTGCTCGGCAAGTGCGGAAGAATCGACGATCATCGCATTCTGCCCCCCGGTTTCAGCGATCAGGGGAATGGGTCCGCCGGATGAGGACAAACGCGGCGCAAGCTGGCGCTGAATCAGGCGGGCAACCTCTGTCGATCCGGTAAACATGACGGCGGCGGCTTCTGGCGCGCCGACCAGCGCCGCGCCGATGCTGCCGTCGCCAGGCAGCAGTTGAAGCGCGTCGTCTGGCACCCCCGCTTCATGCAGCAGACGGACAGCCTCCGCGGCGATCAGGGGCGTTTCCTCCGCTGGCTTGGCGAGGACAGGGTTGCCCGCAGCCAGCGCGGCGGCGACCTGTCCGGTGAAGATGGCCAGCGGAAAATTCCACGGGCTGATGCAGACGACAGGACCTAAAGCAAGCTGTTCCAGGCCGAAGTTGGCGCGGGCCTGCGCTGCATAATAGCGCAGGAAATCCACCGCCTCGCGCACTTCGGCAACGGCGTTGGGCAGCGACTTTCCGGCTTCGCGGACGATCAGGCCCAGTAGGATGGGCATCCGCGCCTCCATCGCATCGGCGGCACGATCCAGCATGGCGGCGCGTTCGGCGACGAGCGTGCTGGACCAACAGGATGCTGCGGCGCGGGCGGCGGCGGCGCGCGCTTGCGTTGGGGTCGCGTCGCTGACTTGTCCGACGACATCGCGATGATCGGCGGGGTTCAGCACGGCGCGGGCTACCCCTGCCCCGCCGGTCGGCGCGGCGGTCCAGGCCAGCGTCGCACTGTGGCGGAGCGCTTGTGTCAGGCTGACGAGCGCGCTTTCGTCAGTCAGGTCCAGACCCTGGGAATTGCGGCGATCGGGGAACAGGTTAGCGGGCAGCGCGACCAGGTCATGGCCCTGGCCGGGGCGATCCATGGCGCGCACGATATCAACCGGATCGGCCGTCAGTTCCTCCGGCGTCACCTGCGGATCGGCGAGGCGATGGACAAAACTGCTGTTCGCGCCATTTTCCAGCAGGCGGCGGACCAGATAGGCGAGCAGCGTTTCATGCGTGCCGACCGGGGCGTAGATGCGGCACGGGCGGTTCAGCTTCGCAGGGCCGACCACTTGTTCATATAGTGGCTCGCCCATGCCGTGCAGGCACTGAAATTCATAGTCGCCCGTTCGGAAATCCGGCCCGGCGAGGTGATAGATGGTACTGAGTGTCTGGGCATTATGGGTCGCGAATTGCGGAAAGACCGCATCGCTCGCGGCCAACAGCCTGCGCGCGCAGGCAATATAGGCGACGTCGGTATGCACCTTGCGCGTATAGACCGGGAATCCGGCAAGGCCGTCCACCTGCGCCCGCTTGATTTCCGCATCCCAATAAGCGCCCTTGACCAGCCGAACCATGATGCGACGGCCAGAACGGCGGGCGAGGTCGATAATCCAGTCAATGACGAACGGACAGCGCTTGCCATAAGCCTGGACAACGAAGCCCAGCCCGTCCCAGCCCGCCAGATCCGGGTCCAGCGCCAAGCTTTCCAGCAGGTCGAGCGACAGTTCAAGCCGGTCCGCTTCCTCAGCGTCGATGTTGAAACCGATGCCGTAGCTTTTCGACAGAGTCGCCAGTTGCTTCACGGCAGGCAGCAATTCCCCCATGATAGGATCCGCCTGCGCGCGGCTGTATCGCGGGTGGAGCGCCGACAGCTTTATCGAGATGCCGGGTCCCTCATTGACGCCGCGCCCTCCCGACGTCTGGCCGATCGCGTGGATCGCCCGCGCATAGTCGGCATGGTAGCGCGCGGCGTCGGCGGCGGTCGTGGCCGCTTCGCCCAGCATGTCATAGCTATAGGCGAAGCCCTTCGCTTCCATATGCGTCGCGCGGTCCAACGCCTCCTCAATCGTCTCACCAGTGACGAACTGTTCGCCCATCATCCGCATGGCAAGGTCGACGGCCCGGCGGATAACCGGTTCCCCCGCGCGCGCGATGAGGCGGGTCAGCGCCGCGCCCAGTCCGGGGTCGTCAGCACTGCCCACCAGCTTGCCGGTGACGACCAGTCCCCAGGTTGCCGCGTTGACGAATAGCGACTTGCCACTCCCCAGATGCAAACCCCATTGTCCGTCGGCGATCTTGTCGCGGATCAGGGCGTCGCGAGTGTCGTCATCAGGAATACGCAGCAACGCTTCCGCTAGGCACATCAGCGCCACGCCTTCCTGGCTGGACAGCGCATATTCGTGGATCAGCGCTTCGACGCCGCTGCCTTTGGGATGAGCGCGAAGGGCCGCAATCAGGGCGCGGGCGGTCACCGCAATGGCGGCGCGCGTGGAGTCCGGCAGGGTGGCCGCTGCGATCAGTGGGTCGAGCGCCTGAGCTTCATCGCGGCGGCAGGCGGCGGTGATGGCCTTACGCAGGGGAGTAGCGGGTCGGATCGCGGGCGCTACCGCCGCGAAGAGGGCAAGGTCGGCCTGAGTTTTCATAGGACGATCCTCCCTATACCGCCGACTCCATCATCGGGCGACACGCGTTCATATGATGTTGTCGCAGATGGAGGTCCTTTATAACCACATCAACTGGCTTGCAGTGAACGGCCAATGGTATAAAGAGACAGATGCGTGCGATTTACAGATGCCGATGGATGCCAGTGTCGGTCGAAAGTACGAACAGGGAGCGAGGATCGATGAAGCTTTTCACATCGCAATGTCTGGCAGGCATCAAGGTGCGGGATTGCGCCATCGCCTTTGCAGCCTTGCTGGCCATGGCCATCTCCACCCAGCCCGGCTTGGCCGCAGACTGGATCAGCGCGCCCGAAGCCGCGCAGGCCGACAGCAAACAGGCACCCGTGGCGCTGCAGTTCCGGCGTGAACTGACGCTCCCCCGCGTTCCACGCGCGCTGCCCGTTCGCGTCAGCGCCGACCAGCGCTATGTGCTTTACGTCAACGGCGTGCGCGTCGCGGCTGGGCCGTCGCGGGGCGACCTGAAGGCATGGCGATATGCACGCATCGACCTGGCCCCCTATTTGCGCAAGGGCGCCAACGTCATCGCCGCCCAGGTGTGGAGCGACGGGCGTAGCGCGCCGGTGGCACAGATTACTTCAAAGATCACCGGTTTCTACCTGGCTGCCGAGGACCAGGCGTTCGCGGCAATGGTGGACAGCAGCACCCAATGGACCGTGCGCCAGGATGTTTCGCGCAGCGTCAGTCCCGGACTGGTGCCGATGATCAAGCAGGTTGGGCCGATCTATTATGCTGCGGGCGGCCCGGAAACGATCGATGCCGCGCGGCAGGCGACGGACTGGACTTCGCCCCAATCTACCGCGCCCGGTTGGCAGGCTGCTATCCCGGCCCTGACCACGAAAACAGCGCCCTGGCATATGGTCGCTGACGCCCTGCCTGCGCAGCGTTATGAGCGTGTGGCCAGCGGCAAAGTGGTGCGACAGAAGGGCGTAAAGGCGGACGGCTTTCCCCGTCGTCCCGTCACCATCGCGCCCAATTCGGAAGCATCGCTGCTGATCGATTATGGCCGGGTGCTGGCAGCCTATCCTGCGCTGCGCACCTCCGGCGGCAGCGGCGCGACGATTACTGCCACCTATACCGAAGCGCTGTACGATCCCGCCGGGAAGAACAAGGGCAACGGGCGCTCATGGCTGCGGTTCGCCGACCGGGCAAGGGTGGACGACGGGCTGGCGCTGGGCGTAACCGACACGTTCAAGACAGCGGGAAAAGATAGTGTGGTCGCGCCATTCTGGTGGCGTGCCTGGCGTTTCGTCGAACTGCGGATCAAGACCGGCGACCAGCCGTTGACGCTCAATGGGCTCGACGTTCATGAAACGGGCTATCCGTTCGAACAGCGCGGTCGATTTGTCAGCGACGATGCCCAGTTGAACAAAATCTGGAACATCGGTTGGCGCACTGCATTGTTCGACGCCCATGAAACCTACATGGACACCGCCTATTGGGAACAGCTGCAATATATTGGCGACACGCGGTTGCAGGCGCTGCTGTCCTATGATGTCAGCGGCGACCCGCGTCTGGCGGTACAGGCGATCGACGCTTTCAATTCGTCGCGGCAGTTGACCGGCTTTCCACAAGCATCGTGGCCACAGGCAACTAGTAACGTGATCCCGCCCTTTGCGCTGCTGTGGGTGGGCATGCTGCATGACTATTGGATGCGACAGCCCGACACCGCGCCCCTGACCCGCAATCTGGAAGGCGTCCGGTCGGTGTTGGACTGGTATGCCCCCTATGTTCGGGAAAACGGTATGGTTCGTCCGACGCCAGACTGGCCGTTCATCGACTGGCGACCTTCGATGGACGGTCGGGCCTACATGAACGGCAAAGGCCCGGACAACTGTGTCATCACCATGATCTATTATGGTGCGCTACGGCAGGGGGCCGATCTGGAAGGCGCGGTCGGCGACGCACAACGCCGCACCGCCAATCTGGCGCAGGCTGACCGGGTGCGCGCCGGTATCGACCGCCAGTGCTGGAGCGCGACCCGTGGTCTTTACGCCGACACGCCTGCCAAGGACAGTTTCAGCCAGCACGCCAATGTCCTGGCCGTGCTATACGACATCGTCCCCAAATCGGACCAGGCGCGGGTGCTGGACCGGATCATGTCGCCCGATGGCGGTATCGAAGCGCCCGAAGGCATTGTCGGCACGACCTATTATTTTTCCTATTATCTGGCCGAAGCGATCAATCATGCGGGGCTGGGCGACCGTTACATCGGGCTGTTGAACACATGGCGCAAATTGTTGAGCCAGAATTTCACCACCTGGCCCGAAGAGGATGACCCGACGCGGTCGGACAGCCACGCCTGGTCCGCCCATCCCACCAGCGGCCTGTTGACCTATGTCGCGGGTATCCAGACCGCAGCGCCAGGATTTTCCAAAGTACGGATCACGCCGCATCTGGGGCATCTGAAAAAGCTGGACGCGGCGATGGCCCATCCCGCCGGACTGATCGAAACGCGGTACAGCCAGCGCAACGGGCGCTTGTCCGCGCGCGTGACATTGCCCGCCGGTCTCACGGGCAAGTTCAGCTGGAAAGGGCAAACGCGCCAGTTGCGGCCGGGCGTCAACCGGATCGCGCTGCGTAGCGCTAATTAGCGGTCGGCGCTGCCGATGTCGCTACAGCCGGTCCATCCGCAGCCATCGCGGATCGCCGGCCCAGGCGCGTTTCTGCGCGGCATCGGCGGCAGCAGCTTCCGCGCCATAACCGCGCGCGCGCTGCGATGCCGCCAGACCGTAAAGCACCCAGCCATTATTGGGTGACTGCGCCAGCGCCTGGGTGAATGCCTGTGCCGCATCATCATAGCGCCCCTGGCGATACAGCGCCGCGCCCAGCGACTGATGAACCGGATAATACCAGAAGGGCGGCTCCATATAAGGGATCTTGTCCTCCAGCGCGATCGCCTGGCGGTAGAGCTTTTCCGCCCGACCATATCGCCCGTTGGCGTAGGCCCAGCGGGCCGTCGCCACGGCTTCCGCCAGCTGCATCAGGTCGCGTGCAGGCACACCCTGATCGATCATCGACTGCACAGCTTGGCCATCGCGAATAGCGCGCAGCTTCGCCATTTCCCGGTCGAACCCGGCCCGGTCACGCTGTCGCGCCCGCGCCACCGCCCGCGCATAATGGTGCATGGCGATGGCATAAGGCAAACGTGGGTCGGGCGCGTGCATCGCCAATATCCGTTCAGGCGTGGCGAACTGGGCCGCGGCGAAATAGGGCGACGCATGGATCGCCTGGACCCAGGCAATCTTTGCACTGACCGCCGGGTCCAGCATCTGTTCCAGCTTCGTGGCATGGCTGATGGCGGTGCCCATGTCACCGGCCATCTGCGCCGACGTGACGATGAAATGGATGTTGTGGGGATAATAGCCATAACGCATCAGCCCCCGGTCGCCGCTGGCCTTGATCCATTCCTCATCCACCTGCGCTGCGGCCAGATTGACGCGCAGCGAATCCCGCCAGCGGCCAAGGCGGTAATAGATGTGCGCCGGCATGTGGACGAGATGGCCAGCCTTTGGCGCGAGCGGCGCGGCCAGCCGATCCGCCGCCGCTTCGGCACGGCGGGGGTCCGGCCCATTTTCCATCAGATGAATGTACAGATGCGACGCCTGTGGATGAGCAGGATTGCGCGCGAGCACCGTTTCGACCAGCTGGACGCCGTCGTCCAGCCGTGGCTGCGGCGTTTTTCGGTCGGCCATCCAGTAATCCCATGGCCGCGTATCCATTGCTGCTTCGGCCGCGAGCAGGCTGACATCGTCATGCGCGGGGTGGGCCGCCGCAGCAGCGAGCATCGCGTCGGCATAGGCCGCGTTCAGCGCAGGCTGATCGGCGGCGGGGTCGGGCGAATAACGCCGCATCATCGCGGCGGTCAGCGCCTGTTCCACCGGCATCGCGCCGCGCGACAGCCAGTCGGCATAGCGGGCCAGTCCAACCGCGCGGGCATTGGTGGCCGGGTCCATGGGCGCGTTGATGTTCGGACCATAGGCCAGCGCCTCGCCCCAGAAACACAGCGCGCAACGCGGATCGATCCGTTGCGCTTCGCGGAAAGATGCAATCGCCCCAGCGTGGTTGAATCCGTAGGCAAGCGCCAATCCCTGGTCGAAATAGCGCTGCGCAACCGGGCTGGACGTAGTGATCGGGAAGTGGATTTTTCCCAGATCATCGTAAAGTTGGACGCGTGCACCGGATGCCGCAGGCGCAAAGGCCGCCGCCAGCGCGAGCTTGTCCCGCATGGAAGCCGCGCCATTTTTCCCGCCACACAGATTACGCACCTTATTGACGGGATCGAGGGACGCTAGCAGGTCAGGCGAATAATAGCGGCCCGGAGCCGGATCCCCGCTCATTAAAATGCCGGTAGCCATCAGGAGCGCCAGCGAAGGAACGATTTTTCGCATCGCCATCCTCCATATCCAGAGTCGGTCGAAGGTTGCCACCCATAGCATATTTCGCGGGCGCTGACATGGGATTGGAACCTTTTCCCACTTGGGTCGTGGAGTAATCATTCCATGGCAAAAGAGCCGCTCATTACGCCGATTATGGCAGCGCCGGACTGGACCGTGCCGCAGGACTGGGACGCATACACGCCGCAGGACCATGCGATGTGGGATAGGCTTTTCGAACGGCAGGCGAGCATGCTGCCGGACCGCGCGGTCAGTGAATTTACCGATGGGCTGGACGTGCTACGCATGACGCGGAAGGGCATTCCTGACTTTGCCGAACTGTCGGACCGACTGATGAACCTGACAGGGTGGCAAGTCGTGGCGGTGCCGGGACTGGTGCCGGACCGGGTGTTTTTCGAACATCTGGCAAATCGCCGCTTCGTCGCCGCGCGCTTCATCCGTTCGCCCGAACAGCTGGATTATCTGCAGGAGCCGGACGTTTTTCATGACGTGTTCGGTCACGTCCCCTTGCTCGCCCACCCAGTGTTCGCCGATTATATGCAGGCCTATGGCGAAGGCGGGCTGAAAGCCGATGGGCTGGGCGCAATCGAATATCTGGCGCGGCTTTACTGGTATACGGTCGAATTCGGCCTGATCCGGCGGGGCGACGCGCTGAAACTATATGGTGCGGGCATCGTGTCGTCCCATGGCGAATCGCTGTTCGCGCTGGATGACCCGTCGCCCAACCGACTGGGCTTTGACCTCAAACGGGTAATGCGGACGCGATACCGCATCGACGATTATCAGCAGAGCTATTTCGTCATCGACAGCTTCGACGACCTGTTGAGGCACACGGTCGAAATGGATTTCTCGCCCTTGTATAGGGAGCTTGAAGGGCTGGCCGACCTGGAAGCCGATACTGTGTTGCCACAGGACAAGGTGATCAGCCGAGGCACCCAGGCCTATGCGCTATCGCGGGGCAAGGCATGAGCCGGGCGCAGCCAGATGTGCCGCCGCCGGGAGGAGAGGATGTCATGGCCGACGCAACCGCCAATCCACTGGGCCTCAACGGTTTTGAATTTGTCGAATTCACATCCCCCGACCCGGACGCCATGGCCCGGCAGTTCGAACAACTGGGCTTCGTGCCATCGCACCGGCACCCGGTGAAGAACATCACCCGCTACAAACAGGGTCGCATCAACCTGATGCTGAACCGCGACGATGCAGGCCGGGTCGCTGCGTTTCGCGGGGAACATGGGCCATCGGCCAGCGCCATGGCCTTTCGCGTCGCCGATCCGCAAGGCGCAATGGCTTGGGCGCTGGATCATGGGGCAAAACCGACCGAGGAAGACGATACCGTCATTCAGGGCATTGGCGGTTCCTACCTTTATTTCGTGGCGGACGGTGAAGACCTGTATGCCGACTGGGCCGAATTTCCCGGATGGCGGGAAGCTGAGGCAAAGAATAATGTCGGCCTGGACCTGCTCGATCACCTGACCCACAATGTCCGCCGGGGACAGATGCGCGTCTGGAGCGAATTTTACCGCACGCTCTTCAATTTCGAGGAGCAGAAATATTTCGACATCAAGGGCAAGGCGACCGGCCTGTTCAGTCAGGCCATGATCGCGCCCGATCATGCGATCCGCATCCCATTGAACGAAAGCCAGGACGACAACAGCCAGATTGAAGAGTTCATCCGTCAATATCATGGCGAAGGCATCCAGCATCTGGCCATGACCAGCCGCGACATCCACGATACGGTCGAACGGCTGCGCGCACGCGGCGTCAGGCTGCAGGATACGGTCGAAACCTATTATGAACTGGTGGATCAGCGCCTCCCCGGCCATGGCGAAGACCTGGAGCGGTTAAAGAAGAACCGCATCCTGATCGACGGCAGCGTCGAAACGGGCGAAGGCATATTGCTGCAGATTTTCACTGAAAACTTGTTCGGCCCGATCTTCTTCGAAATCATCCAGCGCAAGGGCAATGAAGGTTTCGGCAACGGCAATTTTCAGGCATTGTTCGAAAGCATCGAGCTGGACCAGATCCGGCGCGGCGTGATTTCCGTCCAGACATGAGGACCGGCATGAACGCACCCCATTCCGACAGGCCGCCCCCTGCAGAGGACAGCGTCATCCAGGATAGCGGGCCGATGCTGCCGGGGTTTGGCAATCTTCATTCGACGCAGGCCGTGCCCGGCGCGCTGCCGATTGGCCGTAATTCGCCGCAGCATGTCCCCTATGGCCTTTACGCCGAACAATTTTCCGCGACGGCTTTCACCGCGCCGCGTCATCAGAACCATCGCAGCTGGCTTTACCGCATGCGCCCGTCGGCGGCACATGCGCCTTTTGCGCGTTACGCAAAGGACAGCCGCCTGCGGTCGGCGCCGGTCAGCGACTATCCCCCCTCCCCCAACCGCCTGCGCTGGGACCCGTTGGACCTGCTCGCCGCGCCCGCAGATTTCATCGATGGGCTGGTAACTTATGTGGGCAATGGCGATGCGGGCATGGGACAGGGATGCGCCATCCATCTTTACGCCGCCAACCGGTCGATGGTGGACCGCGCCTTTTTTTCAGCAGATGGCGAATTGTTGATCGTGCCGCAAATGGGCGCGTTGCGGGTCGTGACGGAGATGGGGGTGCTGGACATCGCTCCGTTGCAGATGGCGTTGATCCCGCGCGGCATCCGTTTTCGCGTCGAACTGATCGACGGACCGGCGCGTGGATATATTTGCGAGAATCACGGCAGCCTCTTTCGCTTGCCGGAGCTGGGCCCGATCGGCGCCAATGGCCTGGCCAATCCGCGTGATTTCGAAGCGCCCGCCGCCGCGTTCGAAGATATCGACCGGCCATGCGAGATCGTGCAGAAATATCTGGGCGCCCTCTGGACTACCACCCTGCCCCATAGCCCGTTCGATGTCGTCGCCTGGCACGGCAATGCCGCACCATATCGTTATGACCTGACACGGTTCAACACGATGAACAGCGTCAGCTACGACCATCCCGACCCGTCCATCTTCACCGTGCTGACATCGCCTAGCGACATCGCAGGCGTGGCCAATATCGACTTCGTGATATTTCCCCCGCGCTGGTTGGTGGCGGAAGATACGTTCCGGCCGCCCTGGTTTCACCGCAACGTCATGAGCGAATTCATGGGGCTGATCGAAGGGGAGTATGAGGCAAAGTCGGGCGGCGGCTTTAATCCCGGCGGTGCCAGTCTGCACAATATCATGTCCGCGCACGGCCCCGATGTGGAAAGCCATGGCAAGGCGGTGACGGCGGCGCTGGCCCCCAGCCGGATCGATGGGACAATGGCGTTCATGTTCGAAAGCCGTTATCCATTCAGGCCGACGGCATGGGCGATGGGAACGCCCCTGTTGCAACCCGATTATGATGATTGCTGGCGCGGCTTTGCCAAGGCGCGCCTGCCGTCGGACGGCGGAGGCGCGGCCCGGTGAACTGGTGGACGACCGACGACACCCACGATCCCGAACGGACCAGCTGGGTAGACAGCGCGCAGGGGCATTGCGATTTTCCGGTGCAAAACCTGCCCTTTGGCCTGTTCGCGCCATTGGGATTAGAGCCCCGGATCGGCGTAGCGATCGGCGACATGATCCTGGACCTGCGCGCCTGCGCACGCGTCGGCATGGTGGACCCGGCGGTCAGCGGCAGCCTGCAGGAAACAACGCTTAATCAATTGCTATCATTGCCGGGCGGACAACGCCGTGTCCTTCGCCATCACATAAGCGCGCTGTTGTCCGACCCGGCGCATCGTCCCGCCTTGTCTGACAAGCTGGTGCGAGCGGCCGATTGCGTGATGCATGTTCCCGCTACCATTGGCGACTACACCGATTTTTACGCCGGCATTCACCACGCGAACAATGTCGGCAGGCAGTTCCGGCCCGACAATCCGCTGCTGCCCAATTATAAATATGTGCCCATCGCCTATCATGGTCGCGCATCGTCCATCAGGGCGTCGGGCGTACCGGTGCGGCGGCCGATGGGGCAGCGCAAGCCGCCGGAGGCCGACGCCCCGACGTTTGGACCGACTGAGCGGCTGGATTATGAGTTGGAACTGGGAGTGTGGATCGGCGCGGGCAACGAACTGGGAACGCCCATCCCGATCGCGCAGGCGGGGGACCATGTTGCAGGCTTCTGCCTGCTCAACGATTGGTCCGCGCGCGATTTTCAAGCCTGGGAATATCAACCGCTGGGGCCGTTCCTGGCCAAGAGTTTTCAATCGACCATCTCTCCTTGGATCGTCACGGCGGAAGCGATGGCCCCTTTCCGCATCGCCCAGCCACTTCGTCCCGAAGGCGATCCTGAGCCGCTATCTTATCTGCTGGACGCCGACGACCAGCGACATGGCGCATTGGCGATCACGTTGGAGGCGCTGTTGCTGACGCGAGCGATGCGAGATCAGGGCCTAGCGCCGATGCGCCTGTGCCAGGGTCCTGCCGCCAACCTTTATTGGACCGTGCAACAAATGGTGGCCCATCACGCGTCCAATGGTTGCAACCTAAATCCCGGCGACCTGCTGGGCACGGGCACGATTTCCGCACCGACCCGCGATGGTCTTGGCAGCATGGTGGAACTGACCGTCGGCGGCAAGGAGCCGATCCACCTGCCGTCCGGGGAGACGCGTGGGTTCATCGAGGATGGCGATGAGATAGTGTTGCGCGCCACCGCGCAGGCTGAAGGCTTCGTGCCTATCGGACTGGGCGAATGCCGGGCCGTGGTGATGGAGGCGAAATGAGCAAGCTGGTCCTGCACGGCTATTGGCGATCATCCGCCGCCTATCGGGTGCGGATAGCGTTGAACCTGAAGGGCGTGGCCTATGATCAGGTCAGCCATGATCTGCGCGCGGGGGAGCAGCGATCGCCCGATTATCTGGCCATCGCGCCCCATGGGCTGGTCCCCGCCCTGCAACAGGGAAACACCGTCCTGATCGAAAGCCCTGCCATATTGGAATGGATCGAAGCGAAATGGCCCCTGCCCGCCCTGCTGCCGGGCAGCGCCGAGGATATGGCCATAGTCCGGGCGATGGCGGCGCTGATCGCGTGCGACGTGCATCCGCTGAACAATCTACGGGTGCTCAATGACCTGCGAACCCGGTTCCAGGCGAGCAAGGATCAGGTGCAGCATTGGGTCCATCACTGGATTGGCGAGGGTTTCACCGCGCTGGAAAAGATGATCGCGCAACATGGTGGGGCCTTCGCTTTTGGCGACGCGCCGACCATGGCGGACTGCTACATCGTGCCGCAGCTCTATAATGCGCAACGTTTCAAGCTGGACCTTTCGCCCTTTCCCCGCATCGTTGCGGCGGGTGAAGCGGCAGGGCAACTCTCTGCGTTCAAGGCCGCCCACCCGGATGTTCAGGCCGACGCCGGTCAGGGCTGACCGCCCACATCATTGTAATTCCGAAAGCGGTGGAAAGGCTGCCAGAAATGCGGCGTCGATATTCTGCGCCTGCCCATTGATCCCCGCCGCGCCCCGGCCCAGCAGGAACAGCGCCGCTTCCGCGACATGCTGCGCCTCCAGACCGCCGCGATAGGATGGGTCAGGCAGATCCATGGGGTCCGCAAGCGTCTCCAGCCCCGCGCCACCAGTCATGCCCGATAGCACCATGCCCGGACATATGGCGTTGATGCGCAGGCCGCGCCCGGCGAAAGGCCCGGCGGCGGAACGGACGAGGCCGATCAGCCCATGTTTTGAAATGGAATAGGCGGCGGCTTCCGCAAAACCGACCTGTGCGGCGAGCGATGCGGTAACGACACAACTGCCCCTTGGCCGCAACCGGGCTAGCGCCTGCTGCACGCCCATGAAGGTGCCGCGCAGATTGACCCCGATCAACTGGTCGAACAGGTCCAGCCCCACCTGTTCAAACGGGATATAAGGCTGAAGGATGCCCGCATTCAGGAAGGCATGGTCGATCCCGCCGAAACGATCCGCCGCGACGTCGAACATGGCGCGATTATCATCTTCACTGGAGATGTCGGCCCGCACGGCAATGGCTTCTCCACCCGCATCTTCGATCAGTTGGACGGTTCGCCGCGCCTGGTCGATCGCGATGTCAGCGACCACCAGCTGCGCACCTTGTGCGGCCAGCCGCCTGCTCGCGGCCCGGCCAATGCCTGACCCACCGCCCGTGACAATCGCGACTTTCCCGGCGAAGTCCTTGCCGCTCATCAGCCCATCCTCTCCCTATTTTCTGGGGCGACGCTATGCGCGAAGCCGGGCGGCCGCCATCCTCCAATTGGATTAGGCGGGCCGGAACGCTTCGCCCTGATCGTCCTGCAGGCCGGTCGTGCGGAATGGCCGGATGGCGCACAGCATCGCAATCCATTGGCGCTGGAGCAGGCTGTTTTCGCGATCCCGTTCGGCCAGCGCATGGGCGTCGCGGCGGAACCGTTCCATCATCTCGGCCAGTTGGGCGATGCCTGCATTGGACAGTTTGAGCAGTTCGGACGCATAGACCGCATCGGGCGCGGCAAAGTCCATAGCCAGGAATTGTTGCTTCATATGCTTTTCGAACAGGCCCCGCATGGGCAGCTTTCGAAATACGAGCGCGCGGTCGACCAGCGGGCGCACCTTGTCATCGCGGATACGGTCGATCAACGCCAGCCGTTCCAGCTTGGCCAGTGCGATGTCCAGGGTCGCGGGCGCCAGTTCGAAATCCTGCGACAATTCGCGCGGCGTTGCCCCCGCCATCAACGCCATGAACAGCAGCGACAGAAACGCGTCCGCCGACAGCGCCCGCTCCTGCGCCAGCGTCAGTTCGCGCGCCAGGCCCGACCGCGCCTGTTCCGCTTCATGCGCCAGTTCCATGATGGTGGTGCCGCACAGCCCGGCCAGCCGCTCCAGCCGGTCAATCGACAGCGACCTGCCCGCCAGCCACCGCTTGACCGTCGCTTCACCCACGCCCAGCTCACGCGCCAGCCGCACCGCCGTCCACCCTTCGCTGCGCAGGTGGCGGCGCAGGACGCTCAGCATCGCGGCGCTTGTGGAATCGGATCGCATGATGATCCGATGATGCGCAAATTACGATCCTTTTTACAAGCCCGGCCTTCGGCATCACCGGCCAGGGGCGTAGCATGCTCTGCGCAAAAGCCCCCCTCGCCACAAACCAGCGGCGGGGAGAGGATCGTAGGAGACGGAGAGCGATGAACGATATTCTGATCAGGAACGGCACGGTCGTCGACGGCACCGGCGCGCCCGCATTCCGGGCGGACGTGCGCGTGCGCGGTGGCAAGATCGCGGAGGTCGGGCCGGACCTTGAACCGCAGGGCGAACGGCTGTTCGACGCGGCGGGCTGCTATGTGACGCCCGGCTTCATCGAAAGCCACACCCATTATGACGGCACCATGTGGTGGCAGCCCGACCTTGATCCCCTGCCCGGCTATGGCGCGACCACGATGATCCTGGGCAATTGCGGATTTTCCCCCGCGCCGCTCCACAAATATATGCCCGCCCAGCGCGAAATGATCGGCATTTTCTCATTCTTCGAGGATATTCCCGAAGGGCCGTTCATGCAGAACCTGCCCTGGGATTGGAACACATGGTCGGAATATCGCGCGTCGGTCGAACGCAATGTGAAGGTGCCACTGAATTATGCGGCCTATACCGGCCACATCGCTATCCGATTGGCGGCGATGGGCGTGGAAGCATGGGACCGGGAAGCCACGCCTGAAGAAATCGATCGTATGTGCGAATTGCTCGACGATGCACTGGCGGCGGGCGCGCTGGGCATGTCGGACAATATGCACGACCATGACGGGCAGGACCGGCCCGTGCCCAGCCTGATGGCCAATGACGCCGAATTTTCCGCTTTATTCGACGTCATGGAGCGTTACCCCAACTGTTGTTACCAGGTGATCGTCGACACATTCATGCGGATGACCGCCCCCGCCAATCTGGAACGGCTGTCCAGACTGCTGTCGGGCCGCAAGATCCGGGTCCAGATTGCAGGCGGCGTGCCGACGCTGGATTTCCAGAAAGGCATCCTGCCCGCAATGCAGGAAAGCCTGCGCCAGATGCGGGAAGCCAATGTCGATGTCTGGCCCGGCTTTGCCCATGTGTCGCCGACATCGACGCTAAGCCTGGTCAAGTCGCTGATCTTCGCCCAGTCCAATGACTATGTCTGGCATGAAGTGGTGCTGGCCGACGACCATGCCGAAAAGGCGCGGTTGCTGGCTGACCCTGATTGGCGCGCCCGTGCCCGCGAAAGCTGGGACAATAATGCCTGGCCGCACTCGCCGCTGAAAAACCCGCAGGACCTGTACCTGTTCGACAGCGAAAATGGCGCCGGTCCGCTGAACATCACGTTGAAGGAATATGCCGATTCGCTGAGCCTGCACCGGTCGGACGCGATGGCCGAATGGATATTGAAGAACGGCACCCGCTCGACCGTGCACATGGCCCCGTTCCCCAAGGATGAGGAATTGACCATCGAACTGATGCGCGACCCCAAGACGGTCGGCAATATTTCGGACGCGGGCGCGCACCTGCAGATGCTGTGCGGCGGCGGCGAGAATGCGCTGTTGCTGACCCAATATGTCCGCGACGAAAAGAAGCTGAGCATCGAAGAAGCGGTGCACGTCATGACCGGCAAGCTGGCGGGCCATTTCAACCTGGCCGATCGCGGCGTTATCGCAACGGGCAAGCAGGCGGACATTGCCGTTTTCAACCTGGACGAGGTTAAGCGGCAGGCCATGGAAAAGGTGTTCGACGTGCCTGACGGACGCGGCGGCACGACCTGGCGTTTCACTCGCAAGCCGATGCCGGTTCGACTGACACTGGTGAACGGCGTGCCCACGTTCGAGGACGGAGCCTATACCGGCGCGAAGCCCGGCACGTTCCTGTCGCCCGCGATCGGGTCGCCTGACCTCGCCATCGCCGCTGAATGACATATGCGGCGCGCCCGGACAGAAAGGATGCATGACATGAACGAAGCCAAGATCGGCGACGCCGACCGCGCATATTTCAACGGCGGCATAAAGACCGTGACGACCGACAGCAGCGTGCTGGTCAGTTCGTCCCGTTACCTGAACCACGGCCCGCTGCGCGCCCTGATCGCCCAAGAAATGTTGCGGCGAAACGGCCCGGACATGCCCAACACCGCCTATATTCCAGAGGTCGCGGCGATCTTGCACGAGTTGGAAGATATGCCGCGCATCATCGAACTGTTCGAAATGGAAAAGGCGCGACTGCCTCAGTTCGCCCGATGGCTGGCGGACAGGCATCTGGCCGATTTCACCATTGCCGAACTTGCCGACTGCAAGGCAGGCACGCTGGGCGCGGCGATCCGTGATTTCATGGTGAATTCAGGCTATCAACTCGACTTGTTCTTTCAGGAAGTGCAGGTCGTGAATGACTTTACATTCTACCTGCGCCAGACCGCACTGACGCACGACATCGAACATATGGTGACGGGGTTTGGCCCCAATCACGGCGGCGAAGTGGCTTTGCTGACTGCGAACATGCACGCCAAGGCCCGCTATTTCCACCCGGAACTGTCCGCCTTCTTCTCCCGCATCGCGACCTATCTGAAGGCAAAGACGATCATGAAGGACGGGTTGCACTATCCCGAAGCGATGGTCCTCAACCTGGAGGCGGAATATCGCGGGGCAGAGCAAGGACGGAACTGGAAATATCCACTGATGCTGGTGGACTGGCGCGCTTATGTGGACTGGCAGATCAGCGACATCCGCAAGGAATTGAACATCACGCCGGTCGAAGAAGGGTTGTGGCTGGACACCAACAGGCTCTGCAATGAAGACGACCCGCAATATGGCGTCCCAATGCTGAACGCCGCCGAATAGAGTATAGCGCGGAAAAGTGGGAACCGGTTTTCCGCGAAAAGCGATGCGACAACAAAGATAAAGAGCAAAGCGATCGATCAAGAGAACGGCGGTGGGAAAGGCCGATGCCCGCCCCACCGCCGACGTTCGAACATGGTCAGAAGGCGGTCGCCCCGCCATCGATGACCAACGGATGCCCCGTCACGAAACTGGACGCATCCGAACAGAGCCACAGCACTGCCTGCGCAATTTCTTCCGCCTGGCCAAGCCGACCCATCGGCGTCATGGAATCGAGCAATGCCCGCGTGCCGTCGTCCGCCAGCAGCGGCGCCGTCATGGGGGTCTCGATAACGCCCGGACACACGGCGTTGACGCGAATCCCCTGCTTGGCCCATTTCAGCGCGCCGTGCCGGGTCAGGCCGACCACGCCATGTTTGGTGGCGACATAGGCGGGCTGGCCGGGATTGCCGACCAATCCATTGATGGAAGCGGTGTTGACGATAGCGCCACCCCCCTGTTCCACCATGACCCTAGCTTCTTCCCGCATGCACATCATCACGCCGCTAAGGTTGATGCCCAGCGAACGTTGCCACACATCGTCTTCATATTCATCGGCGGTGATGATGTTGATGCCCGCATTGTTGAACGCACAGTCAAGGCGGCCAAATAATTCAACCGCGGCGGAGACCATTTCCTTGACCTGCTCGCCATCGCTGACATCGCATCGTTGAAAGGCCGCCTTGCCCCCCTGTTGTTCGATCAGGCCGACAGTTTCACGGCCACCCGCTTCATTGACATCGCTGACCAGCACGGATGCGCCCGATTGCGCGAACCCAAGCGCGGTGGCGCGGCCAATGCCTCCGGCCGCTCCAGTCACCAACGCCACTTTCCCCTGTAGACCGTAGTCGATCATTGCCTTCTCCTTCTGCACGAATATCGGCTTGAAAACTTGCGCACGTTTAGCCTGCCGCGACGGCACTGTCCTGTCCTGCGTGCAAAATATAATCCGTCATGTTGGGGGAGGACATGGCATCGGCAAACGCCTCATAGCTCCACGGCCAACTCGACGGCACGCCCGTCGCGTCGAGATACCAGCTGCTGCAACCCGAACCGAAGATGGTCGATCGCGCGGCGGCGATGCGCCTTTCCTCATAATCGGCATGGGCCTGTGCACTGGGTTCAATGCTTGCCGCCTCACCCCGCCGCAGCGGTTCGAGCAGATGGCCGATATAATTCCATTGCCTTTCAGCGATGTCGATCAGCGAGAAGTTGCCGACCGGGCCGGTGGGTCCGTTGAGCATGAAGAAATTGGGGAAGCCGGGGATTGCCACCGCATAATAAGCCGTCGGCCGCACCGACCAGACATCGTCCAGTGACAGCCCATCCCGGCCCATCACGGTGGTCGGGCGGATGAAGCGGTCGGCATGGAACCCGGTCGCCAGCACCAGCGTGTCTAGCGGATGGAGCCTGCCGTCCGCCATCCGCACGCCATCGGGTTCGACGCGGGCAATGGCTTCGCGTTCTACCTCCACATTGGGTTGCTGGACGGCGTCATAATAGCTCCAGCTATAGATCAGCCGCTTGCACGCCGCGCGATAGTCGGGGCGAAGCTTTTCCCGCAATGCCGCGTCGCTGACGCTATTTTCCAGATTATCCAGGCACAGCTGTTCGATCATGGCGATTTCCGGCCCATGCGTGTCAGTGATCGCATGGGTGAAGCGATAGATGGCGTCCCAATAATCCTTGTCGTTGCGGATCGCGTCGATCAGCGCCGGCTCGCGGCGAAACGCTTCGCGCTCTTCATCGCTATACTGGAAATAGGGGACGGGCATGATCCATTGGGGCGACCGCTGAAAATGCACCAGACTGGCCGCGCGGGACTGAAGCGCAGTGACAATCTGCACCCCGGTCGACCCATTGCCGATGATGCCCACACGCGCGCCATCGACCGGCGCGTCGTCCCGCCAGCGCGCGCTATGGAGCGCCGTCCCGGCAAAGCTGTCCAGCCCTTCGATATCGGGCATTCGTGGGTGATGCAGCACGCCGGACGCGGCGATGACGATATCGGCCACCGCCGTTTCCCCGGTCGACAGCCCAAGGCGCCAGATATTCTCGACCTCATCCCATATACAGGCAGTGACCTCTGCCCCAAAACGGATGTGCGGCATCACTCCATATTTTTCAGCGGTACGTTCGAAATAGGTCTGAATTTCCGAACCCTTGGCATAATAGGCCTGCCATTCGGCATAGGGTTCGAAACTATAGGTATAGGCATGGGCCGGGACGTCGCAGGTCAGGCCTGGATAGCGGTTTTCCCTCCAGGTCCCGCCGACCCGGTCCGCCTTTTCATAGACGGTGAAATGCTCGCCCGCCTGATGCAGGCGGATGGCCGCCAACAGGCCTGCCATGCCCGCTCCGATGACAGCGAAATGCAGCCCCTCGCCGTCCTGGCCGTTGCGGTTCCGATGGTTCGACACCTCACTCTCCTGATTCGTGGTGATGCCATCGATCATGTCGGCTGAAATGACCCCCCGCACCATACAAATGGATTAGAGATTGGCGGCATTTTCGCAGGCAGTTGCGGCGCTCGGGACATATCCGTGCGGCAGTGGCGTGGGTTCTCGCGATGCTGGCCCAGCATAGCGGGCTTGGCCAATGGCGCCGGTCGCGATACAGAAATGCCGCGACGCGCCTCTTCCGATAGGTCGCCGCGATTGAAAAGGCTGAAAAGCGGGCTGGTTGAGCGCGCTAAGACAGGGTATGACGCGTCGTCCATGAAAGGGAGATCATCAATGAACAACACCGAACTCGCCGAAACCATTGCTGCCGAGCATGGCCTGACCAAGGCTGACGCGCGCAAATATGTCGATGGCGTATTTTCCGCGATCGCCGGCGCTGCCGCCAAGGGTCAGGAAGTTTCGCTGAACGGATTTGGGAAGTTCAAGGTCAAGGACCAGCCGGCACGCGAAGGCCGCAACCCGTCGACCGGCGCGACCATCCAGATTGCCGCTTCGAAGAAGCTGACCTTCACGCCTGCCAAGGCGGTCAAGGACCAGCTGAACGGCTGATCCGGGCATGCACGCGCAACCGCCTTGCGACGGTTGCGCGTGACGCAATCCAGAAGTCACATTCAACAATTGCGGGAGGAAGGCTGGCGAGCGATATGCGCCCTGCCTTTCAGGCATCCTCTCCTAAAACTCATTAGGCCGGTCGAAAGATCGGCCTTTTTTTGTGCTGGCATAAGGTTGCGTTCCGGCAGCGCTCGGTTCGAACGCCAAACCCCTGTTCCGCCAGTCCCGCCGCCGAAGTTGAGAGCGATGAGGGAAGGTTCAGTCAGAACATCAGGACATTCATAGTAAATAGTCTGAAGAATAATCATGATGTCCATCAACAGGACAGACTGCGGTCATTCATATCGGGAGATAGATTTACATTTTCGAACAAACAGCGCAAAAGGCAGGCGCATCATTCTTTTCCTGGGGGAAGCGTGCCAATGTCTGAGAACATGTCGCCTGATATCACTACGCTCACTGTCGAACTGCTGAGCGCATTTGTGTCCAACAATTCCATACCTAGCGAGGGCTTGGCCGATCTGATCCGCTCAACCCGCGCAGCCTTGACTGAAACGCTGCAGGCCAATCCTGCAGAGGCCCAGGCGGTGACTTACACACCGGCAGTTTCGGCCCGCAAGAGCCTGTCGTCGCCCGACCATATTCTGAGCATGATCGACGGGAAGCCGTACAAGACGCTTAAGCGGCATCTTGCAACTCACGGACTGTCGCCCGATCAATATCGTGAACGCTATAATCTGCCCAAATCCTATCCGCTCGTTGCGCCGAGCTATTCCGAAGCCCGCCGCGCGGTCGCGACCAAGCTGGGCCTGGGTCGCAAGCCCACGACAAAGGCGGCGGCCGCGAAGGCTCCCGTTGCAACTGCGGTAGCTGCCCCTCCAGCGGCAACTGCCGCAACCCCGGCCAAATCACCCGCGAAAAAGGCCGCCAAGCCAGCTGCAAAGCCTGAAGGCAAAGCGGCATCGGCTAAGCCGGGACCGTCCAAGTCGGAAACGGCGAAATCAGTACAACCGCGCCGTGCCAAGGCAAAGGCCGCGCCCGGCTCCGCGCCGGATGGCGGCAAGGGCTAAGTCTCTTTCATACAATGTGACTGTTTTCAGGGCCGCTGCGTGCAGATGCAGCGGCCCTTTGTTTTTTCGGCAGTCGGCAACGGGTGGGGGCGCAGCACGGACCATGATCCGTTCCAATTAGATGGACCACGCCGTCTAACTGGAAAATGCTCAAACCTCGTCAGACCGTTGGGTCTCGCGGATGTAAGAAAAATGCGCTTGCACAGCAGCGGTTCGCCCGGCATCATCTTGTCTGAGACAGCGACATACCTCGCTTCCCCGTCCACTACAAAATAGAAGCTGATGTAACCAACTTAGTGTTTTGGTTACATGGATATTGCGCTAACCCTTGCAAATGCGTGATTTTTCAAATGATAGCGGCAAGGCGCTGCTGATGCTTGGACGGCTCGATGGGCGGCTGATCAACAGTCCTGCTACCGACATCTGGTTGGCGCGGGCCCGGCTAAAGGGCGCGTCGCTGCTGGCAACTTCGGCGGGCATTCCGGTCGGGGTCACAGAGTTGGAAGACTGGATTTGCGGTCGACGCCTCCCTCCCCGTTACAGCGAAGGTTTGAACGATCCTCTTTCCATCGCAGCCCTCCTGCATTTCGCCTTGTCCGCCGCGGAGAGGGAACATGATCCCGTCGCGCGGGCTACGCTGAACATATCCCGGACCCTGCTGGACGATCGCAAGGAGGCAGAGTTGTGGGCACCGGAGGATCTAGTGCGCTTTGGCCCCGCTTGGCGAGCCATCCAGGAGGCTCTGGAGGCCCCCTACCCTGCCCCGACGCTAGAAGCGGTCGCCGACCGCCTGATTGTAGCGAGGGGACAACTGGAAGCGCCTGTAACGGCGGCTCAGCTATTGACCACCATTGACGGCAGGCAGTTGCGGATCGACCCCCGTCGTTCCGATCTGGACTGGGTAATAGCTTGCCATCTGCCCTCTGCGCTTCGAAGTTGTGGCCTTGCTTTGCGCACCCTCCCCTCGTTCGTGGATCTGGGGCGATTTCTGCCAGAAAATAGGGACCGCCTGGTTGAACAGTTAACGGCTATGATCGGACGGCAGGCGTTAGAGGGATTGCGCGAACTCGACCGGATAGAAAGACGCCTCAACCATATGCCGTCAGATCTGGCGGTGACCAGGCGTAGCAAGGCGCCTCTACTGATGCGGTTGGAACTTGCCTATCCAGGGTTGAGCCGTACTGCAGTGGCGCGTTTACTGGGTATATCGCATCAGGGGGCGACGAAATTGATGGCGCAGATATCCGCTGCCGCCACTGGAACCGGCTGAATGAAGGTCCGAGACAGCCTCCAGCAATCATCCTTTTCCATTCCAAAAACAATATCGCCTACGTTATAAAGTTTATAAGGAAAGTTAGAGAGTTAAGCGCTGGGCAAAGGGTCGAAATAGGCCGGAATGTCGCGAGTCGGGCGCATGACGCTGTTCCCATAATGTCGAACATTCGTTCCTGTAATGTCGAACCGAGCGTTCCTGAAAGGTCGGCTGGTCGTTCCTGATAGCACGTTGACCGTTCCCATTGTGTCGAAGCTGATCCTGTCGAGGGGTTAACACGGGACAGTTTGAATCAGTTCGACCGAGGCGCTCAAAAAGTAGGTTCAAAAGCTGTGGACAGTTTGGCGCGCCTGACGCGGTCCCTGGAAAGGCACGGCTGGTCATTCCGATAACCCGACACTTCGGGAACGCTTTGCCCAAGGTGGAAGACGGGGCGGACCGGGAACGGCAGGGTGCGTGCGGAAAAGCGCATATGATTCTGGAAGTTTCGAGTTGTCCCTGCACCGCTGTGATCAGGAATCCTTGCAGTCCCAGCTCTTATTGTAAAAGGCGGGCGATCAAAGCTGGTGGCGGTTCTTTTCGTGAAAACGACGGACAAAGCCAATGAATGCTTTTTGGTAGTTGACTGGCGTGCGCGCCGAGTCTGCGGCAAGCCAGTCTCGAAACTCCTGGTGCAGCGATTGATAATCCCAGCCGGGATAGTTGGATCGCAAGGTGGCCAGGGTCGCATCAGTAATCTCACCGGCGCTGGCACGCGCAGACATACAAACTACGGTGCTGCGGATGACGTCGCTGGCGTCAAAAAGCGGTTCCGATGCTTCAGGCGCGCCCTTGGCGGGAAGGCGCTTGCCTGTTCCTATCCCCTGGCGGGCGAACTGGCCGGACCTGTCCATGTCAGCCGTGCGCCGACGCATGCGCACGGACGGCTCCCGCTTGCCGTCCGCATGCTCCATCTGCAATGAATAGCCCGGCAGGGGGTCGCGTTCGGCAATCTTGGCGATCTCGAACTTGAAGCGGCGATAGGCCCCTTCCGCACCGGATTTTTCGAACAGGGTCGGCATGGAAATGGCAAATCCGCCCTCCCCTGCCCCGCCCGCATGTTTGCGCGCTACCTTGTAAAGCCAGCGTTCCCGCCCACCGGTTAGATCGAAATAAGCCCTGTCGATCGACAACACGCCGCCTTGCATCAGCACGCCTTCGTAGAACCAGTTTGAAAGCTCGATTGTCATCCCGCGCGAACGTTCGGTCCGTTCATCCACCAGCTGGGTCCAGCCATCGAGCCAACTGAATGTGGCCTCGCGGCGATTTTCCGCCCGAATGTTGGTCTTGATCGTGGTGGATACGAGCCGGTCCAGCGACTGACCGAGCAGTTCATAAGCGCGCCCGGTCGTCGGACGGTGAATGGCCCGGAGCAGATCATAGGGCATCAGATGTAGCTTGCGCGGAATATCGTTCGCGCCGCGCCGTGCCATGTCGGCGAGCACTGACGCGCAGTAGATCAAAATGTCGGCGTCCCAGATTGTCGCCATACCATAGTCGGGGTTAGCGGAGACGTGGACCCATGCTTTGCCGTCGGGCGAAGTATAGTCGATCGGCTTGACGCGCTTCGATTTGGCCAGGCTGAAGAAGGGCCGCTCCATCATCTCGCGCTGGTCGCGCAGGGGCATGTCCGCAATATAGGGCAGGAACAGTTCGAATTGATCGGTGGCGTCGGCTTTGGCGGCGCGGATCATGGCTGGTTCCTGATGCGGAGATGGATGCCGGGAAGGGGGAAAGCGGCACTTCGTTTCCCTGGGGAAACATGGCTGGTCGGGGCGAGGCGAAGCTGGTGCGGCACCGTTTCCCCGGGGAAACAGCTTTCAGCGCGAGGAGAATTCTCCAAATCCACGCACATATGCTCGCCCCCCGACGCCATCATTTCTGTAGGCCCATCCCTTGCCGCTCCAGATGTTCAAGCGCGTCCCGCAACGCCGTCGCCAGCATGTCTGCATCAGCGCCAGAACCGGAGTGTAGGCGGATGGTCACCCCCTGTCGGTTCGCCGACTGCACCGTCAGGGCAGGGCGACCATAGCGCGTCATCCACACAAATGGGTCTGCCTTGGGCTCTGACTGCGCGACGCGAGGAGCATCCATTAATAGCCGCAGAACCTCGGCAGCGGGCAGGGGTGGTTCGCCCACATTACGCCGTTCCTGTTGTGTCGTTGCCAGTCGACTGGCCTCTGCCGCGATCACCTGTGCGGCGACGCGATCGTCCAGCGCCTGGGCGAGCGCATAAGCAGGCTTCAACTGGACATCGCCCGGCGATGCGAACGCGGCGATGACAGCGTCGGGGATACCCGCGACCTTGATCATCTTGCTCAGCCAGCCCTTGGACAGCTTCAGCCGTTCGGCCATGCGGGTCAGGTGGCTACCATAATGGGCGCCTAGCGCTTCGGCATAGTTGCGCGCGCGTTCCAGGTCGGTGACGTCCTTGCGGGCCCGGTTTTCCAGATCGGCCAAACGGAAAGCCGCCTCGTCGTCGAGCTGGGCGACCTGCGCCACGAACATCATGTCGGGATAGCTGTGCGCGCGAAGCCAGCTAATGGAGAAATGCCGCCGCGTGCCGGCAATCACCTCATAGTCATGATCGGGATCGCCTTCGACCCGGCGCACGACGGCGGGCACCTTCTGACCGCCCTCGGCAATGATCGAATCTATCAATTCCCGGCAATTGTCGCCGTTGAGATGGTCGTAAAGCCGCGCATTGCCGCGCCATATCCGTACGCGTGCGGGGTCGAGCAGCAATTGCGTGACCTGCCGGACTTCGCCCGATGCAAGCCGGGCAAGCGCCGATTCACGCCCGATCAGGGTCGCGCCACGGCTGCGTTCAGGTGGGCGGGGCGGGGCAGGGGAGGGGGATGGCTCAATCTCCGCGACAGCCGGTGGCGTCGAGGCGTGGGAAGGGGCCTCTGCCTCATCGGACAGAAGCGCCGCCAGATAATCCGATTGCTTACGCGCCATGGGCCCCTCCTCCGATTCGCGCGGAACATAAGGCGAACATATCAATGTAGGACAGCGCTGATTTGCAGCTCGCCTGCTCGACCCGTTGCCTCTGCGTGACGGTGAGGTCAGGCCGCATTGACGATATCCTCTTCTCTGGCAGGCGCGACGCGACCCCAGCCCTGGCGAACCAGGGATTCAATCTGGCCCATGGCTTCGTCCAGATTGGCGCGGCATCGCTTGTGCGTGCGGGGCGTACCGATCGGCTTTTCCAGCTCATAAACCGTCATCATGCGCAGCGCCGCATGGCTGATTTCCGCGCTGTCCAGGATGGGTATGGGCAGGAGGGCAGGGCCGAAGCTCTGTTCCATGATGGCTCGGACCATCGAATGGCTTGGGTCATTGCTGTCGAATTTCGAACAGAGCAGCCTGACGAATTGGTAATCGACCTCTATGCCAGCACCCTGCAACTGGTTGATCACCTGATCCATCATCGACAGAAACTGGACGGTCGAACAAAAGTCGGGCGTCGTCGCCGCCAGCGGCACCAACAGCGCGTTGGCCGCCTGCATCACCGCAAGGCTGATCGTGCCCAACGCTGGTGGCGGGTCGAGCAGCACCACGTCATAGTCGCGGGCCAGATCCGCCAGGCCCTGTTTCAGCTTGCGGAACCGCGCTGCCAGGACAGAGCCGCCGTCGCTACCCGCCGCCGCCAGCTCATATTCGACGTCGAACAGTTCCAGGTTGGAAGGGATTAGATCGACATTGGGCCAAGCGGTATGTTTCACCGCATAGAGAAGATCGACCTGGGTTGGATCGATCGACAGATAGGGATAGAGCGTTTCTTCGCGCTGGATATTGAAATGCGGGTTGAAACCGAACAGGGTTGTCGTCGTCGCCTGACTGTCGCAATCGACCACCAACACGCGATAGCCTTGTACGCCGAAATAATGCGCCAGATGGGTGGTTACGGTCGATTTGCCCACGCCGCCCTTGAAATTTTGCACAGCGATAATGGCAGGCACATCCAGCGGCGCGCGTTCGGGGCTGGCCCCCAGAACCTGCCGCATGTTCAACAGCTCCTCGACTGTATAGCCGGGCCTGCGGCCATTGCCGGTGGGCGGGGCAGGGGGCAGCCGCCCGTCATCCTCCGCCATGCGAATACGATTCGTTGAGCAGCCCAGCAATTGCGCCGCTTCCGCTATGCCGAAACGGACGTTAAGCTCCTTGCGGCTATCCGGCAGAAATGCCTTGCGACGCAGGCGTTCCACCATCTTCTCACCCGCTTCCGCCAGGTCGCCAATCTGATCTACGACTGCGTTCATTCGGAACCTCGATGGAGAAGTTGAAGCTTGACCCGCCAAGCTATCGCAGAAATACTTCAAATTCGCAATCACGCGCTATAAATCATCCGACGTGGGCACTTTCGAACGAAATTGCGCATTTTTCCCTCGTCAGCTGTCACGTTGAAATCAGGAGCCGTCATGAATGCAGTCTTGCCAACCCGGAAAATCGGCCCCCTGACCGTTTCCGCTATCGGTCTGGGGTGCATGAACCTGTCGCACGCCTATTTGCCCCGACCTGATCCGGCGCAGGCCGAACGTCTGTTGCTGCATGCGCTGGATGCGGGCGTCACCTTCTTTGATACGGCGTCTATCTATGGTTCTGGCACGAATGAGGAATTGCTGGGCAGGACATTGATGTCCCGCCGGTCTGAATTCATTCTTGCCAGTAAATGCGTGCTCGGACTGGTCGATGGCAGGCGGAACCTTGATGGATCACCGGCGGCGATAGAATGCGCGGTTGATGACTCGCTCCGGCGGCTTCGAACCGATCATATCGATCTCTATTATATGCACAGGCTTGACCCCCATGTGCCGGTCGAAGAATCGGTCGGCGCTTTGGCTCGCGCGGTAGAGGCGGGCAAGATCGGCGCGATCGGCCTGTCTGAAATGTCCGCCAGTACCGTTCGCGCCGCTCATCGCGTGCATCCCATCGCGGCGGTGCAGACCGAATATTCGCCCTGGACGCGTAATGCCGAAATAGCCGTCCTCGATACCTGCGCGGAACTGGGCATTGGCTTTGTCGCCTTCTCGCCGCTCGGCAGGGGGCTGCTGGCGGGCGGCGTGAGCGGGGAGGGGGTGCCCTCGGGCGACCTGCGCGCTGACATGCCGCGTTTCCAATCTCCGCATCTCGCCCGTAATCTGGCGCTCTACGGTCGCCTCGCCGGTCTGGCGGAAGAAGCCGGATGCACGGCGGCACAATTGTGTCTCGCATGGCTGCTGTCGAAGGGCGATCATATCGTGCCGATTCCCGGGACGACCAGCATCGCGCATCTGGATGAGGATCTGGGTGCGGTTGCGCTCCAGTTGTCGTCAGACCAGCTGGGCGCCGTCGATCGTCTGTTCAAAACTGGCGCGGTTTCAGGCGCGCGTTACAGTCAGTCGGCGCAGGCGCAGGTCGGAACAGAGACGTGGCCGGAGGAAGAACTGGCCTGAAACCGTGGCTTTGGCGCGCTAGAGGGGCCGTTGGAGAAGAAATGTCTCCTCTGTGTTTTTTCCTGTTGACCGACTCAGTCGACGCGCCTAGATGCCACTCCACCGACGCGGTGAGCGCCACTGGTTCTCGCTTCGATCGGTCGCCAACATAAACGGGACGCCCCTCCCTCGGACCAAGTTTCGAGGAAGAATGGCTGTCCCTCTTAAGTTGTCGGTTCTTTGACATTGTTAGTATGATGAAGGGACATGTGGGCGGCGGCTCCG
>NZ_JBJDRM010000009.1:0-174618 GCF_044987515.1 Sphingobium sp. ZW T5_29
ACCACTGTTACGCCATCAGCAGGGTCTGCGCTGCGCTGTATCGATGGCTCCACGCAGCCCCTGCTGCTATAAATGGTGTCATTTCTATCTAGCGGAGATAGTGTCTTTTCTAATCAGCTCGAACATTGCGTGTGTGTAAGCGCGCTGCCGAGATGAGCCTCGCCGAACAGAGCATCGCGCGCAAAAGTGGAACCGGCTTTTCGCGCGATGCTTCGCCGACGCATTCCCGGTGGCGGTCCATTGTTGTTGACGGCAGTTTATATTCTGCCGTGCCTCGTGCACCGCTAAGGCTAATCCAGAAATCTAGTAGGTTGAAAGCTTTACGCGAAGCAGCGCAGGCTGTTCGTTGAAGTTGAAGCCATAGGAGATTTGATCACCATTCCAGCGGCGACTTGCTTGCCAGCGGCCATCGATGAAGGTCCCCTCCTCCGCACTCATGATCTGCCCGTTCACGGCCGGATCGACGGGCGTGAATTGAAAGCGGCTATATTGCCCGGCAACCAGAAATTCATTGGGGCCGAGCTGAGCGACCACACCGCCACCGACAGGCTCCTTCGCCCATGGCGGCGGTTCCATGCCCGGCCAGGGAATGTCGAAATTGTTGCGTCCATAGGTGACGGAAATCTTCCAGCTGCCCATGGAGGTCGAGTCCTCACCCGCGCTGTTCTTGGCGGTGCCCCAGGTCGGGTGCTCGCTGGCGATCGCAGCCCAGTCGCTCGCGATAGGCCGGAACAGGCGGTAAGGGGCGGCGAACGCTTCAATCGTGGCAGCGTCCAACTTGCGCGTGCCGAGCGGGTAATTGGAGTAGCTCGTCGCATCCATTCCAAATGGCGCCCAGCCGATAGCCCCCCGCCCCAGCGCGGCCCAGAAGAAACGAACGGCCCAGATTGCGTTGCTCGTCTCGGGGACAAACAGCGCATTGTCTGGCCGCGCATAGCGATCCAGCAGGCCCAGATAGGTCTTTTCAAGCGGCAGATAGAGGTCAGGTCCGATAAGATCCAGCGCAGGCGCAGCCGTCTTCCAGATTGGCAGCACGTTCCAATTGGGGCCGCCGCTCGCGACCTGGGCGGCCATGGCAGTGCCCGTCGCGTCGAAGACCGCGGCGTTGGTGTACAGGGGCAAGTTCTTCTCCGCCTTGCCAGCGACAGCCACTTCCTGCACGAACCGCGCATAGGTCCAGGCGGCGAATGCCTGGTCCGCTTCCTTGCCGAACGCCTCCGCCCATGTCCCCGCCTGCTTTCCTGATGCGCGGCGGATGTCTTCGGGCACCTGCTGGGCGAAAAGCCGATCGGCTGCTGGAGAATAATCGCGAGCAACGCCGTGGCTCCCGATCTCATTTTCAACCTGGACCATGATGACGGTGTGCTCGCGATCGACCTCGCGCAAATGCCGCATCAGTGCGACAAAGGCCTTTCGGTCGGCAGCAAGTGTCGCCTCACCAAGTGGGGAAAGCGTGGTTGTAGGGCGGCCGTCCCGCTTCTGCAGACGGGGGAAGCGCTTCGTGTCGCTTTTCACCCATTCCGGCGTGTAGGTTGAATCGCCGTTTTTCCAGCTTCCGAACCATAGCAGCACAACGCGCATGTCATTTTTACGCGCCTGGGCGAGCAGCGTATCGACCCAGCTATAGTCGAACCTGCCCTCGGTAGGCTCAAACTGTTCCCAGGCGACGGGAATTTCGATCGTATTGGCGCTCAGCGCCTGCATCACCGGCCACACCTGAGGCAGTACCGAGGGATAATTGCTCGAATTATGCACCTGCGCGCCCAGCATCAGATAGGGCTTGCCATCCACCAGCAACGCGTGCCGCCCATCTTCCGTGCGAAGACGCGGCAGTTCACCTGCATGGGCCGACGCAGCGGCAGCGACGCTGCAAAGCATTAGCGTCATCAAGCGAATAGAGTGGCGCACATGATCTCCTATCAACTGCCGCTTCTTATATCGACGCGCGCGACGAAGTAAACAATTGCGTTTTATTTCTTAGTCGCTGCGCGCGCTGTTGATCAGGAGATGTCTGCTGACGCGGAAAACGCGGAAATAGTCTGCACTCTGCCCGTTTATCGCGGCTATCGGCGCGAGACAGGTTGGGTCAGCGCCTTTGTTCCGCCGGTCCACTCCTTCCCCAGGCGGCTCCGTCCAGGGCGACGATCTGGCGGCACACGTCACCGGGTGTCACTTCTTCGAGCCATTCCTGTAGCATGTTCTCGATCCAGACCACCGCACTGTAAAATCCGCCTTCCAGCAACCGGGGGTCCATGCGGCTTTCCATGGCGCTGAAATATTCGTCGGGGAAATAATCCAGTGCATCCGAAAGAATGGTGACGAACATGAAAAGAGCGGTTGAATAGATCGACGCCTTATATCGGAAATATAGTTCGTCCCTGTCGATCTGCGGACCACCCTGGATGGCGCATTCTTCGATGAAAATATCGATCACGCGCTTCACCAGGGCGATATGCTTGTGCGGTTCCGGCATCATGAGCATACCGCTCAGTGCCTGCGCGATGCTCGCCTGGCCCGCACCGCCCCAATCCAGAATTCCGGCCTGAAGCTGTCCCTTTTCATCCCGCCAGAACCAGGCATTGTCTATATTCAGGTTGATGTGGCAAAGCCCGGTATAGTCGACATTCGACAGCAGATAAGCCAGCAGCTTGTCCTTATGCTCCAGGCCGAACAGCACGTCCTCGCGCCAGGTTTTCAGAAATTCCGGTTGGGTCACTTCCGAAGAAAAAAGTTGGGGAGCCACACTGCCGATGAAGTTGATAAGCCGGTCAAGGCGCGGTTCGGAATCGCTGATGGGTGCGAAGTCGGGCGCGGCTTTTCCGAACGGAAAAATCTCTTCCAGATCATGCCCCAGATCGCCCCGCTTATGCGCTGCCACCAACCGGGCAAGGCTGCGCGTCAGAACTTCATAATGTTCCTCCACATTCGGCACTTCATGGTCGTAACCTTTGCGATAAGCCGGTTCGACAGGATCGACGCCAAAGGGCACCCTCTCAGTTATGAGGATGTAGTTCCCGGTATATGAACTATAATCGCCGAAATAATATTGGGTCGTCGTCACCGGCAATTGCCGTTCGCGGGACAGGCGTCCCATTTCAATTTCGCCGTTCGACAACCGCAGCAATCCATATTTATGGTGGGCGTCGCCAGGGGGGAATTTCACGAACAACTCGGTCTGCAGGCCCGGTTCGTTTCGTGCATAAGCCAGCGTCAGCAGCCCGTTTTCCGACGCGCCACGAATATCCAGTTTATCGAGGGCGACGATATCCGTGACGCAATTGTCGCGTGAAAGGACGCCGGAAGCCTGGAACGCCGCTGTCAGAAACGCGGGGCCAGCTTTCCGCAATCCTGCCAGATCGATCGGGAATTCCAGCCGATAATGATCCCCTGGGGTGACGCACAGATGGCGCTCCAGAAAGCTTTCATAATCCAGCGCGATTTTGGTGAAAGGCGCTGCACGGCCAAGCGCGTCGGCATCCACCCAACCGTCGGGGCTTGCGATGCGGGCGCGATCCCGTCCCTTACCGTTTCTTGCCAGTTCCGCGCAGACGACCAGCGCGCCTTGGTGCAAATGATGAAGTTCGGGGGTATCGGTCCCCGGCCCCGCCGTTACCGCGATGCCCTGGTCCGCGACGATCCGGCATCGCATGCCGGGAGAGACTGCAATTTCTTCAATCATCGGCACTGCGCTCCCCCGGCTATTATTCAACAGCAATCATGCGCGCCCGCAAAAGACGCTATATTACACCTACGTGTGCATTTAAGACGGTGCCGCGTATAAGGCAAATCAAACGCACTGTTCGTGACAGGGCTTGCCTGTCACGAGCCTGCTCCCGCTATCAGCCGCCCATCTGGCTCAGCTGAACCACATGCCCTTCCGGATCGGCGATGAAGGCAACCTGCATACCGCCCATGCCAGGGACTTCGCGCGCGGCCTCAAGGACGCGGCCGCCAGCTTGTTCCGCCCGCGCGATGAGTCCGCCGATGTCCGCCGTCGCGAAACCCAGGATCAATTCGTTCGCAGCGGGCGCTTCAGTGTCATGGAATTGAGCCAGAATGAACATCGGGCCACCCGCATATGTCGGCATGAACACGACTTCGCTGACCTTGCGTCCCATCATTTCGGCCTCAAGCCGGTTCATCTCAACCAAGCCGATGACCGAACTGTAGAACCCGACGGCGCGGTCCAGGTCCTTGACCTGCAGCTTGATGAACATGAAATCGGTGTCCTGGGTTTTCGCGTGCGGTATCTGGCTTGCCATTATCGTCTCTCCTGAGATGGGATCATACCCCGTTAAATATGCGGCGGCTGCGCAATCGTCATGCGGTCAACATCTGCATCGGCTCTGGCCGTTATTTTCGCAGAAGATGACCGGCAGCTCCAAAACCGCCGCCATGTTCAGACATTCGGCCAAAACGCCCCGTTGGAGCAGCCGTCAGGCGGCTTTGTCCATCGCATCGGGCGGAATGTTGGCGGGGCCACCTATGTCATAGACCTTGGAAAGCAGGCCGACGAAAGCGTTGTCGTGCATCGGATCGGTCGGCACTTCGAACGCGACGCCGCGCTTCTTCATGTCGTCGATCAGCATGTTGATCGCCAGTTCATGCGTGATGTCGTCGCGATGGTCGTAGGTCAGCTTGAAGTCGTCCAGATCCTTGAACAGACGCGCGCCCCAATGGACGAGGAAGCGCATTTCCTGTTCGGGAACCCTTTGCGTGACTTCACCAAAGGTTTCGATCTGCCAGCCGGCAGGATCCTGCGGGTCAGCGCCGAAAGTGGAACTGATGTCCAACCCCTGCGGCCTGCGCATGGCGACCGGACCCCCAGCCTGCCCATGGTGGAACATCATTTCATTTTCGACGACCACTGCGCGCCCCCACATGGGTGCGTTGATCTGCAATGGCTCACCGCTTGGGCCATCGGGCCAGCAGTTGAAGCCGCCGCCTATTTCGCCATTATAATACCAGGCGATCACCTGCCCCTTCTTTGAGCGCCAGCGATTGAACAGGCAGGACTTGGCCATGGTCAGCAGCAGCCAGAGCGGCGTGTTTTCCATTGTGAGGCCACGAAAGACGGTGCCGTCCAGATGGGGCGGCCCGCCGAGCGGCGTCGGCCCCTGGATATTGAAGAGGAAGGTTTCGGGTTCCGCATATTGGCAGTCGTAATAATTGCGCACCAGCTCGAGAAAGCGGGAGTTGTAATAGCAATCCTCAATCTCCGGGTAGAAGCAGGTGCCCCCACGCGCCAAATATCCTCGAAATCCGGGATAGATGCCAATCATGTCCCAGGTCAGCTTGACCCCTTCCGGCAATTGCTTGCCTGCGCCTGAGGTCGCGGCGATAACCTCCTCCGCCGTCTTGAAGTTTTCCGCCAGCATCAGCGGCCAAGGACCATTGTTACGAGCAACACTCAACAAACGTGCATGCTGATCGTCCGTATAGGCTTTATCGATCAGCTGCGGCGGTGCGACAGGGCGGAACTGCTCTGCGAGATCACGAAGCATCATCTAGTCTCCCAATATTATTCGGTTTTCATCCGTTTCTTGTATGAAGGGGTCAGATGGTCAGCATTTCCATTTCGCGTGGTGCGGCCTTGGCGGCATCACCGGCGCGCGTGACATTGAAGTCTTCTGCGCGGGGCGAGCGCAGATCGTGCCAGATGCGCGAGTTGTGGCGCGGAATGGCCAGAATGACCTTCTTCTGCCCGTCGGCGCCCTTGTCACGATAATAGCCATGGGCGCTGCCGCACTGGACCCAGGCGGTCTTGGCCAGGTTCGCGTCAACATCGTCGATGAACGCCTGCGTTGCTTCCGGCGAGACATCGAAGGATGACAGATGATCATCGACCATCCATTGCAGCAGCTCGACGATATAATGGACCTGCTGCTCGCTCACGACCGCATGGTTGGCGACCAGATAGCTGTAGGGCGCGCCCATGAAGACGAAGTTGGGGAAGCCGGTGATCAGCATGCCTTCATAGGAGAAGGGATGCGGGTCGAACGCGTCCGTCAAAGTTTCGCCCCCGGCGCCGCGAATGTCGAACTGCCGCCCGAAATGGAGGTTGTAGCCGGTCGATAGCAGCAGCGCGTCGCATTCGATGCGGGTGCCATCGGACAGGATCACCGCGTCCGCATCGGCCTGCGCCAGTTCGCCGCGCACGATCGAGACATTGGGTTTCTTGAGCGTGTCATAGAAGCCGCAATCCAGGATTGGCCGCTTGGCGAAGACGGGGAAGTTGGGCGTCAGCAGCTCGACCATCTCGGGATTGTCGGGGAAATGGCTCTTCAGATAGCCTTCACACATCATCCGCATGCCATCGTTGATCGGACCGAAGCCGCCGGTCCTGGCGGCATATTCCTCATCCTTCATGATCATGCCGTGCATGTCGCGCATCTGGCTGTGCAGGCTCTGCAGACGCTTCCACTGGGCCACGAAGGGCACATGCTCCATTGCCCAGCGCTCCAACTCCCCGACCGGGGCATGCGCCTGCGGGTTGGGGATGATATGTTCCGGCTGGCGCTGCACGATCACCAGTTCGCCGACCTTGTCAGCGATGGCGGTCGCGACCTGCACGCCCGAGCAGCCCGTGCCGACCAGCACGACCTTCTTGCCCGTCAGATCGACATCATGATCCCAGACCGCCGAGTGGATCACCGGACCCTTGAACGAGTCCAGATTCTGGACCTTGGGATAATTGGGATTGTTGTTGGGCCCCACCGCCATGATGAGGACGTTGCATTCATAAGTTTCCGGCTTGCCGTTCCGTACCGCCTTCACGGTCCAGATCTTGCGCGCTTCGTCCCACTGCGCGCCTTCGACCCAGGTTCCGAACTGAATACGGTCGCGCAGATTATATTTATCGGTGACGCGGTCGAGGTAGGACAGGAATTCAGGACCGCGCGGATAGAATTGCGTCCACGAAGCATTGGGTTCGAAGGAGAAGGAATAGATGCGGCTGGGCGTATCGACCGCAGCACCCGGATAGGTGTTGGTGAGCCAGTTGCCGCCAACCGTGTCCATCGCTTCCAGGACGGTGAAGTCAAACCCCGCCTGCTGCAGCTTGATCGCGGCGTTGATCCCCATCATGCCCGCGCCAACGACCAGCACCTTGAAATCGGCGGGGGGCACGTCGGCGGCCTTGCGAACGCGGGTGTCCGTGGTGAACCCGGCATGTTGGAAAGCGACGTCCACCGACATTTCCGGCAGGTCCTGACCCAGCAACAGGCGGCTCATCCGCTTGAACATCGGGCGATCGATCTGCGACATGACCGGCGGCTTGCCCGACTTCACCGCGGCGCGCAGCTGATCGCGAATCTCACTGGCAACGGATGCATCGATCGAAGGCCGCTCTTCATGCGCATTGATATCGACGAAGGTCTCGATCAATTCTTCCTGCCGCCCGTCAATGTCATTCCAGTAACGATGAAGAAGAGTGCGGTCGCCGGTAATCTGGATCAGGGCCATCAGCGCCATCGTCGGGTCCAGCGCGTCGATGGCGGCGTCGATCTTCGAATCGGTAGTGGTAGCCGGGGCGTGCATCCTGTCTCTCCTGATATGCCTGTTCGCAGACTCGTTATGGACGAATTACACTTTCATGTGTAATTCTGTCAACAGGCGAGCAGCCCTTGCTATTCCCCCCCGGCTGCGCGACGAGGCGAAATATGGATAAACCGATCATGAAGAGGCGAGCCGGCCGTCCAACGCAGCAGGTGGCCGAGCAGAAGCGCAAAAACCTGATCCTGGTCGCCCTAGAGGAATTTGCGCGCGTGGGCTTTCATGCCGCATCGCTGCGCGACATCGCCGACAAGGCGCAGATATCAAGCCGCACGCTTTACAACCATTTCCCCGACAAACTGTCGCTGTTCGAAGCGTGCCTTGAACATTCCGGGGCCGAGATTCGGCCTGAAATGCCCGACATCAAAGGCGACCTGCACACGCAGCTCGTCACCTACGCCACCGAGATGCAGCGACAGCTATTTTCCGAGCGCAGTACGCGCCTCAGCCGACTGATCTATCGGGAAAGCAGCTATTTCGATGAACTGCGGCAGATCGCCCGCCTGCAGTTCGAACGGCACCAGGTCAGCCCGGTCGCGGCCATGCTGGAAGCAGAAGGCGCCGCCCCAGCCGAAAGCCACCGCATCGCCAAGCAATTTGTCTCCATGGCCTTTGGCGAATGGCAACGCCGCCTGCTGTTCGGCGGCGATCCCATGACCCAAGAGGAAATGGCCGATCAAGCCACACTCGTGACCGACATCTTCTTGAGCGGCATCAAATCCTATTTTTCCTGAGTTGGTCAGTCTTTAGGGCACTTCTCTGGTAGATCGAGGATGCTGCCCAAGCGGGCCAGCATGGCGGCTTCGCCGGCTGCGGTCGGATCGACAGGTTCATATTCCAGTTCGATCATTCCCGAATAGCGGGCAGCTTCGACAGCGGCGAGTATTGCGGGCCAGTTGAGCGTCCCAAGGCCAATGTCGATCCGGTTTGGCACGTCTACGGCCTGGATTAATCCAATGGCGTCAGCGCATTCATCCAGTGCGTCCGGCACCGCATGGCCCATCATTGCGACATGACCGATGTCGAACAACAGCCGCACCGATGGCATCCCGACAGCGCGCACCATGTCGAGCGCGTCCTCTAGCTGGTTAAGGAGAAGTCCGGCTATGCGGCTTTCAGCGATTGGCTCAACCAAAAGTAGCAGTCCTGCGCGGGCGGCCATTTCGGCGTGATGTTTCAGATTTTCGGTCATGGCCATGAGTTGCGCTTTGCGGGATCGGGCGGGGTCGAGGCCCGCGACGCAGACCGCCCCTGCCCCACCAAATTGGGCCGCGATGGCGCAGCTTTGCGTGACGCTGTCCTTTATCGCATCACGTGCCGCCGCGTCTTCTGTGCTCCAGAGTGGGGTGTTCCAATGCATCGGATCGCCGCCAAAGCTGGTCAGCACCAGTCCGCGACGTGCCATTTTTGCCGCCATCGCCGCCTGCTCCGACGGCGGTCTCAGCTTCAGGAACAGGTCTTGCACCCCGGCGAAGCCATGATCGGCAAGCGCGTCGATCTGGTCGAGCGACTTGGTGGAGCGGGCGAGATGCGCGAGCATCGGCCGGTCGGGGGAGCTGAGGCCGAGATGACCGCCGATAGGCCAGTGGTCGCTCATTGCGTCACCGCGCGGGCGAAGTCGAGTAGCGCCTTGTTGAAGGCGACGGGCTGTTCCTGCTGCACGAAATGGCCTGCTTCGGGGATGGCAATGATGTCGCGAAGGCCGGGGACGCGCTTGCGCATCCGCTCTTCCCAATCGGTGAAGAATCCGAAGGAGGGGTCCTTTTCGCCATAGAGGAACAGGGTGGGCGCTTCGACGTCATGGTCGGCCCATTTTTCGCCGATGCGCCAGTTCATATCAGCGGTGCGGTAGCTGTTGAGGCCGCCAATGAAACGCAGCATCGGGTCGGCATCGACATATTCGCTGACGAAGCGGCCGAACTCCGCTTGGGTGAGCCATGGCCAGGGGAGCGGCGGCGCGGGTGGCAGGACGTCTAGATAGCCGCTGCCGACGGAGGAGACCGTTTTCCAGCTCCAGAGATCGCCCTTTGATGAGAGGGCGTAGAAGAGGCGGGCGAGGAATTCGGGGGCTCGGTCGGCGAGTTCGCGCTCGGCGGGGCCTGCTTCCATGAAATAGTGGAAGTGGACGAAATGCTCGGCGGCCATGGCGGCGAAGCGTTCGCTGGGGAGGCGATCGGGGGAGGATGCTTCTGGCCTGGCGGGGGCGTCGGCTGGGAGGCGTGGCGCGCCGCCGAGCATGGCGCGTCCGGCCATGTCATAGTCGTAGGGGATGGTGGCGATGAGGCCCGCCACCCGGTCCGGCGCACGGACGGCGAGATTCCAGGCATATTGCGCGCCGAAATCCTGGCCGACGATGACCGCCTTGTCCGCTTGATAATGGTCGAGCAGGGCGATGAGGTAGGCCTGCATCCGGTCGGCGTCATAGGCGGCGGGATCGATGGGGCGGTCGCTGCCGCCATAGCCGAGGCTGTCGATGGCGACGGCGCGGAAGCCTGCTTGCGCCAGCGGCTCCATCTGGTGCCGCCATGACCAGGCGAGGCCGGGGAAGCCATGGATCATGAGGACGAGTGGCCCCTCCCCCTGTTCGACTGCGCGCAGGTGGTAGCCGCCAACGTCGATCAGCTTTTCGGTCATAGATGTGCATCCTCTTCCCCGCGGACGATGCGCCAGGCGAGGCCCGCTATTTCTCCCGCACGCGCGCCGTGGATCGCGGCGGCGTCGCTTGATGCATTGCCGCTGATCGCGCGGTGATAGACGCCCTGGCGGATGGCGGCGTTGCGGAACATGGCGAAGGAAAGGGCGTAGCGCCAATGGGTGGGGTCGATGGGACCTGCGCCGCTGCGCTGCGCATAGCGTTGGAGATAGTCGGCTTCGGACGGGATGCCGAGCGGGGGGAGGTCTGCGTCGGACAGGCCGCGATAGCCCTCCTTCGGCACACGCCACGCCATCAGATGCTGTGCAAGATCAGCGAGGGGATGGCCGAGCGTCGAGAGTTCCCAGTCAAGAACCGCGATGATGCGGGGCTCTGTGGGCGCGAAGATCATATTGTCGTTGCGATAGTCTCCGTGGACGATGCGGCTTGCTTCGAGGCCGGGATCGTTGGCGGGGAGCCAGTCGATGAGCTGCTCCATCGCGTCGAGCTGCTGCGTTTGGGTGGCGCGATATTGTTTGGTCCAGCGGGCGACCTGGCGGGCGAAATAATTCCCGGGCTTGCCATAGTCGGCGAGGCTGACCTGCGCCGGGTCGATGGCGTGGAGGGCGGCGAGGACGCGGTTCATTTCGTCATAGATGGCGGCGCGGTCTGCGGGCGTCAGGTCAGGGAGGCGGGCGTCCCAAAAGTTTCGGCCCTCTGCATAAGCCATGATGAAGAAGGGCGTGCCGACGATGCTGGCATCCTCGCACAGGGCGAGCGGACGGGCGACGGGGACGGCGCTGTCCTTCAGCGCATCGGTGACGCGATATTCGCGCTCAATCGCGTGGGCGGAGGGGAGCAGCACGCCATCGGGCTTGCGGCGCAGGACGAAGCGGGGGTGCCCGTCCACCGACAGCAAATAGGTGGGGTTGGACTGGCCGCCTGCGAATTTTTCCGCGCTGATCTCCCCCTCCGCGCCCGGAACATGGGCGCGAAGCCATGGGCCGAGGCGGCTGGTGTCGAGCGTGCGGACGTCAGTCATATTTGGCGAGTTCGAGGCGGCCGAGCTGGTGACGATGCACCTCGTCCGGGCCATCCGCAAAGCGGATCTTGCGAGCATGGGCATAGTAGCTGGCGAGGAAGAAATCCTGGCTGATGCCCGCCGCGCCATGCGCCTGCATCGCCCAGTCGATGACCTGGCAGGCCATGTTCGGCGCGGCGACCTTGATCATCGCGATGTCCGCTTTCGCCACCTTGTTGCCGACCGTGTCCATGCGATGCGCGGCGTGGAGGGTGAGGAGCCGCGCCTGGTCGATCATGATGCGGCTGTTGGCGATGCGTTCGATGATGACGCCCTGTTCGGCGAGCGGCTTGCCGAAAGCGACGCGGCTCTTCACCCGGCGGCACATGGCCTCCAGCGCGCGTTCGGCCATGCCGATCATGCGCATGCAATGATGGATGCGGCCGGGGCCAAGGCGGGCCTGCGCGATCTCGAAGCCGCGTCCTTCGCCGAGCAGCATGTTGGAGGCGGGCACGCGGACATTTTCGAACAGGATTTCCATGTGGCCATGGGGCGCGTCGTCATAGCCGAGCACCGTCATCGGGCGCAGCACCGTGATGCCGGGCGTGTCGCGCGGGACCAGGATCATCGACTGCTGCTTGTGCTTGGGCGCGGTCGGATCGGTCTTGCCCATGAAGATCATGAGCGCGCAGTCCGCCTCGCCCATGCCGGAAATCCACCATTTGCGGCCGTTGATGACATAGTCATCGCCGTCGCGGACGATCGAGCTTTCGATATTGGTGGCGTCGGACGAAGCCACCTGCGGCTCGGTCATGGCGAAGGCGGATCGCATTTCGCCCGCCAGCATGGGTTCCAGCCAGCGTTCCTTATGCTCGTCCGTGCCGAAGCGTTCGATCGTTTCCATGTTTCCGGTGTCGGGCGCAGCGCAATTGAACACCGCAGGGCACCAATGGACGCGGCCCATTTCCTCGCACAACGGGGCGTATTCGAGGTTGGTGAGCCCCGCGCCGTGGGTGCTTTCGGGGAGGAACAGGTTCCAGAGGCCTGCCTCTTTCGCCAGCGGCTTCAGTCTGTCGATCAGGGTGATGTGCGCCCAGCGGTCGCCGGTCGCCACCTCCTCATAGTAGCGCTGCTCATTGGGATAGATGTGCGCGTCCATGAAAGCGCGCAGGCGGGCGAGCAGATCGGCGGTCTTTGCGTTGGGATCGTAGCTCATGCGTAGAAGCCCCTGCCCTCGCGCGCATATTGGACGAGCAGCGGCGCGGGGGTCCAATAGGCGTCGCCTTGTTCGGCGCGGAATTTTTCGATGGTGGCGAGCAGCTTGTCGAGGCCGATCTGGTCGGCCCAATGCATGGGGCCGCCGGTGTAGCTAGGCCAGCCGAGGCCGTTAACCAGCGCCACATCGATTTCATGCGGGCGCGGGACGATGCCTTCGCTCAGCAGCTTGGCGCCTTCGTTGACCATGGCGTAGAGCAGGCGTTCGCGGATTTCATCCTCGCCAATGTCGCGCAGCTTGAGGCCGTGGCGTTCAGCGTGGGCGGCGATCATCTCGTCCGTCAGCGGATTGGCGCTGGCCTTGCGTTTTTCATCATAGCTGTACCAGCCCGACCCGGTTTTCTGCCCAAGGCGTCCGGCGGCGACCATCTGTTCGGGGAAGTCGGCGCGCAGTTCGCGCTCCGTCGCGCTGGCGGCGCGCACCTTGCGCGCGGCGGCCTGCACGTCGAGGCCGGCAAGGTCGCCCAGCGCGAACGGTCCCATCGGGAAGCCGTAGGAGAGCAGCACCTTGTCGATGGCGGCGGGCGTGGCGCCTTCCTCCACCAGGAAGAAGCCCTCGCGGGAGCGCTTGGAGAGCATGCGGTTGACGATGAAACCGTCGCACACGCCCGACAGGACGGGCAGTTTGCCGATGCGCTTGCCGAGCGCCATGATCGTCGCGACCACTTCGGGGTCGGTCTTTGCCGCGCGGACATTTTCCAGCAGGCGCATGACATGGGCGGGATTGAAGAAGTGCATGCCGCACACATCTTCCGCCCGCCCGGATGCGGCTGCCAGCGTATCGATATTGAGGAAGCTGGTGTTGGAGGCGAGGATGGTTCCAGCGGGCGTAACCTCGCCGAGCTTGGCGAAGACGGCCTTCTTGATTTCCAGATCCTCGGTCACTGCCTCGATCACCAATTGCGTCGGCGACAGATCGCGGGGGTCGTCGCTGGTGGTGATGAGCGCGAGGCGCTTGTCCATCGTCTCCTGCGACATGCTGCCCTTGGCGACGGAGGAGGACCACATTTTGGTGATCGCCTTTATCGCGGCGTCGATATTGGCCTGATCAAGGCCGATGGCGATAACCGGAATGCCGACGCTGACGAGGGCCATGACGATGCCGCGACCCATGACGCCAAGGCCGATGACGCCCACGCGTTGGATGTCGCGCACCGGCGTGTCCGCAGGCAGGTCGGCGATGCGGGCCACTTCCCGTTCGGCGGCAAACAGGTTGCGCAGCGCCTTCGACTGCGGCCCGGCCATGCATTCGCGGAAGATCGCCAGTTCTTGGCGAACCGCTTCTTCGAATGGCAGTTCATAGCCCAGGCGCACCGCCTCCAGCGCGCGCAGCGGCGCGGTCTGGCCGCGCATCTTTTTGGCCAGCAGCTTCCTTGCCTCTTCGAACAAGGCGGGATCATCGGCGGGCATGGGCAGCGTTGCTGCGCTGCGGGGGCCTTTGCCCCGCGCCACGAGCGTTTCGGCGAAGGCGTGCGCCTCTGCGGCGAGGTCGTCGCCTTCGGCCACGGCATCGATCAGATTGTCGGCCAGCGCCTTGTCCGCGCTGATCTGGTTGCCCTGCGTCAACAGCGGGAGCGCTGCGGCCAACCCGGCAAGGCGCGGCGTCCGCTGCGTGCCGCCGCCGCCGGGCATCAGGCCCAGCTTGACCTCAGGGAAGCCGAATTTCGTAGCTTTGGCGGCGATGCGATAATGGCAGGCGAGAGCGACTTCGAAGCCGCCGCCCAGAACGGTGCCATGCATCGCGGCAATGATCGGCTTGGTCGCGTGGTCCATCATTTCCATGACTTGCGGCAGGCCCGGATCGGCCATGGGCTTGCCGAATTCCTTGATGTCCGCGCCTGCGATGAAGGTTTTGCCAGCGCAGCGGATCACCAGCGCCTTTACGGCGGGGTCGGATTCCATAGCCTTGATGGCGCTGGCCAGCCCCTGGCGCACGCTGGCGGATGTGGCGTTGACAGGTGGATTGTCGATCAGGGCTTGGGCGATCGCTCCCTGGACGCTGTAGGCGACGGTGTCGGACATGATTGATTTTCCAGCTACTGTCAGGATGCAGGCGGAATGGTCAGCAGCACCTTGCCCTTGACCTTTCGCCCTTCGAGATGATGGAGCGCCGCGACAACGTCGGTCATGGCGAAGCGCGTATCGACGACCGGCCTGATCGCGCCCTGCGCCAGCCATTGGAGCAGCTGGCGCATGTTCGCCCCCTGCCTCTCCGGATCGGCGCGGAGGGAATTGCCCCACAGGACGCCGACCGCCGACGCGCTTTTGAGCAGCAGCAGATTGGCGGGGATGGAGGGGATTTCCCCACCAGCAAAGCCGATGACCAGTAGTCTGCCACCCCAAGCCAGGCTTTTGACGGCAGTCAGGTTCATGGGGCCGCCGACCGGGTCGTAGACGACATCGACCCCCTTGCCGCCGGTCAGCGCCTTGACCCGTTCGCGCAGGTCTTCGTCGGCATAGTTGATCAGTTCGTCTGCGCCCTGCGCCTTGGCCAGCGCCAGCTTTTCCGCGCTGGACGCGGCGGCGATGACATGCGCGCCCATCAGCTTGCCCAGTTCCACCGCAGTCAGCCCAACGCCGCCGCCTGCGCCCAGCACCAGCAATGTTTCGCCCGGTTGCAGGTTCGCCCGGTCCTTGAGCGCGTGATAGGAAGTGCCATAGGTGATGCAGATGCCCGCTACGATGTCCAGGTCGACGCCATCGGGCACGGGCCAGACCTGCGTTGCGGGGGCGCGAACCTGCTGGCCAAAGCTGCCGGTGCCGGTGAACGCGACGACCCGGTCGCCGATCGCGAACCCTTCCACGCCTTCGCCGATTGCCGCGACGCGTCCCGATGCTTCGCTGCCCGGCACGAATGGCAGGGGCGGTTTCGTCTGATATTTGCCCTGCACGATCAGCACATCGGGATAGTTCACGCCCGCGGCCGCGACATCGATGAGCAGTTCGCCCGGTTCGGGCTGTGGCGCAGGAACGTCGCCCCAGGTCAGAGCGTCGATCGGCGCGAAAGCGGGACAGATCACGGCCTTCACATCACTCTCCTTCTTTTCCGCACGGGGCGGGTTGGAGAGATGATTAGGCCCTTGCGCCTGTTGCTACCAATTCGAATAATCGACGCGATACATCAGAAAAACTGATGTTGATCACAGGTCAGCCTGCTCAGAAGCAAAGCTATGGAAGGCGCGGACGGCGGCGGGCAGTGGTGTGTCCCGTCGGCTGATCAGGCTGACGATGCGGGTGGAGCGAAGTTCGGGAATGTCGAGCAGGGACAATTCGCCCCGCGCCACTTCCTCCCCCACCGCCAGGCGGGACAGGCAGGCCAGACCCGCGCCGTCGCGGACGGCGCGCTTGATCGCCTCCACACTGTCGGCTTCCAGGACGATATTGAGCGAATTGAGGGATTTGAGCACTTCCACGGTGAAGAAGATGCGTTCGCTGGACTGGGTTTTTTCCAGCACCCAGGCTTCGTTCGCCAAGGCGGCGAGCGGCATTTCACCGCGCCCGACAAGCGGATGGTCCGGCGCTGCGCACACGGCCAGCGCGTCCCTGCGCCATGGCTGCGCCTCCAGATAGCTGGAATTGACCGGTGATCCGACGAAGCCGATGTCGAGCGCCATGTTGCGCACCCCTTCCATCACGTCGTGCGACGGCAGCACGCGCAATTCCATCCGAACGCCCGGATGGCGGCGCATGAAAGTGGCGCACAGGCGCGGCAGGACATGGTCGGCGACCGACGCGACGGCGCCTATGCGCAGACGGCCCCGCACTTCTTCCGGCAGGGAAAGCGCCTCCATATCGGCGACCTGCACCAGCACGCGCCGCGCCATTTCCAGCATGGGCCGCCCCTGATCCGACAACAACAACCGGCGGCCCGACCGGGCGAACAACCGGACGCCCAGATGGGTTTCGAAATCCTTGAGCGACATGCTGGCGGCAGAAGGGCTGAGCCCGATTTCCTGCGCCGCGCCCGCGACGCTGCCGGTCCGGGCGACGGATTCGAACACGGCAATCTGACGCAATGTAATCTTCACCCGCTACTCACATGGCCGTATTTCAAGAGTTCAAACCTTTAGGACAGGGCGAGCGAGGGACCAACAGGAAAGCAGGGCGTCGACTACAGCTTGACCGATACCGAACGGTTGGATACCGTTCCTTAAAAAGGAGAGGTTCATGAGCGCGCGTTGCGACCTGTTGATCCGTGGCGGCAGCATCGCCGACGGTAGCGGCGGCGAACCATTTATTGGCGATGTCGCGATCCTGGATGGACTGATCCTGTCTGTCGGTGCCTTCGATGGTGTGGCGGACGAGGTGATCGACGCGGCCGGCCTGACCGTCACGCCCGGTTTCGTGGACATTCATACCCATTATGACGGTCAGGCGATCTGGTCCGAACGCCTGTCTCCATCATCGTCGCATGGGGTCACCACGGCGGTAATCGGCAATTGCGGCGTCGGCTTTGCACCATGCCGAAAGCAAGATCATGACCGCCTGATCCGCCTGATGGAAGGGGTGGAGGATATTCCCGGCGTGGTCATGGCCGAAGGGCTTAGCTGGGATTGGGAGAGTTTTCCCGACTATCTGGACGCACTGGAATCGCGGCCGCGCGACATTGATGTGGCTGCGCTGCTGCCCCATAGCCCATTGCGCGTGTTCGTGATGGGTGAACGTGGGGCGCGACGCGAACCGGCAACCGAGGATGACCGCCAGAAGATGCAGGCGATTGCGCGTGAGGCTCTGGATGCCGGGGCGATCGGCTTTGCCACGTCCCGGCTGCTGATCCACCGCACGAAGGCGGGCGAGCATATTCCCACCTATCAGGCCGACGTGGAGGAATTGAAGGCCATTGCCGGGGTGATGCGCGACGCGGGCACCGGTGTGTTGCAGATGGTGCTGGACGCGCCCTTTTCCCCTTGGCCGGACGAGCTGGCGCATTTGTTGGCGGTTGCGCAAGCGTCGGGCCGTCCGGTGACTTTCACGCTGGGCACTTCAAACCAGGGCGATCCTGTGTGGCGCGAGGCGCTGCGCATATGCGACGATGCGAACGCGCGCGGCCTGTCGATCAGCCCGCAGTTGTTGCCCAGGCCCATCGGCATGGTCTGCGGCTTTGAACTATCCACCCATCCATTTTGCCTGTGCCCCAGCTATCAGCCGATTGCAGCGTTGCCACTTGCTGAGCAACTACCTTATTTGCGCGATCCGGCCTTTCGCGCGCGGCTGATCAGCGAAGCCCCGCAGGAAGGGCATCCGCTGGCGATGATGACGCGCAATTGGGACTGGATATTCCCCCTGTCCGATCCGCCCAACTATGAGCCGCCCGCCGAAACAAGCATCGGGGCGCAGGCGCGCGCGCGTGGTGTCGGGCCGGAGGCGGTTGCCTGGGATCTGTTGATGAACGACGGTGACGGCGACGGGCTGCTCTACAACACGCTGGGCAATTATTATGATGGCAGGCTGGACGAGATATATGAACTGATCAACCATCCCGGCGTGGTCATGGGGCTGGGCGACGGGGGCGCGCATTATGCGGCGATTTGCGACGCCAGCTATCCGACCTTCATGCTGACCTATTGGACGCGCGACCGTGAGGGGCCGAAACTGAGTGTCGCGCAGGTGGTCCAGGCGCTGACCGCCCGGCCCGCCCAGACGATGGGATTGCAGGACCGGGGGCGGATAGCCGTTGGTTACAAGGCGGATGTCAATGTCATCGACCTGGACGCGCTGATATTGCACGCCCCCCATATCCGGCATGACCTGCCCGGCGGCGGTCGGCGGCTGGATCAGGCAGCCACCGGGTTCGTGGCGACCATCGTGTCGGGCCGGGTGATCCGCCGCAACGATCAAGCCACCGATGCGCTGCCCGGTCGTGTCGTGCGTGGCGCGCAGGCCGCGCCGGTCGAAATGGCCTAGCCCGTATTCATGTGCGCCACGCGTTCCTGCAGCCACTGGGCGACGGCTTCTATCCGGGGGAGCTTGCGCAAATCTTCGTGGATCACCAGCCAGAAGCTGCGCGTGATCTGAACCGCATCGGTCAGCAGCGACCGAAGTTTACGGTCCCTGCGACCGATGAAGTCGGGCAGGATGCCGACACCCGCACTTTCCGCGATCATCCGATATTGCATGTTGATGCTGGTCGCCCTGAGATGTGCTTCCAGCCCGGCATGCACTTCATTGAGATAGTCCAGTTCGGGCGAGAAGATGAAGTCGGGGACATAGCCGATCAGCGTATGGTGCAGCAGGGCAGCAGGACTGGAAGGCTCCCCCCGCTGTTCCAGATAGGCGTCGGCGGCATAGAGGTGCAGGCGATAGTCCCCCAGCCGCCGCGCCGACAGACGCCCTCGCTGCGGACGCGCGAGCATCAGCGCCATGTCCGCTTCCCGCTTGGAGGGATTTAGGAAGCCGGACGCGGATATCAGGTCGAGCCGGATGCCGGCGTGGCGCGCGTGAAAATCGGCCAAGCCGGGCGCCAGCACCCATGTCCCGAAACCTTCCGCCACTGACAGGCGCACCTGCCCCGACAGCATCCGTGACTTGCCGGTTGCTTCTTCCATCGCAGCGAGGCTGGCGCTTTCGACGCGTTCAGCATGGGCCATCATCGCCAACCCCTGTTCGGACAGCACACGTTCGCCCATGCTGAGATCGAACAAACGCGCGCCCAGCGCCTGTTCCAACCGAGCGATCCGGCGCGTGAGCGTGGTCGGATCAAGCCCCAGCGCGCGGGCGGCGGGTGCGATCTTGCGCGCCCGCGCGACCGCCAGAAATACGCGCATGTCATCCCAGTCGAACATCGTCATCCTTATGCGGTATGCTGCATTTTTGCAGCCAATAGATGCAACAATACGCTATTGCATGCAATTGTGCTTACGCCCAGAGACGGCGCAACAGCAGGAGAGATATGCCATGCGCGAAATCAGCCACAAGCTCGCCTTTGCCGACGCGCCCGCCCCCGGCCGCTTTGGCGATGTGTTCGACCCCAATAATGGCGGTGTGCAGGCGCGCGTGGCGCTGGGCGACAGCGCGCTGCTGGACCGCGCCGTCGAAGCCGCGAAGAAGGCGCAGCCCGCCTGGGCCGCTGTCAATCCGCAGCGCCGCGCCCGCGTCATGTTCAACTTCAAGGCGCTGGTCGAACAGAATATGGACGAGCTGGCCAAGCTGCTCAGTTCCGAACATGGCAAGGTTGTGGCCGACGCCAGAGGCGATATTCAGCGCGGGCTGGAAGTAATCGAATTTTGCTGCGGCATCCCGCATGTCCTGAAGGGTGAATATACCCAGGGTGCCGGGCCGGGCATCGATGTCTATTCCATGCGCCAGCCGCTGGGCATCGGCGCGGGGATCACGCCGTTCAACTTTCCGGGGATGATACCGCTGTGGATGTCGGGCGTGGCGATCGCCACCGGCAATGCCTTCATCCTGAAACCGTCGGAGCGAGACCCTTCGCTGCCGGTCCGCCTGGCTGAGCTGTTCTTGGAAGCGGGCCTTCCCGAAGGCATCCTGCAAGTGCTGCACGGCGACAAGGAAATGGTGGATGCCATCCTGGATCACCCGGACATCGCGGCGGTCAGCTTTGTGGGATCATCCGACATCGCTCATTATGTCTACAAGCGCGGGGTCGCTGCGGGCAAGCGCGTCCAGGCGATGGGCGGCGCAAAGAATCACGGCATCGTCATGCCGGATGCCGATCTGGATCAGGTGGTGAACGACCTTTCCGGCGCGGCGTTCGGATCTGCGGGGGAACGGTGCATGGCGCTGCCCGTGGTCGTTCCTGTGGGTGAGAAGACGGCGGTGGCCCTGCGCGAAAAGCTGATCCCCGCAATTGCGGCGTTGCGTGTGGGCGTTTCCACGGATCCCGATGCGCATTACGGTCCGGTCGTCACCGCCGCGCATAAGGCCAAGATCGAAAATTACATCCAGATGGGCGTCGATGAAGGCGCGGAACTGGTGGTCGACGGTCGGGGCTTCACATTGCAGGGGCATGAGCAGGGATTTTTCGTCGGGCCGACTTTGTTCGACCATGTGAAGCCGACGATGCGCACCTATCGCGAAGAGATATTCGGCCCCGTGCTGCAAATGGTCCGCGCCGACAATTTCGAAGAGGCGATCGCCCTGCCCAGCCAGCATGACTATGGCAATGGCGTCGCCATCTTTACCCGCAACGGCCATGCGGCGCGCGAATTTGCGGCGCGCGTCAATGTCGGCATGGTGGGAATTAACGTCCCCATCCCCGTCCCTGTCGCCTATCACACATTTGGCGGATGGAAACGTTCAGCCTTTGGCGACACGAACCAGCATGGCATGGAAGGCGTCAAATTCTGGACCAAAGTGAAGACCGTGACCCAGCGTTGGCCCGATGGCGGCGCAAGCGGGGACAGCGCGTTCGTCATTCCGACCATGGGATGACCCGCGTCCTTCTGTCGGCGGCGGCGTCCCGCTATCGTACGGCAGCGGGATGCGCCAGAAAGCAGGAAGCCATGACCAACCAGTTCGACCTTACCGACGAGCAGCGAGAGATACAGGATCTGGCGCGCCGCTTTACCGCCGACGCGATCACGCCGCACGCGGCGGAGTGGGATGAAAAGCACATCTTTCCGCGCGACACGATCCGCGCGGCCGCGGAACTGGGGTTCGGCAGCATCTATGTGTCGGAAGAATCCGGCGGTATTGGGCTGGGACGGCTGGAAGCGGCGCTGATCATGGAAGCCATGGCCTATGGATGTCCATCCACCAGCGCGTTCATATCGATCCACAATATGGGCGCATGGATGATCGACCAGTTCGGCGGCCAGGCGGTCAAGGACAAATATTTGCCCGATCTGGTGCCGATGACCCGCATGGCGAGCTATTGCCTGACCGAAGCTGGGTCCGGCTCCGACGCCGCCGCGTTGAAAACGCGGGCGGTACGGGACGGCGATCATTATGTGGTGACCGGGTCCAAGCAGTTTATTTCGGGCGGCGGCGAAAACGAGATTTATGTCACCATGGTCCGCACCGGAGAGGAAGGGGCCAAGGGCATCAGTTGCCTGGTGATCGAAAAGGACATGGATGGCGTCAGCTTTGGCGCGCAGGAACGCAAGCTGGGCTGGCACAGCCAGCCGACCGCACAGGTCAATTTCGATGGGGTGCGCGTGCCGGTGGACAATCTGATCGGTGCGGAAGGTGAAGGTTTCCGCATCGCGATGATGGGACTGGACGGCGGACGGCTGAATATCGGTGCGTGCTCGCTGGGCGGTGCGCAGCGGTGCATTGACGAAGCGCTGCAATATACGAAAGAACGCAAGCAGTTCGGCCAGAACATTGCCGATTTCCAGAACACGCAGTTCATGCTGGCCGACATGCAGACCGAGCTGGAGGCAGCCCGCACCCTGCTATATGCCGCCGCCGTCAAGGTCACGGCAAATGCGCCCGACAAGACCCGCTTTGCCGCGATGGCCAAACGCCTGGCGACCGATACGGGGTCGGCGGTGGCCGACCGCGCCCTGCAGCTGCATGGCGGCTATGGGTATCTGATGGACTATCCGGTCGAGCGTTTCTGGCGTGACCTGCGCGTCCATTCGATCCTGGAAGGCACCAACCAGGTCATGCGCATGATTGTCGCGCGTGACATGCTGAAGCAGTAAGCGCCATGACGGATCAGCTCACCACCTTCATCGACAATGGCGTTGGCCGCATCCGGTTGAACCGACCCAAGGCGATCCATGCCCTGACACCGGAAATGTGCCACGCGATCATCGATGCTCTGGCCGCATGGGCCAAGGATGATCAGGTGGCCGCCGTAATGATCGACCATGCGGAAGGGAGAGGGTTCTGCGCTGGCGGCGACATTGCGCTGATCGCCAGTAGCGCAAAGGATGATTGCGCCGAGGCGGAACGGTTTTTCCATGTCGAATATCGCATGAACCATATGCTGTTTGGCTATGGCAAGCCGATCGTCACCTTCATGGACGGGATCGTCATGGGCGGCGGCGTCGGCATATCGCTGCCCGCCCGATACCGCGTGGCGACCGAACGCACGACATTCGCCATGCCTGAAACGGGGATTGGCCTGTTCCCGGACGTGGGCGGCGGCTGGTATTTGCCGCGCCTGCCGGGGCGGGCGGGCGCATGGCTGGCGACTACTGGCGCGCGGATCAAGGGGGCGGACTGCGTCGCCATGGGCATTGCCACCCATTATATGACATCCGACAAGATCGAAGCGGCCAAGGCGCGGATCATTGCGGAGCCATCGCGCCTGTCCGACATATTGGACGAGATGGCCGACGATGCCCCGCCGTCGCAATGGTCGGCCCGTCGCGCCGACATCGACCGGCTTTTCGCGTCGGACCGTTATGAGGATATATTGGCGGCGCTGGATGCGGATGGGTCCCCATGGGCACGCGAGCAGTTGGTCATATTGGCGTCCAAGTCGCCCCAAACGGTCAAGGTCGCACTGCGGCAGTTGGCCGAAGGCGCGGACTTCACTGATTTTGCCGACAATATGCGCAACGAATATCGCATCGCCTGCCATGTGATCCGCCGCCCGGATTTTGTCGAAGGCGTGCGCGCCGTCATTTTTGACAAGGACAATGCGCCGCGCTGGAATCCGGCGACTCCGCAGGATGTCACCCACGATCTGGTTGACAGCCTCTTTGCTCCGCTGCCACCGGGCAAGGAGTGGACGCCTTACCCGCAAAGTGGAGTTTGACCGATGACCTATGAAACCATCCTGGTGGAACAGCGTGACGCCGTTACGCTGATCACGCTGAACCGGCCGCAGGCGCTCAATGCGCTGAACAGTCAGGTGCTGAAAGATTTGAGCGCTGCCTTTGCTGCCTATGACGCAGACGCTTCGCAGCTGTGCGCGGTGGTGACCGGCAGCGGCGACAAGGCGTTCGCGGCAGGCGCGGACATCAAGGAAATGGTGGAAAAGGATGCCGCCGATTTCTTCCTGGAGGATTTCTTTTCCGGCTGGCAGACCGGCGTGGTGGCGACCCGCAAACCCTGGATCGCGGCGGTCAACGGCTTTGCCCTGGGCGGTGGGTGCGAATTGGCGATGATGGCGGACTTCATCATCGCGTCGGATACGGCCAAGTTCGGCCAGCCCGAAATCAAGCTGGGCGTGGCGCCCGGCATGGGCGGATCGCAGCGCCTGACCCGCGCCGTGGGCAAGGCCAAGGCGATGGAAATGTGCCTGACCGGTCGCATGATGGGTGCCGAAGAAGCGGAGCGTTCCGGCTTGGTCGCTCGCATCGTCCCGGCGGCTGAACTGCTGGATGACGCGCTCAAGACCGCGCAGGCGATCGCTTCGATGCCGCCGATGGCGACGATGATCAACAAGGAAATGGTAGACATGGCGTTCGAAACCGGTTTGGCCCAAGGCCTGCTGACCGAACGTCGCCTGTTCCAGATCCTGACCGCGACCCAGGACAGGATCGAAGGCATGACCGCCTTTGTCGAAAAGCGCCCTGCCCAGTGGAAGGGGCGCTGACCGGGACCTGATCCCGATCTTCAGCTAATATCGTAAGGAGACGGCCATGACCACGACCATTGCTTTCATCGGCCTGGGCAATATGGGCGGGGGCATGGCCGCCAACCTGCTGAAAAATGGCTACGCCGTCCGCGCTTTCGACCTGTCCGCATCCGCGCTGGATAAGGCGCGGGACGCCGGGGCCATCCCTTGCGCCAGTGCCGAAGAGGCCGTCGCCGGGGCCGATGCGGTGGTCACGATGCTGCCTGCGGGCAAGCATGTCGACGCGGTATATAACGGGTCGGTCTTTGCTGTCGCAAAGCCTGACACGATCATGCTCGACTGTTCGACCATCGATGTGGAAACCGCCCGCCGGACGATAGCGACGGCGGAAGGCAAGGGCTTCGCCATGGTCGACGCCCCAGTTTCGGGGGGAATAGCGGCGGCCCATGGCGGCGCGCTGACCTTCATGGTCGGCGGCACGGATGCGGCATTCCACCGGGCAAAGCCGATCCTGTCCGCCATGGGAAAGGCGGTCATTCACGCAGGGGCGGCAGGCAATGGTCAGGCCGCCAAAATCTGCAACAACATGCTGCTGGGCGCGACCATGATCGCGACCTGCGAAGCATTTGCCATGGCGCAGAAGATCGGGCTGGACCCCCAGACATTCTACGATATTTCCAGCGTATCTTCAGGGCAGAGCTGGTCGATGACCAGCTATTGCCCGCTGCCCGGCGTCGGCCCGGATTCACCAGCCGACAATGGCTATGAAGGCGGGTTCGCCGCCGCGCTGATGCTGAAGGACCTGAAGCTGGCCGTCGAAGCCGCCGCCGCCGTCAACGCCAGCGTGCCCATGGGCAGCAACGCGGAAGCGCTTTACCAGATGCTGGTCAACAATGGCGAAGGAGCCAAGGATTTTTCGTCGATCATCCAGTTGCTAAGGGGCTGAACACGGCAGTTTAGCCCTGCCAGCCCCCTGCGCGTCAACTGTTGCCGCCGGTCATATGGCGGGCGGCGACATAGCCGAAGGTCAGGGCCGGACCGAGCGTCACGCCCGCGCCCGGATAGCTTTCGCCCATGGACGACGCGGCATTGTTGCCGATGGCGTAGAGGCCGGGGATCACGGCCCCGTCGTCGCTGACCACCTGCGCATTTGCGTTGGTCTTCAACCCGCCATTGGTGCCGATGTCGCCGGGATAGATGGGCAACGCATAGAATGGCCCCTTGTCCAGCGGGCGCAGGCATGGGTTGGGCGAATGGCGGAAATCCCCATACATTTTGTCATAGGCGGCTTCACCCCGGTGAAATTCAGGGTCTTCGCCCTTGGCAGCGTTAACGTTGAACCGACCGATGGCCGATGACAGGCGGGCCGGGTCCACACCGATCTTCCCGGCCAGTTCCTCGATCGATCTGCCCTTCTTCAGGATGGAGCGGACGCCCTTGCTGTGCATGGCGACAGGCATCAGCGGGTAAAGCGGCCCCATCGGGAATTTATGACGATATTCATGGTCGAAGATCATCCAGCAGGGGTCGGCGTCGGCATGTTCAGCCTGTCGGCGGGCCATCTGCTGGCCGACGATGTGATAGGATGATGCTTCGTTCAGAAAACGCTCACCGCTCTGGTTGACCATGATGCAGCCCGGCAATGCGCGTTCGACCGTGCATAGCCGGCCCCTGTCCTCGCCAGGCACATAGAAGACCGGCGCGGCCCAGGCGGATTGCATGTTCATGGTGCCTGCGCCTACCGCTTCGCCCGCGACGATGCTGTCGCCGGTGTTGCTGGTCACGCCGCCCGAATAGCGCGCGGCAGGATAAAGGGGCGCGTTGCCGTCGCGCATCGCCTGATTCTTGTCAAAGCCGCCAGCGGCCAGAACGATGCCCTTGCGTGCGCGGATGCGGTAGGGCTTGCCGTCCTTTTCCACCACGGCGCCAGTGACCGCATCGCCTTCGCGCACCAGTTCCTTCAAGGGCGTTTCCAGCCACAGTGGTACGCCCTTTTTGTTCAGGGCCATGCGCAGGCCCCCGGTCAGCGCGTTGCCCAGCGTCAGCCGCCGGTCCTTGCGCGATGTCAGGCGGAAGGGCAGGTCCAGCCAGTATTTGGCCATGTTCTTGACCAGGTTCTTCATCCAGCCCTTTTGCCGATAAAGCAGTTCGTAGGTCTCGCTGAAATGCCAGTTCAGATAGCCGAACAGGCTGGCGGCGGGCGACGCAAAGCGGAGCGTGCGAACGTCCGCGCCCAGTGGCTTGCCGTCCAGGGGATTGGGCAAATGGGTGCGGAATCCTTTTGCCGACCCGCCGGGATTTTCGGCATGATAGTCGGGATAGGGAAAAGCCATGTATTGGACGGGCGTGTTCGCCATCAGCCAGCGCAGCATGGGCGAGGCGTTGTTGACGTAGGCGCGGATATTTTCGTCGGGGACGTTTGCGGCGGATAGCTTGCGTAAATACATGAAGGAGTCATCGATATTATCGTCGAAACCGGCCTGCTTCGCGACATCGCTGCCGGGTATCCAGATACCGCCACCCGATGTCGCCGACGTCCCGCCCCAACGGTCCGCCTTTTCCACGATCAGCACATCGGCATGATTGTGCGCGCCGACCAGCGCCGACATCAAGCCGCCCGCGCCCGATCCTATCACGAGGATGTCGACTTCCTTGTCCCAATTGTTCATATTCGCCCGCTTCAGAAAATTGCCCATGTCGCGGACGGATCAAGGCCCATCGCTGGACCATCCCAAAGGCAGATGCCTCTCCCGCTTCTTAAACGCAGACGTTGCCTTACCTTGCCTTAAAGTCAACATACGCGTAGAATTTTGTTCGATATATTGCGACAATCAAAGGAGAGGATATGCCCGCGTTAACGGGAAAGGTCGCGCTGATCACCGGCGCGGGCCAAGGGATCGGCCAGGGCACGGCGCTTGCCTTCGCCAGTGAAGGCGTCGACCTGCTGCTGGCGGGGCGAACGCTGGACAAGGTGGAGGAAACGGCGCGGCTGGTCAGGGAACGCGGCGTGCGCGCCGTTCCGGTCGCCTGCAACGTCAAGTCTTTCGACGATCTGGCCACTGCGGTGGACAAGGCAGCGGCGGAGCTGGGCGGCGTCGACATATTGGTCAACAATGCGCAGGAAGTGCCGCTGGGGCCGATCGATCAGGTCAGCGACGAGGCATTTACGGCAGGCTTCGAATCCGGCCCCCTCGCCTCTTTCCGGCTGATGAAGCTGGTGCGTCCCCACATGGTGCGGCGCGGCGGGGGCACCATTTTCAACTTCGCATCATCGGCAGGCATCCGCTGGGACATGAGCAATTATGGCTGCTATGCCGCGGTCAAACAGGCTACACGTGCCCTGACCAGGGCGGCGGCGGCGGAATGGGGGCGGGACAATATCCGCGTACTCACCATCGCGCCCCACGCGGAATCGCCGGGCCTGAAATCCTGGATCGACCATAATCCTGAGGAAGCCGAAGCCTTTTTCCGCACCATCCCGCTGGGGCGTGTCGGGCGGCTGGAGGAAGATATCGGCCGTGCGCTGGTTGCGCTGTGCGGATCGGACCTGACCTACCTGACCGGCGCGACCGTCCCGCTGGACGGCGGACAGGCGAATTTCGACTGACATTATAATCTGCCGGAGAGTGATATGGAAAAAGTGATTTGCGCGCTTTGGGCGCCGCAAGGCGAAAGCCGTGCCGACTATGGCGCGCGCCTTGTCGCGGAATTGCCCCGCGCGCTCAAGGCGGCGGGTGCGAGCGGCATTCGCCTCAACATCCGCGACGCAATAGTCGAACCCGCCGCGCCGCTGGTCCAGCAATGGCAGCCGCCACAGCAGGACGCGGTCGTGCAATTATGGCTGCCGAGCGCCAACGCCATCTTTCGCGAAGCGGTGGATGCGGTGCTGGCGCAGATGAGCGGGCGGTTCGAGGCGTGGCTGGTCGCCGAATCCACCATCATCGCCAATAGCCAGCATCAGCCCGCGCCGGGATCGCGGACATGGGGCTGGTCGCAGGCGAGCTTCATTTCATTCCGCCCCGACATGAAGTGGCAGGATGCCGTCGCGCACTGGCACAGCCACCATACGCGCGTCGCCATCGATACGCAGTCGAACTTCGAATATGTGCAGAATATCATCGTTCGTCCGCTGACCGGAGACGCTCCAACCTATGGCGCCTTTGTCGAGGAATGTTTCCCACTGGATGCGATGACCGATGGCCGGGTGTTCTTCGATGCGGTGGAGGATGAAGCGAAGTTCGCCAAGAATACAAAGGATATGGCTGATAGCTGCGCCGGGTTCATCGACTTTGCGCGGATCGACATCATTCCGACCAGCCAATATGACTTCGCGCATCTGGACCGCGCCTGACACGGGGGCATTCACAAAAGGCTGGTAAAACCGTGCAGGAAGATGGCGGCGGCGCGCTTTGCAAATCGCCGCCGGTCATCCTGCGCGACTGCCTGATCCGCGCCGAACAGCCGGTTGCCGCGCGTCGCCAGCACCAGCAATTGCCGCGCGAGCCATTCGCGGTCATCCCGCGCGCCCAGCGTCCCCAGCCAGTGCGATAGAGGCCCGGCCCAGGGTTCGCGCAGGATGGCGTAGATGGCGCGCGCCGTTTCAGGGTCGCGCCGCGACTGGCTGATCGCGGCACGGTGGAGCTGGATCGAGGGTGCGTCAGCAAGCGAGGCGATGGCCGCATCCAGGAACGCCTCCAGCGCGGCGCGGTCCAGCCTGGCGGAGGGAAGCGGTGGGGCCTGCGTGACTGCCACATTGCGGGCGTGATGGCGCAGGGAGGCGGCGAACAGGCCCGCCTTGTTGCCGAAATGGCGGTAGAGCGTGCCCCGCCCGACCCGTGCCTGCGCCCCGATCAGGTCCAGATTAGCGCCTTCATATCCCTGTTCCAGGAAATGACGGCCAGCCACATCCAGCAGGTTGCGGATATGGTCCGGCAACGCCTGCGTCCCACCGGGAACGGTTGGGGGAGTGGTTGCCGTGTCGGTCATGCCGCCTAGCCAAGGTTCGATTCCCTGGGAAAAGAGCAGCGCCGCCTGCCCTGCCAGCCTGTCCCGTTCATCCTTGCCAGGCGCGGGGAGGCCCATCAGCAGTGCCGGGCCTTCGACGGCGAGCGACCCGAAATCCAGCGCCAGTTCCAGCGGGACATGCCGCGCAAGGCCCTGTTGCCGGGCATATTCCTCCAGCGCCAGCCGCACCGGCTCCATCCGCGCCCATTGCTGGTCGCGTAGCACGGACGCCACATCCGGCATGCGATGGGCGACGCTGGTCGCGACCCACAGCACGCTGAACAGGCCCTGGTCGACGGTCGCGTCGATGATGGTGCGGGCGAGCCAGGCCAGTTCGATGCGCGGGTGGCTGGCCGCCTGATGAACCGCCTGTGCGCGGGCGGTAAATTCAGCGCCTGCCAGTTCCAGCGCGGCGCGAAACAATGCCTCCTTATCAGCGAAATGGCGGTAAATGGTTTCCTTGCTGACATTACCAGCCCGCGCGATGGCGTCGATGCTGACCGCGTCAAAGCCGCGCGCGACAAATTCGCCCCGCGCCACCGCCAGCAGATGTTGCACGCGGTGGGACGGGGTTTCAGCCGCCAGCTTCGAACCATCCGTCATCGCGTGCTGATGCTGCCCCATGCCATCGCTATATCAATTTGGCGGCAGCTTGCACCCCCTTACGGCCCGTGCTGTCCCAAGGCTTGACGATGTCCGAACGGTTGGATACCGTTCGGATACAGGAGAAGGACGCTATGGCGCAAATGGCGTGGGAAGAACGGCCAATCGATCCCTTCGGCATGGAAATCGTGATTCCCCTGGACGCGCCCCTGCCCGATGGGTTCGAACGACGAATGCTGTCGTTGTTCGATGAACATAAGCTGCTGCTGTTCCGTGATCAGCGGTTGGATGAGGATCAGCAGGTCCGATTACTATCCCTGTTCGGCAAGGTGCTGGGGGCGAAGGGCGAATTCCGCGAAATTTCCAGCGACGGCAATCTGGGTTCAGGCCCCCTTACCTGGCACAGCGACCTGGCGTTCACCGACGATCCGTTCAAGATCATCTCTTTGCACGCGGTCGATGTGAATGACGGGCAGAGCTGGACCGGCTTTGCTAATGGCGTGACCGCGATGAAGCGCATGCCCCCCGATCTGGCCGCCCGGATCGAAGGGCGCGACGCGGTCACTGCGCTGGCAATGATCCAGTCCCACCGCACCGTCGATCATGACGTGCCTGACTATGTGCCGCAGCAGAAGCGACCGGCGGTGATTCCCCACCCCCGCACCGGCGAGCCGACGCTATATGTCAGCGATATGCAGACCGCCCGGATCGAAGGGTTGGGCCGCGAAGAAAGCGACGCCCTGCTGGATGCGCTGTTCAGCGAACTTTATGCCCCCGACCGGATTTATCGCCATCATTGGAACAATGGCGACCTGCTGATCTGGGACAATATCGCCCTGCAACATTCGCGCTGCGACCTGACCGGCATGACGCCCCGCCGGTTGCAGCGGGTGTGCGTGGCGGACAAGAGCTTTTTCGAGCTGTTGCCGCAGTTCAGGATCGACGATCCGCGCATCGCCGCCTGGGGATCGGACGGCAAGAAGCTGGAACTTAGAGCATGATCCGATCATACTGGATCGGACCATGCTCTATTTTCTTTTTGTCTTCCGCATTTTCCGAGTCAGCAGATGAATCCATCTGCTTCGAAAATGCTCTAACTGACGGAGCGTGACCATGGCCGATCTTCCCTATCTGCTGCGGGGCGTGATGCCCGTCGGCACCGACAGCAGCGTTCTGGTTTCATCGTCGAAATATCTGAATAATCCCCGGCTTCGCGAATGGCTGGCGATGATCTGCCTGCGCAGGAACGGCGCGGACATGCCGCCTCAGGCGGAAATGTACGAATTTCTGCCCATTCTGGATTCCCTGCGGGATTTCGAAGCGGTGGAGGACATGTTCACGCAGGAGCGCAGGGTCAATCCAGAGCTGGACGCCTGGTTCGAAGAAGGTTTCATTTCCAGCTATCGGATCGAGGATTTCAGCGATTATCAGCCGGGATCGCTGGGCGGGATATTCTACACGCAGATGACGTCGGGCGATTATGAAATTCAGATCACGCCATGGCAGCCGCCGCAGACGCAGTTGCAATTTTATAATCTGAGGTCAGGCCAGACCCATGATTTCGAGCATATATTATGCGGGGGCGGGTTCAACTTCATGGGTGAACTGGTGCCCTATTGGTATCGGCTGACCAATGTGCCGCGATTTATCAGGAACCCCGAACTGGCGGCGGAGCTGAACCTGATCCAGTTGTTCGGGTCGCTGCGCTATACGGTGCGGACGATGCTGCATTATCCGCATGTGTGGCCGACCTGCGTCAATGCGATCCAGCGCGGGATGCGGGTGGGACAGGAAAGCGACGCGCTGTTCATGAAGAGGCTGGAGCCGGTATTCCACCTTCCGCTGGAAGAGGCGCGGGCGGCACTGGGCGTGCGCGGAGCGGTGGACGTCGATACCGACCGCGAAGGCGCTTATTGGGCCGGACGCGAACCGTTGGAATCGATTTTCGAGCCGGCCTGACGGACAGCGATCCGGCCCCGCCCGCACCCTCACCCTCACCCGGCGGGCAGTTCCCCCGACGCCAGGACGGTCAGGGACCCGTCCTCATTAATCTGTTCGGTCAGGATCGACGTGACCTGGCTGACGCTTTCGGCGATCCACCAGCGTCCGCCCTCGCGGCGATAGACATCCTCATACTCGACCGCCAGCCGCGTGACGTGGCGCGGTCCGGTCAGGATCGTGCGGAAATTGAGCGACCACAGCCCCTTCGCCTCGTCCGGCCCGGTCAGGCTGATGTCCCAGTTGGTGGCGTGATGGATGTCATATACGCCGCCATTGCACGCCATGCTTTCATAGGTGGCCACGAAGGCGTCGCGGTCAGTGAATATAGGAAAGCCGTGATAGGCGATCCGCACGCCGCCGGGCAGGAAACAGTCGCGCACCGCGTCGGGCTGCTTCAAATCACAGGCCCGCAGATAGCGCGATTTCAACAGCCGGATTTCTTCCTTATCCTCCAGCGCCTGAAGCCGTGCGGCCAGATTTTCCATGCTGTCGGCCATGCCCTCTCCTTATCATTGTTCGAAAATCCGGGCGTTGCGCCTGCCGCCCCGAAGAGCCAACGCCCCGGCGGTTGGGCCGGGGCGCGAAGTTCATCTTATCCCCATTCGACCACGGACAGAACGTGGTTGGCATAGCCGGGGAAGACATAATCAAATTCCAGGATCATGGTTTCACCCAGCATCCCGCTCGACAAAATGTCGGTTTCCAGAAAGGCCTGAACGCCATTCTTGCCATAGGCATGGCGCGTTGCGTTCTTGTAGATGGGCGACGCGTCCAGTCGAGCGTCGACTTCCGCAGTGCCGGGCAGTGCGCGGTTGTAGACCAGCTTGAGCCGACCCTTGAGTTCAGGATCGCTGCGGTTGGCCTCTTCCAGAGTCAGGAAGACATTTTCCAGATCTTCCAGACTTTCCAGCAGCGTGCCATAATGGAAGCCATATTCAGGGTCCTGGTCCATCTTTTCGCGCATGGTCGCGACGGCGGGATGTTCCTGCGGCGTCCCGATATTGAGCGCGCCGTGGATTGCTTCCATCAATTCGCGCTGCGCTTCGGGCACGCAGGACAGATAGACGATGCCGTCGCCACGCGGCTGATGCTTTCCATCGACCACGAAACGATAGAAATGCGTTCCGTCCGGCAGGGTCAGGTCCTGCGTGAGGACATAGCCGAGCATGCCGAGCAGGCGTGCGGCGAGCGGGCCTTCCTCAGGCTTTTTATAATGCAGGGCCATGTGGCCCATGGACCGGGGTCCGGTCGCGGTTTCAGATTTCAGTGCCGTTGCCATGATGTGTCTCCTGTCCAATAATCCCGCATGCTGTCCGCCCTTTTCATGGTCGGATCAGAACCTTGCATTCCGATGGCCGCGACCTCAGCGCCTCGAACGCCGCGGGCAGTTCATCCAGGCTGACCGTTGAGGTGTGGATCGGCCGGGCGTCAATGGCACCCCGTGCCAACGCGTCGATCACCGCTTCGAAATCGCGCTCCGTATAGGCCTGACTATATCGGATCGTCACCTCCTTGCCCAGCGCGGCGATGGGCAGGATGGTATCTTCCTGAAGCACCACGCCCGCCACGACCACCTGGCCGCGCACGTCGGCCAGGGCTATCGCCTGGGTCAACATGCCCGGAACGCCGACGCATTCGAAAACGACATGCGGCCGCTGAACCCCGGTCGTACGCGCGAATGCCGATGCGACATCTTCCGCCGATCGCGGATCGATGGCGGTCGCACCCACCGCCTCTGCCAGCGCGCGACGTTCCGGCGAAGGCTCGCTCACCACAACATGGCGCACACCGGCATGAAGCGCGAACAGGGCAACCGCTATGCCGATCGGGCCGCCGCCCAGTATCAGCACGGCAGCGTCACCGGGAAGATGCGCCATCGACACGATATGATGGCCGACCGCCAGCGGCTCCACCATCGCGCCTTCTTCGAAACTGATGCCCGCAGGAAGCCTTTGCACCATGGCCGCCCGCGCGCCTACGAACTGCGCGTAGGCCCCCTGCGCCAGCAGCGACGTGCCGGTGAAGAGATTGTGCGAGCAGAGCGCGGGCAAGTGCCGGTCGCATGCAACGCAATCGTTGCATATGTTCAGCGGCAGGGCAGTGACCCGGTCGCCCACTTTCCAGGGACCGGCCACATCCTTGCCCAACGCGGCGATCGTTCCGGCAAATTCATGGCCCAGGATAAGGCCTGCGGGGGAATAATCGCTTTCCACCATATGCAGGTCCGATCCGCAGATGCCGGAATGAGCGACCTGCACGATGACCTGATCCGCATCAGGCACGGGGTCGGCGACGGTTTCCACCGTCAGCGGGCTACCGACGCGATGAAAGACGGCTGCGCGCATCAGCGACACCCTTCCCACCGACGCGGCGATGCCTGTTGCCCTGCCATCCTGTTCCCACACTCCCCACCACGGACCAGAGGCACCGCGTATGAATGACCGAAATGGCCAACGCTATAAGGCATCTTACCTACATCTTGGCCGCGCTTCGCGGAGTACATAGCAACAAGTTTCACGCATCGCAAAGACAATGCCGGGCGTCGACCGTGATGGCGCCGTAGCCTCAGACGCCAAAGCCGCCTGCGACCGACAGCGTCTGGCCCGTTATATAATTGGCGTCGTCCGATGCCAGGAATATAGCCGCCTTGCCGATATCCTCTGCCTTGCCCCACCGCTTTATCGGCAGCAGTTTCTTGACCTCACGCTCCCAATTTTCGTCGAAATAGCCTTGTTCCTGGCCGACCTTGAACTGGCCCGCATCAATGACGCCCACGAGGATGGAGTTGGCGCGGATTTCGTTGACGCCTTCTTCCTTCGCGATGCCCTTGACCAACGATTCGTTGCACGCCTTGGGCGCTACCGACAGTCCGTCGAGATGCGGCCACCAGTCATGCCCGGCCGACCCAAGATGCACGAAGGAGCCGCCGCCTTTCGCGCGGAAGTGCGGGATCGCGATGCGCGCCGCATGGTAAAAGCCGAATGCTTCGATTTCCATCGACGCGCGGAATTGATCCAGCGACCAGTCGGCGATGTTGACCTGAGCCACGACCGGGCCAGCGCCCCAGACGATGCTGTGAATACGGCCATGGGATTCAACGGCGTCAGCGAAGCCGGCTTCCATTTCTTCATAATTGCGCGCGTCGGCCTGATGGATGGTGGCGTTGCGACCGAGGGCACGGATTTCCGCTGCCGTCGCTTCCGCCACCTGCTGTTTTGACCGATAGAAGATCGCGACATCGACGCCTTCGCGCGCGAAGGCCAGCGCCACGCCCTTGCCGATCCCGCCGCTGCCGCCAAAGACGGCGACCGCGCCTTCAGGAAATAGTCTGCCCATGGTCTTCCTTCCTATTATAGCTTGTCATTCGGCGGCGTCGGCCAGTCCGGGAGCGCCCGCTATGCCGCTGGTGTGATGCACGCCGTTGACGCGTGCCTGAAGCTCCAGCGCCTTGGCGCGTGGATTGTAGAATTGGCGATACCAGGCCCGGCTGCGGTGAAAGGGGCCGTCGGTCGGCAGGCGCAATATGTTGATGGCTGGCCCCTTCGTCCGCCAGATCGCGAAATCCTGGGAAAATGCGGCAAGCCCCGCGCCATGATATTGGTCGCGCATTTCCACATCGCGCGCCGACGGCGGCACGTCCTGTCCCCGCGTCACTATGCCGTGCCAGACCTGCGTGACGCCGTCTTCCTGGGGCGTGTGGCAAATGATCTGCACCGCGTCGGTTTCGCCCGAATAGCGGGCGATGAGGATGCCAGGTCCAGTGTAAAAGGCGTCAACGTCCAGCACGCCATCCTCGCTGGTCATGGTTTCATGTCCCCCGCCCGACAGTTGGCGACCGATCACGCCTTCGAAAACGGAGTCGAAATAGGCGAGCTTTTGCCCATGGATCGGCCCGAAGTGGCGGGTGTCGACCAGATTGTCGAGTATCTCCTGCGGATGGACGGGCAATGTGCCCAAATCATCATATTCCCCATGAATCCATTGCGGATCGGTCCATTCAGGCAGGGCCGGAAGTTCATAGTCCGCCTGTCCCCCTTCAGGATCGTGCCAGGCGAATATGCACCCGAATGCTTCCTGCGCCGGATAGGCGCGCAGCTTTGCCGCTGGCGGGATCGTGCCGTCGAAATAGGGGATGTGATCGCAGCGCCCGTCCGGCCCGAACCGCCAGCTATGATAGGGGCAGCGGATGGAATCGCCCTCTATCCTCTGCGCCGCCGCGCCTGACGTCTGCTCCGCCGCCAGATGCGCCTGCATATGCGGGCAATAGGCGTCGAGCAGGACGACCCGCCCCGAAGCGCCGCGATAGATGACGAGATCGCGCCCGAACATGCGCAGGGGCGTCGGCGCGCCGGTCAGGTCGCTGGCCCGCGCCACCATGAACCAGCCACGCGGAAAGGTGAATTCGCCCAGCCTGTAGTCCGCCGTCGTCGCCATATATCCTCTCCTACCAGCGCTTTTTCGCTGTGCCTTTAAAGCCTTGCGAAACTGGCCCTGCGGCTTTGACGGCGCAACAGCTATATATGTTGTGCTATCGCTACAGGATCGTTCACTATCATCAAGAGATAGGATGGTTGAAAATGACAAAGACGCGCAGGCCGGGCATCGCTACCATCCTGTCCACATTGAGGCGGGAATTGAAGGGGCGCGGCGTGCGGGTCGGGCAGCTTGCACAGGATATGGGCGTGGCCGAACCCACGATCTGGCGGTGGTTGCGCGGCGACGGCCTGACGCTGGACCGGCTGGACGAGATGTGCGCCCTGATCGGTATGGACATGCGCGACCTGATGGCGGGCGCCGAGGATGAACGGCTGGAAAATTTCACCCTGGCGCAGGAACGGGTACTGGCGGCCGATCGGGGACTCGCCCTCGCCTTCTTCGCGATCCTGAACGGGGCGCAGCCGCGCGACCTGGAGCGGGAGTTGGGCCTGCCCCAGCACCGGCTGGGTGATCATATCGACCGGCTGGCCCGGCTGGGACTGATCGACGTCGGGCCAAGCGGACGGGTTCGGCCCATGGTAAGGCGGTCGGTGCGGTGGCGTCGGGGCGGCCCATTGTCCGCCGCCTTTGAACGCACGGTAAAGCCGCTCTTCATGTCGATGGATTTCGGGGCGGAGGACGCCCTTTACGTGTCCGACATGGTGATCATGAGCAAGGCCGGGCGCGCGCGCGTCCACGCCCTGTTCGAAGCGTTGCGCGACGACATCCACATTATCGGCGAACAGGAAAAGGCCGCCCGGCTGGACGATCGCGAATGGAGCGGCGTGTTGATGATGGTCCGCCCATTCGACATGGACGAAACGACAGCGGAGTGGCGGGCCAAAAACTGACCGCCGCCAGAAACAAAGATGCAAGGGAGAAGATGTGGCTACATTTCCGGGAGGATGCGCACTGCTGTTCGGCGGCAGCGGCGGGATAGGCAGCGGCATTTCGCAGGTGTTCGCTCAGGGTGGCAGCGACGTCGCCATCGTCTATCGCAGCAATCATGATCGCGCGGAACAGGTCACGCAGGCGGCCCGTGATGCGGGGCGCAAGGCGACCGTCCACCAGGCCGACGTCGTCAGTGCAGAGGATGTGCAGGCCGCCGTCGCCCAGGCGATCGCCGCCCATGGCAGGGTGCACAGCGTGATCTGGGCAGCCGGGCCACTCGTCAACCAACGCTATCTTGCGTCAACGCCGATGGACGAGTGGCGGCACGCCTTCGATGTCGAAGTGCATGGCTTTTTCGCCGCAGCGCAGGCGGTCATCCCCCATATGCGCGAACAGGGCGGCGGCAGCTTCGTCACATTGGGGTCCGCCGGGCACGACTGGTGGCCAGCGCGCGACGGCATGTCGGTCGCCGTAAAGGCGTCGAACGAGCAACTGGTCAAAGGCATCGCGAAGGAGGAAGGGCGCTATGGCATCCGCGCCAATTCGGTGCTGGTCGGCGTGATCGACGCCGGGCAGTTGCACGAACTGACCCGCCTTGGCCAAATCGATGAGCGCTGGGTCAGCAACACGCATCGGCTGTTGTGCCTGAAACGGTGGGGCACGGCGGAGGAAATCGGCCAGGCCTGCCTGTTTTTCGCGTCGGACGAAGCGGCCTATGTCACTGGCCAGCGCATTTCGGTTTCAGGCGGCTTCGGGGTTTGATCGCGACCGGATTTAGAACAAAAGGATGCGTGACTTTTTACGCATCATCATTATTCATGCACCGATAAGCGAAAAATTGCGCATAAAAATGGGACGAGGATCCATGGCCTACACATTACAGCAACTTTCCGATCTGGAAGATATCCGTACGCTCAAGCACCGCTATTTTCGCGGGATCGATACGGCGGACATGCCGCTTTTGGGCACGCTCTTTACCGAAGATGTCACGGTGGATTATCGTGGCGGCACTTACCGCGTCCGCCTGTCGGGCCGTGCCGACATGCTGGAATTCCTGGCCAACAGTTTCCATTCGGGTGCGGTAGCCATGCACCATGGCCATATGCCGGAAATCACCCTGACCGGCCCCGACGATGCAGAAGGCGTCTGGTATCTGGAAGACATTTTTATCGATGTCGAACAAAGTTACCACACCATCGGCAGCGCCATCTATCGCGACGTTTACCGCCGTGAAGAAGGCCAGTGGCGGATCGCGCGGACCGAATATGACCGGGTGATCGAAGTCACGTCACCGCTCAGCCCGGAGTCCACCATTACCGCGCATCATCTGGCCAAGGCGGGGCGCAAGCCGCACGAACGTGCCGATATCGGCCATCTGATCGAATGGACTGCCTGACGAAACGGGCTATTGTCCGCCACTGATGCACAGATACAACGGGCGCGGCATTTTTGCTGCGCCCAGGTGAAGCGGCAGGCCGTCCGCGCTATGATCGGCCGCAATACACAATAATAAGAATGATATTTTTGGGGGAGGAAACATGCGCAATCATCTGCTTTCCATCGTCTCGCTTACCGCCCTGGCCGCGCCGGGTGCTGCGCTGGCCCAGATCAACGATCCGGGAGCATCGCAAGGCGCGCTGAGCAGCGACATCGTCGTCACCGCCCGCCGCCGCGAGGAACGATTGCAGGATGTGCCAATCGCGGTGACCGCCGTCGATTCCGCAGCGCTGGACAGCCGGGGCCTGGATAATGTGACGCAGATCGGCCAGATCGCGCCCAACATCCAGTTCACGCCGGGTCAGGGCGGCAATTCGGGCGGCATTGCGCCGTTCATCCGCGGCGTTGGCGAAAATGATTTCATCATCACGTCCGACCCGGCGGTGGGCGTTTACATGGACGGCGTCTATGTCGCCCGCACCTTTGGCGCGACGACCGAACTGCTGGGCATCGACCGGATCGAAGTGCTGCGCGGGCCGCAGGGCACGCTGTTCGGCAAGAATACGGTGGGCGGCGCGATCAACATCGTGTCGGCTATCCCCGGCCAGCAGCAGCGGATCGAAGCGGACCTGCGCTATGGGTCGTTCAACACCGTGCGTGGCCGGGTCTATGCCGAAATGCCATTGTCGGGCGACTGGTCGCTGGGCTTCGCTGCGCTGGGCGAATTTGGCGAAGGCTGGCAGAAGGTCCCGTCGGGCGACAATCTGGGCAATCGCAATGTCATCGCGGGCAAGGTCGCGCTGCACAAGTCCGGTCCGCTAGACATATTGCTGATGGTCGACGGGCTGCACCGGCGGCAGAACAGCGCGCCGCACAGCATGATCGCCTTTACGCCGACATTGCTGTCCTTCCTGCAATCCACGCTGATCGCGCCCTGCTGCACCGTGCCGGGCGATATTGACCGGACGGACACCACGCCTTCGTTAAGCAAGGATAATACGGACGCGATCAACGCCGCGCTGACGCTGACGGCGGACCTGGGCGGCATGACGCTGAAGTCGATCACCGCCTATCGATATGTCGATGCGCTGTTCGGGCGCGATGGCGATGCGTCGTCGCAAGTCAATTATGCCGGTGATATCCATGACGAAAATGCGCAGCAGGTCAGCCAGGAACTGCAGTTGCAGATGGACCTGGGCGGGCGCGGTTCGTTGTTGCTGGGCGCCTTTGCCTATCAGGAAATAGCGCGCGACAATACGCGGCTGGTCGTCGCCGATGGCCTGTATCCCGCGATGGTCGCCGCCGGGCTGGACCCGTTGGAAGTCGCGCCGGGGATTTTCATCCCGGCGGTGGCGCTGGACCTCAACATCGATTTCCGCAACCGGCAGAAGACCCGCAACCTGGCCCTGTTCGCCAACGGCAATTATGAACTGACCGACCAGCTGTCGGTGGAACTGGGCGCGCGTTATACGTGGGAGCGCAAGAATTTTTCCCAATCGGCGATGCGCATCTATTCGGGGCAGCCGCTGCTGGCGGGCACGCCCTATTATGAGCAGGCGAAAAGCTGGGACGCGTTCACGCCGCGCGCTTCATTGTCGTACAAGTTCAAGCCGGACCTGATGGCCTATGCTTCCTATTCGCGCGGGTTCCGGTCGGGCGGGTTCAACGGTCGTCCGACATCTCTGGAAGAAATCGGGTCCTATGATCCTGAATATCTGACGTCCTACGAAGCGGGTCTCAAGATGGGCTTTGGCCGGGTCGCCACCATCAATCTGGCGGTGTTCCGCAATGAATATCGCGACCAGCAGATCCTGATTTCGACCCTCAGCACCAGCGGGTTGATCGTCGTGCGGAACGAGAATGCGGGCCGGTCTCGCATCCAGGGTATCGAACTGGAGGGCGCTTTCCGCGTGTCGCCGAATTTCACGTTCACCGGCGCGCTGGGTCTGCTCGACGCCAAGTATAAGGACTATGTGTCCGTCATCAACAACGTGCCGACCGACGTCAGCGACCGCAAGCTGAAGCAGGCCCCTGACATCACCGCCAATGGCAGCGCCGTCTACCAGACGCCGCTGACCGATAGACTGGAGGGCATTTTCCGGGTCGATGTCGCCTATAAAAGCGGGGTGTTCGTCGACACCGAAAATACGCCGCTGCTGCGCCAGCCCGACCATGCGATCGTCAACGCCAGCGCGGAATTCCGTCTGGCAGACAGCGGCTTTTCCCTGCGCGCCGGGGTGGATAATCTGACCGACAAGCGGATCATCACGGCAGGCTATGATGCGTCCACCAGCTTCGGCTTTACCGAGGCCTATTATAATCCCCCGCGCCGGTACAGCGTCACGCTGGCCTATCGCCACTGACCTGCGATCCGGCATGGGCGACGGGCGGGAAAGACTTTGCGGCGGCCCGCCCGTTGGCTCTGGAGCGCGCTGCGTTTAATCGCAGGTTGCGCGCTCCAGTTTTTGATATCGCATCGCTTTTGGCGGAAAACCGGTTCCCACTTTTGCGCGCGATGTTCTAGGACAGGAACATGACCGATCCGGCCGTTCCCCTTCCCCCCGTCGCGCTGCTGGAGGCGCTATATGGCGGGCTGATGCAGGAGCCGCCCTGGGAAGGATTTCTGCGTGCGCTGGCGGATGCGGCCGACGCCACCTTCGCCACATTGCTGGTCGCTATCGGCCCGGCGGGGATCGATGCCCATGTCACGCCCGATGTCGATCCCGACCGGGCGGATGAATATCATAAACTGTCCGACGCTGATCCTTTCGTCGGCCTGCCCGAAGGTCAGGTAGTCGCGTTCCAGGATTTCGTGCGCCATGTGTCCCCGCGTTTCCGGGAATGGCTCGACAAGACAGGCGGCGGTCAGATTCTGGGCGTGGACCTGCAGGCCTCCTCTGGCGCTTCGGTGCGGTTGCGCGTCACCCGCGACCAGAGCCGCCCCGATTTCGATGATGCGCAAAGCGCGCTGATCGCCAGCCTGATCCCGCATCTGCGGATCGCGCTGGACCTGCATGCGCGGCTGACGTCCACCCAGGCGGAACGGCAGGTATTCAGCAGCGCGATGGAGGGGCTTGCCGTCGCGACGCTGATCCTGGCGCGCGACGGGCGCATCCTGCGCCGCAATGCGGTGGCGCAGCGCCTGCTGGAGGATGGGCGTTTCATTCGGGAGGATAATGGGCGGCTGGCCCCGGCCATGCACGCGGGCGGCGCCAGCCTGACCCGCCTGCTCGCATCGCCGCCGTCACCGGGCGAAGATGTGCGCTTCGAACTGCCCGCCGCCGATGAACCGCCCCTGCGCGGGGTCGCGCGGGCGCTGCCCTCCGCCGTCTATGGCGATGGGGCGCATGTGGCGCTGTTCCTGTCCGATCCTGCGCGGGCCGAAGGACCCGATGCGGAGTCGCTGAGGGACCGGTTTCAGCTTACCCCGGCGGAAGCGGCATTGGCCGTCCACCTTGCCCAGGGTGCGGCGCTGGTGGACGCGGCCCGCATCCTGGACATTGCGCATAACACGGCGCGGTCCCACCTGCGCGCGATCTTTGCAAAGACCGGCACGCATCGGCAGGGGGAGCTTATTCACCTGCTGCGCACGACCGGCAGCGATTTCGACCTCTGATCCATTTGGAGGATGCAAGAGCGCCGTTGGAGTCATAGCCTGCCCGCATAGACCGACATATGGGAGAGGTTGATGCGGTTCTCTATCATCTATGAAGCGCAGATGGCGGACACGTCGCGCGAAAATGAACAGCGCGTATTTCACGAGATCATCGAACAGTCGCTATTGGCGGAGGAGATGGGATTCGACGTCATCTGGGCGGTCGAACACACCGCGCTGACGCAATATGCGCATATGTCCGCGCCGGAAACCTTCCTGGCCTATCTGGCCGGTCGCACCACGCGCATCGGCATCGGTCATGGCGTCGTGTGCCTGCCGCCCGCGATGAACCATCCGGTGAAGGTTGCGGAGCGTATCGCGACGCTCGACATATTGTCCAACGGGCGCGTGCATTTCGGCATGGGCAAGGGCGGAACCCAGCAGGAAGCAGGCACATTTGGCTATCAACTGTCCGAACTGCAGCCGATGGTCGATGAGAGCATGTACCTCATCCCCAAAATATTGAAGCAAGGCGAGATCGAGCATGATGGGGAATATGTAAAAATCCCGCATCGTCCCATTCATCCCAGCCCCAAACAGGACCCGCATCCGCAACTCTACATGGCCTGCACCCGCGCCGATTCCCTGATCACCGCCGGTTCGCGCGGGTTGGGCGCGCTGGTGCTGGGCTTTGCCGGACCGGACGACATCGCCGACAAAAATGCCATCTACAGGGATGCCTATGCCAGCCGGAAGGCAGAGGACCAGGTTGGATACCGCCCGCAGGCGCATCTGGCCGCCCTGTGCCCCGCAATCGTTCTGGATGACCGGGAAAAGGCGCGCCGCGTCGGACTGCGTGGCCAGCGTTTCTTCGTGGAGTCGCTGGGCTACTGGTATTCAGGAGGTCCAAAGCCGTCGGTCGAGGATCTGGACGCCAGTGAACAGGAAGCTGCGCTGAAACGGCACAAGGAAGAAACCGTCGCCTGGTTGTCCGAAGAGAAGATCGAGGTTGGTCGCCATCATACCGAAAGTTTCGAAGTGGCGCAGGATGCCTATGGGACGCCCGATGACTGCATCCGCTACGTCACCCGCCTGTTCGACGCAGGCGCGGACGAAATATTGTTCATGTTCCAGATGGGCGGCATCCCGCATGAGGTGATCATGGAAACGATCCGCAATATCGGGGAAAAGGTCATTCCGCACTTCCGCGCCGCGCCCGCGCTGGCTGCCGAATAGCTGTGGTTACTGGCCAAGGGCGGGCGCGGATTATCACTGCGTCCGCCCTTGGCGGTGAAAAGTCCATTGTAACAAGATCGCTTTCCAGTGGCATGCGGGTGCAATAGGATCATCCGCAGGCGTAGCGGCGTTCCAGTCCTTTCGCCGGGAGAATGGAAGCCGATGACCCAGACCAGCGCCTGCATCAACGCGATCGGTTGCGCAGTGCCAGAGCAGGACGTGCACTTTTCCTTCATCCAGTGGGCAGCCCGGCAACTGGAGGATGATCGCGCGCGGCAGTTGTTCACGCGCATGGCCGACCGCAGCGGCATCGACCACCGCTGGTCGGTTCTACCCGCCGCGCCGGGGGGTGGCTCCCCCGTCGATCCGGGCGGCTTTTACGCGGACGGCATGCCTTCGACGGCGCGGCGCATGGCGCTATATGGGGAGTTCGCCCCGACGCTGGCGCTGCGCGCGATCGACGCGCTGAGCGCCAAGGTGGCGGTCGAGGACATCACCCATCTGGTGGTCGCCAGCTGCACCGGCTTCATAGCGCCCGGCGTGGATCAGATCATCGCCGCATCGCTGGGCCTTGCCGATGTGGAGCGGACGCTGGTCGGTTTCATGGGCTGCTATGCCGCGGTCGCCGCCCTGCGCACCGCCCGCCATATCGTTCGTTCCGAACCGGCGGCGCGGGTGCTGGTTGTCACGGTGGAGCTGTCGTCGCTTCATCTGCAACCGGAACAGCAGGTCGACCGGCTGCTGATGATGCTGCAATTCGGCGACGGTGCGGCGGCGGCGCTCGTCACGGCGGACCCGCGGGGGATCAGCCTGGGCCAGCCATTCGCGCTGACCCTGCCGGATTCCGCCGAACTGATCCGCTGGCATGTGGGCGATAGCGGGTTCCTGATGCACCTTTCCGGGGAAGTGCCCGCACGCATCCAGTCGGCGCTCAAGGACCCCTCCATCCGGCAACGGCTATGTGGATCGACCGACCCGGCTGAGGTCGACCATTGGGCGGTTCATGCCGGTGGCCGATCGATACTGGACGCCGTGGAACATGGGCTGGATCTGGACGAAGGCGCGCTGGCCCCTTCCCGTTCCGTCCTTGCCCGGCATGGGAATATGTCGTCCGCAACATTGATGTTCATTCTGGCCGATATGCTGGACGACCGGCGGGGGACAAATGGTGTGGCGCTGGCCTTTGGCCCCGGCGTCGCTGCGGAAGGTTTCCGCTTTTCCAGAGCGGGTTGATGCCCGTCCCCGCAATCATCATCGGCGGAGGCCCGGCTGGTTCGGCGGCGGCAATCACCTTGGCGAAGGCTGGACTGAAACCACGATTGGTAGAGCGGCACATGGCCCCGCCGCGCGGCGTGTGTGGGGGATTTCTGGGATGGGACGGGCTGGCGGCGCTCGATGATCTGGGCATCGACCCCTGGGCATTGGGCGCGCGCCCGATTTCCCGGTTCAGGCTGGTAACGCGCGGGCGGACGGTGACAGCCGATCTGCCTGCCACGGCCGCAGGCATTTCGCGCAAAGCCCTGGACAGTGCGCTGATCGATGCGGCCATCGCGGCGGGGGCCGACGTAACGCGCGGCCGGGCGGCGCGCGCCGTCGATCCGCTGGCCCGCACGGTGAGGTTGGACGACGGGGAAATCATCGCCGCCAACGCCATCTTCCTGGCGACCGGCAAGCATGAGATGCGCGGCCTTGCGCGTCAGTTCACCCATTCGTCAGTCGGGTTGCGCGCATCCTTGCCGCCTTGCCCGCCGCGGCTCGATGGGTTGGCCGGGGTGGTGGAGTTGCACCTGTTCGATCATGGCTATGCCGGACTGCTGATGCAGGAAGATGGGTCCGCCAACCTGTGCCTGTCGGTCAGCAGTGACCGGCTGAGCCAGGCGGGCGGTATCGCTGCGCTGTTGTCGGACCTTATGAGCGAAGCGCCAGCGCTTTCTGCCCGGATGGCCGATATCGACCCACCGCATTTCGAGGCCGTCGCCGGGGTCCCCTATGGCTGGCGCGCGCGGCGAAGCGAGGATGGCGTTTTTCGCATCGGTGACCAGTCCGCCGTCATCGCGTCCCTTGCCGGGGATGGGATCGCCATCGCGCTGACCAGCGGCGCGAGCGCGGCGCGCGCGATGATCGCCGGAGGTTCCGGGGCCGCGCCCGACTGGCAGCGCAGGATGAACCGGGAGTCCCGCCGACCGCTGGGCATTGCGGAAATGCTGCGCCGTGGGGCCGCCATGCCCCTGCCGCGCCGCGCGATGATGGAATTGATCCGATGGGTCCCCCGGTTGGGAACGCGAGCCGCTGCGCTGACCCGCATCGTCAGGGATTGAGAGGCGTTTCCCGCACCCGTTCAACGCACAGGCGAAAGGCAAAGCGACGGACGATCCTGACATGGTCGGGAGGAATATCGGCCTGAACCATCAAGTCACGCCACTCACCGGGCCGAAAAGCGCGCGCGATGGACAGTTGGCCGTCTTCTCGCACGATCCGGTGCACGCGCAACAGCCGCGCGAGCAGGGGATAGCCCCGATAGGCAAAGCCATGGCGATGAAGATCGCACAACAGCCAGCCGATCCGGGCTTCATTTTCCATATGGCGCAGGAATGTCATGAGCTGCGCATCGGTCATATGGTGCGCAACCTGGCTGGAAATGATGAAATCGAACCGTTCAGGTTGGTCGCGATAATCGCCAATCCGATAATCGATCGCCAGATCGCGCGGGGTGGCGTTACGCGCTGCGTTCAGGCTTTTTTCGTTGAGGTCGACGCCGACCAATTGCGCGTCGATCCCGCGCCGCCGTGCCCAGCGCGCAATGGCCCGCAAAATATCGCCATCGCCAAAGCCCACGTCCAGCAAGCGAAATTGCTTCGCCGATCCCACCGCCCGGTTCAGGAAGGCCATGGTCGGCCAGGCGGTGAAGGTCCAGCGATTGACGCGCGCCAGGTCGTGCAAGACGCGTTCATAGACCGCCGGGTCAAGGCCGGGGGCATCCATCTGCTCGTCCTGCCGCGACCTTGTCGCCAGGTCGATCATGACGCCGCCATTTTCACGCGTTGGCCAGATAAACCATATAGGTTCATCTATCGTGCCTTCCACTCGAACATGCCATAACGCATCGCGCCCGTTCGCAGTGCGATGATCAGGCGAGGCAGACTGAGCATGAAATCGCGGCTTTGGGTGGTTCGACCGAACGCCAGCCGTCTGATTTCGCGATCGGTGACCAGCCCCTTCAACAGGCGCATCAGACAGATCGACCAGGTGCGCCGGACCTGCCGGCTGATATCCTGATAACCCGCCAGCGCGAACCCTGCGTTCGCCGCCAGTTCGATATAATCAGCCCGACTACCCATGCTCGGCAGCCTTCCTTCGCGGCAGATGGGAAGCAGCAGGTAGCGGGCCTGCCATGACGGGACGCCCTCCCCTTCCAGCCATGCACATACGACCAGCCTGCCGTCGGGCCGCAATATGCGCCTCGCCTCCGCAAAGAAGCGCGCCTTGTCGGCCATATGTTCAGAACTTTCGATGGCATATGCCCTGTCGTAGGCGCCGGTTTCCAGATCATTGTCCATCCAGTCGCGTAACAGGCACTTAAAGCCCGCATCACGGTCCATGGCAACCCGCTGCTGCGCCGCCGACAGGGTCAACCCAACGATCGATACGTCATTTCGGCTCAGAAGATCGGCGGCGGTCGCTCCATATCCGCACCCGATGTCGCAGACCTTATGCCCCGGCTTCAACGCAAGCCGCTGCTCCACCAGCGTGACCAACGCCGCCACCGCCTGTTCGACGGTTTCGCTGCCGTCGCGCCAATAGCCATGATGGACATGATCCCCCCACATGCGGCGATAGGCGATGTCGAGTTCATCATAATGAACCGCTACATGCGCAGCGGTCGCGGGTCCGTCCGGCACGATCATGCCGATGTTATCCACGTCGGCGGCCTTATCCGCAAGCGTGAAGTCCCGCCGAATCATGGCGGCAAAATAGAAACGCCCCCGTCGCTTTTGTTAAAGATCAGGGGTTTAATATACGCACTTTAATGTTCGTTACCGAAATTATAGCCACTATACGTAGAGTTGCGAAGATGCTATAAAGTATCTGGGTGTGTGGCGTGCTTGAGTGCCGTTTATGACCATTCTGGTACACCACCATCACAAAAAGAACAAATAGGGAGAGGAAGATGGCGAGTGTAGCTCGTTCGGCGCTGATGGGGGGCGTAGCCTTCGCAGCGTTTTTCGCAAGTCCGGCAATTGCGCAGGACAATCAGCCAACAGCCAATGAAAGCGCGTCACCGGGCAGGGTCGGCATTTCCAGCGCCGACATCATCGTCACCGCACAAAGGCGCGAGGAACGGGCACAGGATGTGCCGGTGGTCGTGACTGCGTTCACGCCGGAACGACTGGAACAACTCAACATCTCCGAACCGCAGGATCTGTACGGAACCGTGCCGTCGCTGGTGGCGGGTACGCAGGGATCGGCGACGTCGGATTCCCAATCCTATTCAATCCGTGGCCAGTCGACCGGCTTCCTGTCGTCACCAGCAGTGGCGGTCTACATGGCCGAAGTGCCGGTTCCCGCATCGATCAGCCTGCCGTTGCAAGGCGGTCCGGGCATGTTCATCGATCTGGAAAATGTTCAGGTCCTGTCGGGCCCGCAAGGGACTTTGTTTGGACGTAACACCACGGGCGGCGCGGTGCTGTTCACGCCGCACAAGCCGACGAACAAGTTCGAAGGCTATGTCCAGGCGTCCGTCGGAAACTACAACCTCGTCAGTCTGGAAGGCGCGATCAACGTTCCGATCATCAGCGAAAAACTGATGGTGCGTGCGGTTGCCGCCTATGAAGACCGGCGCGGCTACACCAAAGATATCGTGTGGAATAAATGGCGGGACGACAAGCATTGGTATTCGGGCCGCATCGGCATCATGATGAGGCCAACGGAGCGTTTCGAAAACTATCTGCTCGCCTATGGCACCAAATCGTCAAATAATGGCGCGGGGTTCATCCATCGCGGCTGGAACTTTGACTTGCTTCAGGCGGTGGGTTTTTGCGGCAATCCGCCCGTGCCTGGCCTTGGCGTGTCCTGCGATGTTTACCAGGAACAAACCGACCGGGCGAACGCCATCGGCCCGCGTCGGACGCGCATGAGCACCGACGCCTTCAGCAAGATCGAAACCTGGGGTGTCATCAATACGACGGCGCTAGAGTTAAGCGACGAACTCACGCTGCGAAACATCATCAGCTTCCAGAAATTGCGCAGCGATTATGGGACGGATCAGGACGGCACGCCGCTCCAGCAATATGATCCTGCCCGACAAAATGCCGACCTGCCCGACTTCCCGATCCCTGGACTGTCGGAATTTGGCCTGCCGATCACTCCGGGCAATGTCTATGTGAACGGAGACGACAACTGGGACTTCCCTCGCGACTCGCTGAAGCAGTTCACGGAAGAATTGCAGATCCAGGGGGCGATGCTGGATGACCGCCTGAACTTTACGGCGGGCGGATTTTACTATGACTCCAAACCTGACCGGCTGTGGGGCGGTGCGTCGTTCAACTTCTGCCCTGCCCTATATACGGGCGTTTGCTCCCCTGGAGTGTCCTATACCGGCGTCAGCAACAAGTCTAAGGCGCTTTACGCCCAATCGACGCTCGACCTTGGCGTCCTGACATCGGCCGTTGCAGGACTCCGGCTGACTACGGGCTTTCGCTACACCTGGGACACCGTTTCAGGCTTTAGCTATGGCTTCCGTCAGGATTCGGAGATCCCCGGTAACGTCATCTGTAACGTGAATGGCGAGTCGGTGCCGCTGGGTGACGCGGCGAATGACTTTGATGCAGGCGGCGCGCCAGGTTCGGGCTGTCAGTTCGACGCCACGCTCAAGAGCAAGGCGCCGACCTACACGCTGGGCCTGGACTATCGGCCGACGAGCGATTTGATGCTCTATGCCAAGGTGAGCCGGGGATATAAGGCTGGCGGCATCAATACCTTTGCCGTGCGTCCCGAAACGCGGGTATTCCAACCCGAAAAGCTGATGAGCTATGAAGCCGGTTTCAAATCCGACTGGCGCTTGGGCGGCACAATTCCATTCCGGTTGAACGCAACCTATTATTTTTCGAAATATAATAATATTCAACGTCCTGCGGGCGACTTCAACGTCATTACCAGCGCCCAGGGCGCGCAGGTGCTGGGCGCTTCGGCACATGTTCAGGGGCTGGAAGTTGAAACGTCAATCCGGCCGTTCGACCTGCTGGAACTCGCCGCGACGGTCAGTCATACCGACGCGGACTACAAGAAGTTCGAACAGTTGGTGCTGACCCCGGCGGGGCAATTTGCATGCAATGGCGGCGATTTCCCTGGTGGGCGCGTGCCCGCCGGCGAAGTGGCTGATTATAGCTGTAATCGGTTCCAATTCCTGACGCCGTGGATTGTCAATCTGCGCGGCACGCTGGACATCCCCGTGCCTGAGGATATGGGAAAAATGTCGCTGTTCGTCAGCTATTCCTATCTGTCCAGCCAGAACACCTCTCCACTCAGCCCGCCCGAACTCAACGGCGTGCCCGTGGAACCGGGGGTGACATTCAAGGCCTACAGCCTGTTGAACGCGTCGATCAACTGGCGCAATGTCGGTGGCAGCGGGTTCGATGCAACCCTGTTCGGCACCAACCTGACCAACAAGCTGGTTCCGGTCGGCAATTCCGGGGTGTTCCAGACATTGGGCGTGTGGTCGACAAATTATGGCGAACCCAGAATGTACGGGTTGAAGCTGCGCTATCGCTTCGGCGGCTAAAGGGCGGCAATAGCGAGAAGCGGCCCAAGTGCTTGGCCGCTTCCTCCAAGCCAATGCTGGAGGTCCGCCTTGCATAAGGGCGGGCCTCCTCTTTTTTAAAGCTAGAGCGCGCTGTGTTTAATCGGACGCAGGTCGCGCGCTCTAGAGCATGATCCGATCATACTGGATCGGACCATGCTCTATTTTCTTTTTGTCTTCCGCATTTTCCGAGTCAGCAGATGAATCCATCTGCTTCGAAAATGCTCTAGTTTTTGTTATCGCATCGTCTTAAGCGCAAAACCGGTTCCCACTTTTGCGCACGATGCTCTCAGGTTGGTCGCGGGTCGTCGCCTGGTCAGGCGGCGGCGTCCGCGTCTTTATCGGTCGCGATCCACATTGCGGCGACCATTTCCAACAGTTGATGGGCGTCGAAAGGCTTTGCCACCACCGGTATGTGGTCGAACTGTGCCGGAAGATGTTCGCTGCCATAGCCGCTGACAAAGATGAACGGAATCTGCCTGTCGGTCAGCGCCTGCGCCACGCGGTCGGCTGGCTCCCCCTGCAAATTGCCGTCGACCAGGGCGCCGTCGAATTCGCGGCCCTTGATCATGGCTCGCGCCTCGTCCACCGAGGCGACCGGGCCGACTAAAGTTGCCCCCGAATCTTCCAATATGGCGGCAAGTTCAAGCGCGATCAGCGCTTCATCCTCAATCAGCAGCAGCCTTTTGCCTTGCAAGTCCACGCCGCCCGTCCCGCTTCCTTCGCCCGCGCGGCCCATCACTCTGGGGCGAAGTCGCGGGCCACGATGTCGCGCACCTGCCATATAGGGCAGGGTTAGTGTCCAACCGATCCCGTCGGCGTCATAATGCGGTTCCGCGCTACCGCCATCTGCCCGCAGGCTTCGTTCAATCAGTGCGGTGCCAAAGCCCCGGCGCGTGGGCGGCGTCACGGACGGACCACCGCGTTCCTGCCATTCCAGAACCAATTGGTTATCATTGACGTCCCACGCCAGACGCACACGTCCTTCCGGGACGGAAAGCGCACCATATTTATGCGCGTTGGTGACCAGTTCATGCAACACGAGCGCCAGATGAAGGGCGGGTTCAGGGGGAAGGTCGACCGGGGGGCCGGCCGCTTCGAACCGGTCCGCTTCAATAGCGCCGATCGACAATTGTCCTTCGATCAGTTCACGCAGGCTGGCGACCTGCCAGGTCGCGCCGCTCAGCAGGGAATGGGCGCTTGCCAAGGCATGAATGCGCCCAATGAAGGTAGGCGCGAAATCGGAAGGGCCAGTCGAATGGCGCAGCGTTTGCGTCGCGATTGCCTGAACGGATGCAAGCGTGTTTTTTACCCGGTGGTTCAGCTCGCCAATCAGCAACTTCTGGGTTTCTTCGGCGCGTCGGCGATCAGTGACGTCCAATATCTGCAAGTTGATCGAAAAGAAGCGCCCCGTCCCATCCCGCAGCGCAGAACAATAGCATTCGCAATCCAGCGATAATCCCTCAGCCGAATGAAAGCGCAGCGTCTGCGTGGCGCGGGGGAGCGTACCGTCGATCATATCATTCAGCAGCGCGGCAAAATCCGCCTCTTGCTCGGCGCCCAGCCACTTGACCTCGACCGCGCCAAAGCCCGCGACTTCAGCGGAGCGCCACCCAAAAAGCCGTTCCGCGCCCTTCGACCAGGATATGATCCGCTGATCTGCGTCAAGTTCGACCAGCGCCAGTGGCGAATTGTCGCCATGCGCCGTCAGCTTGGCAAGAGCGGCGGCATGGTCGTCGCGCTGACGCGACAGTTCCAGCCGTTGCCGGAACAGCTCCACGAAAATGGCGACCTTGCTCCGCACGATCTGCGGGTCGACGGGCTTTAGCAGATAATCCACAGCGCCGGTTTCATAACCCCGAAAGCGGCGGCGTTCGTCCGTGGCGACCGCTGTCAGGAAAATGATCGGCACGCGGCGCGTTCGTTCAGTCCCTCGCATCAGTTCGGCCAGTTCGAACCCGTCCATTCCGGGCATCTGCACGTCCAGCAGGGCAAGGGCGACGTCATGCTTCAGCAGCAGTTCCAGCGCCTCATCGCCCGACCGCGCCTGCAACAGCTCCAACCCTTCGCCGCTCAACAGAGCATCGAGCGCGGCCAGATTTTCGGGCACGTCGTCCACGGCCAGTATCTTCACTGGATCAATATGCATCAGTCTGCCCCACCCAGAGCCTGGCCATTGCGCCGGAAAATCTTTTCCGCTTCGTCAAAATCGGTGAACCCGGATGAATGGCGTGAAAAGCGCAGCGTTTCCTTGGACCCCAGACCCAGGAAGCCGCCGCGCACCAGCGATCCACCAAATAGTCCCAGCGCGCGGTCCTGCAAGTTGCGGTCGAAATAGATCAGAACATTGCGGCTCGACACAAGCTGCACTTCGGAAAACACCTGGTCGCTGGCGAGATTATGTTCCGCGAAAACGGCGCGGCGGCGCAGCGATTTGTCGAACACGGCGGCGCCATATGCGGCGGTATAATAATCTGACAATGACGTCCTGCCGCCCGACCGGCGATGATTTTCAGTGAAATGTGCGATCTGGTCGCGACTATATATGCCCGCCTCCGCTCGTTCGAGGGCAGCCGGGCTGATGTCGGTGCAGTAGAAAATGGTGCGGTCTTCCAGCCCCTCTTCCCGGAACAGGATGGCGAGCGAATAAAATTCCTCTCCATTGGCGCATCCCGCAATCCAGACCTTGAGCGAAGGGTAAGTCCGCAGGTGCGGGATCACCTTTTCCCGCAGAGCGCGGAAATAAGCGGGGTCCCTGAACATTTCGCTGACCTGGATCGTCAAGAAGCTCATCAAATCCGCGAAAATGGCCGGTTCGCGTAAAAGGCGATGTTGCAGGTGGGACAGGCTGGCACAGCCAAAATGCTGCTGCGCCCGCGCCATGCGACGATGCAGCGATCCACGAGAATAGCCCCGGAAGTCATAATGATAATGCCGCCAGATCGCCTCCAGCAGCAGATCAAGTTCTATTTCGTCAAGTGGCCCCCAAGCCGGCTCTGTCAGCGCGGCATCCATACCCGCACCAGACTGAGCAGTTTATCGACGTCGAGCGGCTTTGCCAGATAATCATTCGCTCCGGCCTGCAGGCATTCCTGCTGGTCCCGCGCCATCGCCTTGGCCGTCAGCGCAATGACTGGCATCGACTTGCCCCAGGGCTGGCTGCGGATTTCGCGCGTACAGGTGAGCCCGTCCATTTCCGGCATCATCACGTCCATCAGCACCAGGTCCACAGGCGCGGCGGCGCCGCGCGCGCTTTCTTCAAGCGCGACGAGAGCCTCGCGGCCATTACGTGCGATACGGACATGCACCCCATGGGGTTCGAAAATGCTCGTCAGGGCATAAACGTTCCGTATGTCATCCTCGACCACCAGAATATTTCGACCTTCCAGCCCTTCGTCGCGGTTCAGGGACTTGGCGATCAGTTGCTGTTGGGGTTCGGGCAGTTCGGACACGATCTGGTGCAGGAACAGCGTCACTTCGTCCAGCAGGCGTTCGGGCGACTTGGCGCCCTTCACGATGATGGACTTGGAATATTTGCGCAGGCGCAATTCCTCATTCTGACTGAGGTCGCGACCGGTATAGACGATGACGGGCGGAAAACCGACGCTGTCATCGGCGCTGAGCCGCTCCAGCAAATCAAGGCCGGTTGCATCGGGCAGGTTGAGGTCCAGCACCATGCAGTCGAATGTTTCGCGCCCCAGCATGTCGAAACATTGCGCGGCGGAATGCGCCTCCAGCGTTTCCACATCGCGGGACGCGAGCAGCAGCTTGATGCTTTCGGCCTGCTGGGCGTCATCCTCCACCACCAGCACCCGGCGCATCCGCTGGTCCATGCGCGCTTCCAACCCTTCGAGCATGTCGATCAGCTGTTCGCGCTTCACAGGTTTGAACAGATAGCCGATCGCGCCGCTCGACAACGCCGCCTGACTGTCGTCATCCACCGATACGACGTGCACCGGAATATGTCGGGTGCGAACGTCGCGCTTGATACGGTCCAGCACCGACAGGCCGGTATGGTCGGGCAGGTTCATGTCCAGGATGACGGCATGGGGCACATATTGCCGCGCCATCAGCGTGCCTTCATCGGCGGTGCCCGCGATAAGGCATTGAAATCCCTGTTCATGCGCGATGTCGCACAGGATGCGGGCGAACACCGGGTCGTCCTCTACAATCAGTATGACACGCGCGTCCCCGGCAAGCTGTCCGCGATCATCCTCGATCACGGTCACTGGCCGCAAGCGGGGTGGCGTGGGGTTGGATGGACGCGGGCGCACCGGATCGGGCGCACCAACGGACGGCACCTGACTCAAGGACGGGTCGAACCGCTGCGGCAATAGCAGGGAAAAGGCGCTGCCCTGCCCCGGCGTGCTTTCAACGCGCACTTCGCCGCCAAGCAGGCGCGCCAGTTCACGCGAGATCGACAGGCCAAGGCCGGTGCCGCCATATTTACGGCTGACGGTCCCGTCGGCCTGGCGGAACGCTTCGAAAATGACCTGCTGCTGATCATCGGGAATGCCAACGCCGGTATCGCGGACGGTGAAGGCAATCCGGCCATCGGCTTCCTGCCCGACGGTCAATGCGACCTCACCCTTTTCCGTGAATTTGATCGCGTTGGACAGGAAGTTTTTCAGCACCTGTTCCAACCGCTGCTGATCGGTTTCGATGTCCGCCACATCGGTTTCTTTCGCGATGCGGAAGGCCAGGCCCTTTGCCTGCGCAGACGCGCCAAAGATCGCCTGCAATTTTTCGATGACAGGAACGACCCGGAAACGGCGTGGCTGAAGTTCCAGCTTGCCCGCCTCGATCTTCGAAATATCCAGGATATCGTTGATCAGGGTCAACAGGTCGTTACCCGACGTTTCGATGGTTTCAGCGTGGCGCACCTGATCCGCGCTGAGATTGCCCGCGCGGTTTTCCGCCAGCAGCCGCGCCATGATGAGCAGGGAATTGAGCGGCGTGCGCAATTCGTGGCTCATATTGGCCAGGAATTCGGACTTGTAACGGCTGGCCTGCTCCAGATCGCTCGCCTGTTTTTGCAACGAACCCTGAGCACGGGTCAGGTCATCGCGCTGAATTTCGAGCTGGCGGGCCTGTTCTTCCAATCGGGCGTTGCTTTCCTCCAGCTCGCTCTGCTGGGCTTCCAGCCGACTTGCGGAGTCCTGAAGCTGGCGGCTTTGCGTTTCAAGCTCGTCATTATTGGCGCGCAGCTCTTCGCTTTGCGTCTGCAATTCTTCGGCCTGTTGCTGGGTTTCTTCCAGCAACTCGCGCAATCGGGCGCGGTATTTGCCGGACCGGATCGCCACCCCCAGTTGATGACCGACGCGAGCAAGCAGCTGATCCGCCAATGCGGCGTCGGCGCGGGCCAGGCCCAATTCGATCACCGCATTGACCACGCCGTCCGCCTTCGTCGTGGCGATCAGCAGTGTGTCGGGCTTGCTCTGTCCCAAGCCCGATCCATAATAGAGATATCCGTCAGGCACCGCATCCAGCATTATAGCGCGACCGTCCCGCGCAGCTTCCGACAGCAGGCCGTCGGACAGTCCGAAGCGCGTCGGCACCTGCGCCTCTGCCGGGACGCCATAGGTGGCATGGCGGCGAAAGCCATCGCCATTGCGTATGAAGATGGCGCCGGCCTTTGCATTCAGCTGACCGGCCAGGAAAACCAGCGCGCTGCGCGCCAGTTCATCCAGCGGCTGTTCGCCCCCGACCGCTTCCGCCAGTCCGACCTGACCGGTCTGCAGCCACTCTTCCCGCCGTACGGCGTTACGGCTGCGAATGAAAAGAAATCCGACGATCGCAAGGATCCACGTCACCGCGCCGCCCAGCGTACGGTTAAGCGCAGCTACCGACGGGTCTATGCCGACCGGAGCGAGGGTGAAGCCGATCATGGTCAACAGGGTCGAAATTGCCGCCACTACCAATGGCGCCTGCGGGCGGGGCGAAAGATAGGCGATCACCGCGGGCAGCAGATAGGCAACCCACACCGCCGTCCCCAGTGGAAAAGCCAGGTCCGCCATAAAAGGCAGCGCCAATAGCGCGATCAACAAAGCATAGATCAGGGAGGAACGGGCGCGATCAGTCAGGGACGGCATATGCATACTCAACGGTGACAATGCGTACCCCCTTAATGCGGGTGACCGCGCTGTCGCAAATTTTCCTTTGGCGAAACCCGATTTTCATCCCGATTCAATCCCCCGATTCAATCCAATACCGCCATCGGCAGCAATCAGCTCCCTCCAGCGACGCTGTGTCATTAATGTCGCACAAGGACCAAGGAATAGCTCTGCATCGACCAGCTTTGACCCTGAAAGGCAGCGCTCAAAAGCCGCTCGTGCAACTCGTCAATTATTCAACACAAGCGTCTGATTTTCGATGGATTTCCGGGCCTTCTGCAAGCCCATAAATTCCGGCAGGCGGAGCGATTTGATCGTTAGCACCTACTCACATTGTTGTTTCAGAGCCATTTTTACCGTCTTGACAAAGTAGACCATGGGGAGCAGTTCGCCGCCCAATATTTGGGAGAGGATCTTCATGAGCCGGAACTTTTTGACATTTTTGTCCAGTGGCGTCGCAATTTCGGTGCTGGCATCGATCGCGCCTGCCTATGCCCAGGATGATAGCGCACAGGCGCCCCAGGGCGCAGCCGCTGAACCGGTTTATGAAGAAATCATCGTGACGGCCACGCGTAGCTCGCGCAGTCTTCAGGATGTGCCGATGTCGGTCAATGCCGTCACCGGCGCACAGCTGCAGAAGCTGAACATCCTCGACACCAAGGACATTTCGCGTCTCGCCCCCGGCCTTGAGCTGACGAACACCACTGGCCGTAACAACACGATCGCGCTGCGCGGCATCGGCTTCGATCCCGATCAGGGCACTGACCCGACGGTTCAGGTCTATCTGAACGAAGCGCCCGCCAATGCGCAAACCGTCTTCACGGCGCTCTACGACATCGGCCAGATCGAAGTGTTGCGCGGGCCCCAGGGCCTGCTGCGCGGTCTGTCCTCGCCGGGCGGTTCGATCACCGTGACGACCCAGCGCCCGAAGTTCGACGAAGTTGAAGGCTATATGCAGGGCACCGTGACCGATCGTCACGCCTATAACGTCCAGGGCGGCGTGACCCTGCCGTTCAACGACAAGGTTTCGCTGCGCGTCGCGGCTCTGGTCGACGGCAATCGTGGCAACCAGGTGCGTAACGCCAGCAACGGCGACTTCTCCCGCGGCAACACGCAGAGCGCGCGCCTGACGCTGGGCCTGCGCCCGACCGAAAACTTCACCGCCTACCTGACCTACCAGTATCTGCAGTCGGACATCCGCCAGTATCAGCAGGTGTTCGGCGAAGGAAACAGCTTCGGCGGCGTGGCGACCGGCCCCGGTGACATTTCGATCCGTGATCGTCTGGCTGTCGGCGAAGGCTTGAACCGCTTCAAGAACACCTCGCACTTCGTCAACCTGAACATGGACTGGGACCTGGGCTTTGCCAACCTGACGGGCGTCGCATCCTATCAGGCCAGCGACCTGGTGCAGGAGCGTGACAGTGATCCGGCGAACAGCTTTCCGGGCCTAGCTCTGCAGCAGCGCAACACCATTCCTTACCGCGTTCCTGTGTTCGAACTGCGTCTGGCATCGAAGAATGACGGCATGTTCGGCTGGGGCCTCGGCGCCTTCTATCAGAAGACGAAGGGCACGACCCGCGTGAACCAGGACACGGCTCAGTTCCTGGCGCCGGTGAATGGCTTCTACCTTCCGATCAATTCGCGCATCACGGTGCCCGTCGATCAGGAAACCTGGTCCTTCAACGCAAACGGTCGCGTTCGCAGCGGCGGGTTCACGCTTGAAGGTGGTCTGCGCTACACGATCATCAAGGGCGTTCGCACCACTGACATCGTGAGCACCTCGCCCGGCTTCTTCCCCATCATCCCCGCCTTCACTCAGGTACAAGACGGCATCCCGGCCGATCTGCGCAATCAGAAGGACACGCCGCTGACCGGCGGCGCGACCCTGACCTATGAGTTCAGCCCGGCCCTGACCGGCTACCTCGCTTATGGTCACTCGTTCCGTGCCGGCAGCGTCGGCGTGGCCGTCCCGGTGGGCATTTCGAATGACCTGATCGCGACCCGCGGCGAAAAGACCGACAATTTCGAAGCCGGGTTGAAGGGTTCGCTCTTCAATCGCCGCCTGAACTTCGCCGTGTCGGCCTTCTACCAGACGTTCGACGGCTTCCTGAACCGCTTCGCAGGCGTCTACTATAACTGCCCGAACTTCGCTCCGGGCGTTTGCGGAACCGGTCCTGGCTCGACGCCGATCAACAACGGCACCGACGTTCCAGCCGCTGACGGCACGTTCGACTTCAACTATAATGGAGACGCGACGGTCAAGGGTATCGAAGCCACGATCGATGCTCGCCCGACGGACTTCTGGGACCTGTCGGTCAACATGTCCTACGTAAAGGCCCGCTACAAGAGCAGCGCTCGCCTGCCCTGTAACGACTTCAACGGCGACGGCCGTCCCGACATGGATGGTGACGCCGCGATCACGGGCACCGGCAACGTCAGCTTCTGCGGCCTCTCGCGACTCACTGACACGCCGAACTTCAGCATGACGGCGACCACTGAACTGCGTCTGCCGGTTGAAGGTTCGGTCGAACCCTTCGTCCGCGGCCTGCTCAGCTACCGTCCGGGAGTCTATTCGGAAACGCGCAGCTTCCAGTATCGCAGCCGCACCCTGATCGACCTGTTCGCAGGCGTTCGCGGCAATGACGGCCAGTGGGAACTGACCGGCTTCGTCAAGAATGTCCTGAATCAGCAGCGCATCACCGACTTCACCGGCACGCCGCGGATCTCGTTCACGGGCAGCCCGAGTGTTACGTCGGGATACGCGCCGATCAACACCACCCTTCCACGCGAGTTCGGCCTGATCGCAACTTTCCGCTGGTAAGAAACGAAAGCCACGGAGGATGGAAGCACTCCATCCTCCCACTGGGAATGAGGGAGTTCGCCGTAAAAGGCGCGCTCCCTTTTTTTTTGGGACAGTGAAGCCGGGTCGGCGGATCAAGCCCGCACATGCGGGCACCTGTGTCATTAATGTCCCACCGCCTCAAGGAAACGTGCGCTTAGCCCAATCAGCCTTTCCGGCGCGCACAGCCAGGTGGCCTGCCGCACATGGCGTGCTTTCCTGATTACTCAACTAATTGTTATTGTTGCGTTTTATAGTCGTCTCAGAAATTGGATAATCCGCCCCAAGGCGAGCTGCCGCGCGCTGAACACGCAATCACAACTCTATTTCAGTTCGGTTACGTCGCCTTGACAAAGTAAACTGGCGAGGGCAGTTCGCCCCCCCGTCTAACGGGGAGATTTCCATGAGCCGGAACTTTATGACTTTTCTGTCCAGCGGCGTAGCTATCGCTGCACTGGCATCGATCGCGCCTGCTTACGCTCAAGATGATGTGGTTCAGGCTGCGGCGGATGAACCTGTTTATGACGAAATCGTGGTGACGGCCACGCGCGACTCGCGCAGCCTTCAGGATGTGCCGATGTCCGTCAACGCGGTCACCAGTGAGCAGCTGGCGAAGCTTAACATACTGGATACAAAAGATATTTCGCGCCTGGCCCCCGGCCTGGAGCTGACGAACACCACCGGTCGCAACAACACGACCACGCTGCGTGGCATCGGCTTTGACGCCGATCAAGGCACTGATCCGACCGTCCAGATTTATTTCAACGAAGCCCCCGCCGACGCGCAGACCGTGTTCACGGCAATGTACGACATCGGCCAGATCGAAGTGCTGCGCGGCCCCCAGGGCTTGCTGCGTGGCCTTTCATCACCGGGCGGTTCGATCACCATCACCACGCTGCGCCCGAAATTCGATGAAGTTGAAGGCTATATGCAGGGCACCGTGACCGATCGTCACGCCTATAACGTCCAGGGCGGCGTGACCCTGCCGTTCAACGAAAAGGTTTCGCTGCGCGTCGCGGCTCTGGTCGACGGCAATCGCAACAATCAGGTTCGCAATATCACCAATGGCGATTATTCGCGCGGCACCACGCAGAGCGGCCGCGTCACGTTGGGCCTGCGCCCGACCGAGGATATCACTGCCTATCTGAGCTATCAGTATCTGCAGTCGGACGTGCGCCAGTACAGCCAGGTCGTCGGCGCTGCCAACGACTTCGGCGGCATACCAACCGGTCCTCGCGATTTCGGTATTCGGGATCGCGTGGCCGTTTCCGATGGCGTGAACCGGTTCCAGAATATTTCGCACATCGTCAATTTGAACGTCGATTGGGATCTGGGCTTCGCCGACCTGACGGGTTTGGCCGCTTATCAGTCGAGCACGCTTGACCAGCAGCGCGATAGTGATCCGGCCAACAGCATTCCCGGTCTGGCCCTACCCCAGCACACCATTTCGCCTTACCGCGTGCCCACTTTCGAACTGCGTCTGGCGTCGAAGAATGACGGCATGTTCGGTTGGGGCGTCGGTGCTTTCTATCAAAAGCTGGGCGGCACATCGCGCGTGACGCAGGACACGGCTCTCTTCTTTGCAGAGGCCCCAGCCATTCCGGGTGTGACCTATCTGCCGATCACCTCTTACATCACCGCTCCTACAAATCAGGAAACGATTTCCTTCAATGCCAATGGCCGGGTGCGGGCAGGTGGTTTCACGCTGGAAGGCGGCCTGCGTTACACGATCATGAATGGGGTTCGCGAGGCGGATATCGTGAGCACGTCACCGGGCGCGCCTGGTGCTCTTATTGATCCGTTTACCGTGACGGAGGCTGGCGTTCCAGCACAGCTGCGTGACCTTAAGGAAAGGCCGCTGACCGGCGGCGCGACGCTGAGCTACGAATTCAGCCCGACGCTGACCGGTTATGTCGCCTATGGTCATTCCTTCCGCGCAGGCGCCGTCGGATATGCTGCTCCGGTTGGCATTTCGCCAGATCTGGTGGCCACGCAGAATGAAAAGACCGACAATTTCGAAGCTGGCCTGAAGGGTTCGTTCTTCGACCGTCGCGTCAACTTCGCGGTTTCCGCATTCTATCAGACGTTCGACGGTTTCGTGTCGCGCTTTACGGGCATCTATTATAACTGCCCGAACTCAGAGCCAGGCGTGTGCGCACCGGGGACTATCGACAATGGCGCCGACATTCCGTCAACCGACGGCAGCTTCGACTTCAACTATAATGGCGATGCCACGGTTAAGGGTATCGAAGCGTCGATCGACGCCCGTCCGACGGACTTCTGGGACCTGTCGATCAACATGTCCTACGTAAAGGCACGCTACAAGGACAACGCACGGCTGCCTTGCAACGACTTCGATGGCGACGGTCGTCCCGACACGGACGGATCGGCCGCCATTTCGGGGACCGGCAATGTCAGCTTCTGCCGTCTGACGCGGATGAGCGACACGCCGGACTTCAACCTGTCCGCCACGACCGAACTGCGCATACCGGTGGAAGGTTCGGTTGAACCCTTCGTTCGCGGACTGCTGACTTATCGTCCGGGCGTCTATTCGCAGCAGCGCAACTTCAACTATCGCAGCCGCACCCTTATCGACCTGTTTGCGGGCGTCCGCGGCAATGACGGTCAGTGGGAACTGACCGGGTTCGTCAAGAATGTCCTGAACCAGCAGCGGATCAGCGACTTCCAGAATATTCCTCAGGTCGGGACCTTTGCTGGCCCGGTCCAGTCGGGCTATTCGGTCATTTCCAGCACCGTGCCGCGTGAATTCGGCCTGGTCGGCACCTTCCGCTGGTAATCGGCCGCGATAATGACTTCTGACGGTTACGGGCGGAGCTATCCGCCCGTAACCAGGGCAGATTGGGAGCTCGCCGCAGTCCGTGGCGAGCTCCTTTTGCTTTGCGTAGAGCGCGCCGCGTTTAATCGGACGCAGGTCGCGCGCTCTATTGTTTGTGATCCCATCCGTTTAAGCGCAAAACCGGTTCCCGCTTTTGCGCGCGATGCTCCAGCCCGGATCGGTCAGTGGCTTAAGGTGGAATTGGGACGGTCAGGGGATATCTGGTTCAACCGTTTTTCCAACCCCGGCAGGAACAATTCAACGACCATCGCCACATGCTCCTTACTCTGTTCAAGGGTGGGCGCAGGTTTGCCCATGATCAGGCTGGGTTGAAGCTGTCCCGACAATGCAGTGACATATATATCCGCGACAGCATGAGCTTCCTCTGTCTCCATCCCCAGTTCCTGCAACAGCTTGACCAAAGGACGACACAGATATTCCTGGCCTTGCTCCACCAAGTCGCTTGCGACGGGAAACTGGCGCGCCTCCCGCATCATCAACCCGCCTGCGGAGATGGCATAATCTGTCGTCAGCTCTTGCAGCCGATTCAGGGAATAAGCGGTAATCGCCTCTTTCAGATCAGCTGCGGGATCGATTACATAGTCCGTCAGCTCAACGGCCCTATCAGTGATCGCGGCTTGCAACAGCGCCTCTTTGTCGGCGTGCCACGCGTATAAGGTCCGTTTGGATACACCGGCCCGCACCGCAATCGCGTCCATCGTCGCGTAATGAAAGCCTTTCGTGGCGAATTCTTCGCGCGCGGCGTGCAGCACGGATGCCATCAGCTCCCTGCTCTGCTCTGCTGATGGACGTCCCACTCTTTGTGGTTGGCTCGACCCGACCTCGGCCACGGAACGCATCCCGCGACCCGCAAATGATGCTGCCATTTTCCTCTCCCCTTGGGACGCAGCCTATGATGTGTCACAGCGTTACGCAAGGTTGCTGACCATGTCCCTTTTACATCCCGATGGGATCCCCACATTGAACTTGATGACATATATATTCGTTCCCATCCCGCCCCGAACGAGCGCCCTTTCGTGACCCTGGCCTTCGACAATAGTTACGCCCGGCTTCCCGATCGATTTTTCGCCAAGGTAGCGCCCGCGCAGGCATCCCATCCCACGATCATTCGTGTCAACGAAGGCCTGGCTGCCGACCTGGGCATCGACCCACAATGGCTGAAGGGCGATGACGGGCTGCAATTGCTATCGGGCCAATCGATCGCGGCGGGGTCGGACCCGATCGCAACGGCTTATGCAGGCCATCAATTCGGCAATTTCGTGCCTCAGCTTGGCGATGGGCGGGCGATCCTGCTGGGTGAAGTGATCGACCGTCAGGGGCAGCGGCGTGATGTTCAGCTGAAAGGCGCTGGCCGCACACCCTTTTCCCGCGGAGGCGATGGCCGTGCTGCGCTGGGTCCGGTGCTGCGGGAATATGTGATGAGCGAGGCCATGGCGGCGCTCGGCATTCCCACGACCCGCGCTCTGGCTGCCGTGACGACGGGCGAATCCGTTATCCGCGAAGATGCACTGCCCGGCGCGGTTCTGACGCGGGTCGCATCCAGTCATATTCGTGTGGGCACATTCCAATTCTTCGCGGCGCGGAGGGACGTCGATGGGCTGCGCATATTGGCTGACCATGTCATCGCCCGCCACTATCCCGAAGCAGCAGACGCTCCCCGCCCCTATCGCGCGCTGCTCGACCGGGTGATCGCGGGGCAGGCCGACCTGATCGCCCGCTGGATGCTCACGGGCTTCATTCACGGAGTGATGAACACCGACAATATGTCGGTGGCTTGCGAAACAATCGACTATGGTCCCTGCGCCTTCATGGACAGTTATGATCCTGCCACGGTGTTCAGTTCGATCGACCGGGCGGGCCGCTATGCCTATGGCAATCAGCCCGGCATCGGATTGTGGAACCTGACCCGGCTGGCCGAAACCTTGCTCCCGCTGTTGAATGAGGATGAAGCAAAGGCCATTGCCGATGCGGAAGAAGCGCTCTCGCTCTATGCTCCCCATTTCCTGGATGCACAGCTTCAAGGCTTTCGCGCGAAGCTGGGCCTGCAACAACAGGCCGAAGGCGACGCGGACGTGGTCACAGAAATGCTCGACGCCATGGCCGCAAACCAGGTTGACTTCACCCTGTTCTTCCGTCGTCTGGCGGATGCAATCGAGCCGGGCGAAGGCGACGAACCCGTGCGCGGGCTGTTCGTGAATCCCCTTGCCGCCGACAAGGTGCTGGCGCGGTGGCGCGAACGATCGGCGGTAGAAGCCAGTTCGGCCATGCAGCGGCGCGACGCCATGCGAAGCGTCAATCCCGCCTTCATACCCCGCAATCACCGCGTCGAAGAAATGATCCGCGCTGCGGTGGACAAGGATGATTTCGCGCCGTTCGAACGGCTGCTTCAGGTCTTGTCCCGTCCATTCGACGACCAGCCTGAAAATGACGGATATGCTGCGCCCCCACAGGAGCATGAGCGGGTCTTGGCGACTTTCTGCGGAACTTGACGTTCCACTGGGGTAGATGAGTGCGGGGTCCCGGCTCCCCTTTCGGGAGCCGGGACCCCGCCAACCCTTAGACGATGCCAGCGCCCAAGCCGACCGGCTTGCGTTCCTGCGCCTTGCGCTCGCGCCACTTGCTCTGGCGATAAGTCGACAGCACGTCGATCGCGCCGCCCGCTTCCATGCGGGCCATCGCCAATATTGGGGCGACGTCCACATTATAGGCGCGGCGCAACGCCTGGAACGCCATCATCGTGTCGTTGGATTCCTGCGCCCCGTGCAGCGCCTGACGATCCACCAGCAGCGCCTTGGCAAAGCAGGACGTAATTGCTTCGGCCGACGACAGCATCGATTCGATCGGATCGGTCACATTATGCGACTGGTCGATCATATAGCTGGGGTTGAAACCGTCGCGCGGGTTCAGTTCCGCCTCGACCAGTTCGTTGAAGATCAGGAACAGCTGATGCGGGTTGATCGACCCCGAATCCAGGTCGTCGTCACCATATTTGCTGTCGTTGAAGTGGAAACCGCCCAACTTGTCGAAGCGATGCAGGCGGGCCACGATCTGTTCGATGTTGGTGTTGGGGGCATGGTGGCCCAAGTCCACGAGGCACTTCGCCTTGGGACCCAGTTCCTGCGCCGCCAGGATCGACGAACCCCAATCGGAAATGACGGAGGAATAAAAGGCAGGCTCGAACATCTTATGTTCCAGCAGCATCCGCCAATCGTCGGGCAGCGCGGCATAGACCTGCGCTGCCGCTTCCAGATAGCGGTCAAGGCTGCGGGCAAGGTCCTGCTGGCCGGGGAAGTTGGTGCCGTCACCGACCCAAACGGTCAGGTCGGTCGATCCCAGCTGCTTGCCGATTTCGATGCATTCGATGTTGTGTTCAACCGCCTGAGCGCGCGTTTCTGCGACGGTCGAGGACAGCGATCCGGTCGCGTAGCTGTGCGCCTGATCCTTCTGATCCTGGAACGTGTTGGAATTGACCGCGTCAAAACCCAGGCCAAGGCTCGCGGCCTCTTCACGCAGGGCCGCATAGTCGGACACCTTGTCCCAGGGGAAATGCGGCGACACGCGCGGGGTCACGCGCGACAGCTGGTTGATGACGGCGCAATCCTGCAGCTTTTCGTGGATGGTCGTCGGCTCGCCAGCGATCGGGAATTTGGCGAAGCGCGTGCCGCCACGCCCCGCGCCCCAACTGGGGACGGCAACGGAAAAACCTGCCACGCGGCCCTTGATTGCGTCGATGTCGATGCCGCGCCGTTCAAGCTGACGCCCAAGCGCCGCATAATCTTCCTCCAGCGCCGCGGTTTCGCGCGCGTTGGCTTCGGCAATCAGATCGTCGGAAAGGGGAAGGTTCGTGGTCATGATCATCTCACTTCTTGGTCTGGCTTCCGAGGAAGCCCTGCATGGCCAACCATGCATGGAATTCATCCATCAGCAGCGTTGTGGTAGTGCCGGGGCGGCCAAGGCCGAACCCGTGATAGCCCTTTTGATAGCCGTGGATTTCCACCTTCCGCTTCGCCTTGTGCCAGGCTTGAGCGATGGGAAAACCCATGGACGGGAACAGCTGGTCGTCCATGGCAATCGCGTCGAACATGGGCGGCGCATCCGCCGGTACGGCGACGGCGGTCTGGGGGCCGTAGATATAGCCGAAAAAGGCGGGTCGCTGATCCGCCGGAGCCTGTATCACGCTATTGAGCGCCGTTATCGCGCCTGCGGAAAAGCCGATCATGCCGACGCGCGCAGGATCAACGCCCCATTTTGCCGCGTCCGCCCGAACCATCCGCAACGCGGTGATCGCATCTTCCGTCGCTTCGGGCTTTTCCAGCCTGGGCGCGTCCGGCCCGCCGCGAACAGCCGCGGCGATCTTCGCCGCCATCGCGCGAACTGCTTCCTTCGGATCGGCAGGGGTCGGGATCAGGCGATATTTCAGGACAAAGGCCGCGATGCCGCGATCGGCCAGCTGCCGGGCGACCTTATAACCTTCATGATCCATCGATAAGGCCATGAAGCCACCGCCCGGCGCAACCACCACCGCCGCGCCATTCGCCTTGCCTGGATCCGGCAGGAAAGGCGTCAGCGTCGGGACCGTGACATTGCGCACGGAACGGCCCTCGCCCGGATTTATGTTCCAGACTTCGGTGTCCGCAACCTTGGCCTTCTTCCCCTTGGACTGCGGGTAGAGCGGGATGGCTCCCGGCTCTGCCATGGGCGCGGCAGCAGACGCAGCGGCGACAGCCTTCGTCCCATCGGCCCGCGCAACGGCGCCACCGGGCAATGTCGCGGCCACTACCGCCAGCATCAACCCGGTCCGCCGACCCCATATTTTCATTGTCGCCATCATCCTCTCCCGTGGTGATTAGCGAGTGAAGGCCTGTGCGTTCCCCGCGTCAACGTTGATCATGTTGCCGGTCGATTTTGCCGACATGTCCGACGCCAGGAAATAGACGGCCTCGGCGATGTCCGACGGCAGCACATCACGCTTCAGCATGGAACGCTGGCGATAATGTTCTTCCAGTTCACGGCCCGAATCGATGCCATGCGCGCCCGCGCGTTCCTTGCGCCAGTCGCCGTCCCAGATCTTGGAACCCTTGATCACCGCATCGGGATTGACGACGTTCACGCGGATGCCCGACGGCGCGCCTTCCAGCGCCAGGCAGCGGGCCAGGTGATTGGCCGCCGCCTTTGCCGAAGCGTAGGCCGATGCGTTGGTCGCCGCGGCGACGCCGTTCTTCGACCCGATGAAGACGATCGATGCGCCCCCTTGATCCTTCATCCGCTTCATCAAGGGGAAAGCCGCGCGCGCTGTCAGGAAATAGCCTTCCGCCAGAACGTCATAATTTTTGCGCCACAGGGCGACGGTGGTTTCCTCGATCGGTGCGGACGAAGCGATGCCCGCATTGGCGACCAATATGTCCAGCCCGCCAAACTCACGCGCGCAGGCGTCGAAAGCCGACTGCACCTGCGCTTCGTCAGTCACGTCGACGACAGAGGCGCGGACGACATCCTTGCCGAACTGCTTGGCGAAACCGGCACGGACATTTTCAACCGCGTCCGCATCGCGGTCGGCCAGCATCACGCAGGCGCCATCTGCCAGCAGCCGGGCGGCAGTAGCCGCACCGATGCCGCCAGCGCCGCCGGTGACGAGCGCGATCTTGCCGACCAACGGCTTGGGGCTGGGCATGCGCTGGAGCTTTGCTTCTTCCAGCAGCCAATATTCGATGTCGAACGCTTCCTGCTCGTCCAGCGCGATATAGTCGCCAATCGCTTCGGACCCGCGCATCACATTGATGGCGTTGCCGTAAAATTCACCGGCCAGGCGCGCCGTCGTCTTGTCAGTGGCGAAGGTGAAGCGACCCACGCCCGGCACCAGCACGACGACCGGGTTGGAATCGCGCATCGCGGGCGAATTCGCGCGCTTGCACCGATCATAATAAGCGCCGTAGAGCTTGCGATAATCCTCGATATTTTCCGCCAGATAGGCGTCATCCTGAAGCCGCGCGGGATCCAGCGTCAGCGGCGCGATCTTGGTGCGCAGAAAATGGTCCGGGCATGACGTGCCCAGCGCGGCCAATCGGTCGAAATCGACCGAACCGACGAACTCAAGCGCTTCGGCATCGTCCGAAAAATGGCCCAGCTTGGCACGTGCGCCCGTCATGAAACCGCGCAAGCGGGGCATGAGGTCGGCGGCAATAGCGGCGCGGTCCGGGTTCGGCGCGACTTTGCGACCACCAAAGGCAGGCTTGCCCTCCAGCTTCGCATTCAGGTGGCTCGCCGCGTCGGCAATCAGCCGAACGGTATGTTCATAGCAGCTCTTGGCCGTATCGGCCCAGCAGATGATGCCGTGACCGGCCAGCATGACGCCTTCCAGGCCAGGGTTGGCCTTCACATAATCGCGCAGCTGCACGCCCAGCGTATAGCCGGGGCGTTTCCAGCCGAGCCAGCCGATCTTGCCGCCCCAGATTTCCCTGGTCGCCTGTTCCCCGCCTGACGATGCAGCCAGCGCGATGATCGCGTCGGGGTGGACATGGTCGACATGGGCGAAGGGCAGCAGGGAATGCAGCGGCGTGTCGATCGACGCGGCGCGGCCATTCAGGTTGAAGGTGCAGTGCGGCAGATATCCGACCATCTTGTCGTCGTCCTGCTCGCCGCCATAATGATCTTCCAGGCTGAGCAGCTTGTCCTGGTAAAGTGTCGCAAAACCGTCCAGCTTCATCGACCCGATGTCGCCGCCCGAACCCTTTACCCACAGCACTTCAACCTTTTCGCCGGTCAGCGGATCGGTTTCCATGATCTTGGCCGAAGTGTTGCCGCCGCCAAAATTGGTGACGGTAAGGTCGGAACCCAGCAGGTTGGACCGATATAGCAGCAGTTCCGCCGGGCTCATCGAAGAGGCGGCCGAATCGTCCCAGCGACTGGTGGGAACGGCAAAGGGAATGGCGGAATCTGCAGCGTTGGTCGGAGCGTTCATGATGTACCTTCAACTGAAATGCGATGTGCAGCGTGCGTTCTAGCTATCATTTTCGCTGGAAATGATCAATCACGATTGATAATGATCATTTTCGATAAGTGTGATTTGGAGAGATGCAGTTGGATTCGGGCGCCTTCATCGTCATCGACATGGGCAAGACGCTGAGCAAGGTCAGCCTCTGGTCGCGTGACGGCCAAATGCTGGACCGGCAAACCCGCCCGAACATTGTTTGCACCGTGGACGATATCCGCCGCCTGGACGCCGATGGCATTGGCGACTGGGTGCTGGACATGCTTGCCCGCCACGCCGATCAGCCGATCGAGGCCATCATTCCGGTGGGCCATGGGGCGGCGGTCGCTGCCCTCGCAAATCATGGGGAAGGCGCGCGGGGGACATTGGCATTCCCGCCATTCGATTATGAACAACCGGTGCCGCCTGCGGTCATGGCGGCTTACCGCAAGGAACGCGACGCCTTTGCCATCACCGGATCGCCCGCACTACCAGACGGTCTGAATTTCGGCAGCCATCTATGGTGGATGGATCAGCTCTATCCCGACGCCATGCGCGACGCCACCTTGCTGCCCTGGGCGCAATATTGGGCATGGTTCCTGACTGGCCGCGCGGTTAGCGAAGTGACCAGCCTTGGCTGCCACAGCGATGTATGGGCGCCTGCCAGCAGCGATTTTTCGCCGATGGCGGTGCGGCTGGGTTGGGCAGAACGCTTCGCACCGGTGGTGGCCGCTGGCGACACGGTTGGCACGATATCCGCCGATGTCGCCGCGCGCACGGGTCTGCCACAGACGGTCAGGGTTCTGGCGGGTCTTCACGATTCCAACGCAGCACTGCTGGCCGCCCGCGGCTTTGCAGAGATTGCCCGCAACGAAGCCACGGTGCTGTCGACCGGCACCTGGTTCATCGCCATGCGCCTGCCCGTCCAGCCCGTGGAGACAGGATCGCTACCGGAATCGCGCGACTGTCTGGTCAATGTCGATGCTTATGGCCAGCCGGTCCCATCGGCCCGTTTCATGGGCGGCCGAGAGATCGAGACGCTGATCGAGATCGACACGCGACGCGTGGACATAAAGCCCGACCAGCCCGCCCTGCTGGCCGCCGTCGACCATTTGCTGGCGGACCCGGTCATGATCCTGCCGACGCTGGCCCCCGGCTTTGGTCCTTTCCCGGACCTCACGTGCCGCTGGGTCAACCGACCCGAAGACTGGTATGCGCGACGCGCCGCCGCCTGCCTCTATGCCGCATTGGTCGCCGATTATTCGCTGGACCTGATTGGCGCGGAACAAAGGCTGCTGGTCGAAGGAAGGTTTGCCGAAGCCGAAGTGTTCGTCCGCGCGCTTGCCGCATTGCGCCCGGACACGCAGGTCTATACCGCCAACGCCCATAATGATGTCTCGTTCGGTGCGCTGCGCCTCATCGATCCCGCGCTCAAACCCAACGGGTCGCTACGTCAGGTGGAGCCGCTGTCAGGCGACCTTATGGCCTATCGCGCCCGCTGGCGCGCGGAATTGGAGATGCCTGCATGATCGCCGCATCCGTTAGTGACTTTCGCGAACTGGCGCGCCGACGGCTGCCGCATTTCCTGTTCGAATATATTGACGGCGGCTCTTATGCCGAAGTGACCCTGCGCCGGAATGTCGCGGACCTGGAAGCCGTCGCCTTGCGCCAGCGGGTGCTGCGCGACATGTCCAGCCTGGACCTGACGACCAGCTTGTTCGGGCAAAAGCTGGCAATGCCGGTTGCGCTGGCGCCGATCGGCCTTGCTGGAATGAACGCCCGGCGCGGTGAATGTCAGGCGGTGCGCGCCGCGGACAAGGCGGGCATCCCTTTCACGCTGTCGACCGTGTCCGCCTGCGCCCTGTCGGAAGTCGCGGCCGCCGCTACCCAGCCCTTCTGGTTCCAGCTCTACATGATCCGCGATCGCGCGTTCATGCGGGACCTGATGGCGCAAGCGGTGGAGGCGAAATGTTCGGCCCTGGTCTTCACCGTGGACATGCCGGTGCCCGGCAGCCGCTACCGCGATTATCATTCCGGCCTCGCCGGTGCGCCGGGACTGAAGGGCGCGTTGCGGCGAACAATCCAGAGCGCGATGAAGCCCGATTGGGCATGGGACGTCGGCGTGCGGGGGCGCCCCCATGCGCTGGGCAATGTCGCCCCCGTGCTGAAGGGAAAGACCGGGATCGAGGATTTCTTTGCCTGGATGCGGGACAATTTCGACAATTCCATCAACTGGCGGGACCTGGATTTCATCCGGTCGGAATGGAAAGGTCCGCTGATCATCAAGGGATTGCTGGACCCGGAAGACGCGAAGGAAGCGGCGGCAATCGGCGCCGATGGCATCATCGTGTCCAACCATGGCGGACGGCAACTGGATGGTGTGCTTTCCACCGCTCGCGCCCTGCCCCCCATTGCTGACGCGGTGGGTGACCGGCTGACCGTGCTGGCCGATGGCGGGGTCCGTTCGGGGCTCGACGTCGTGCGCATGCTCGCGCTGGGGGCCAAGGGCGTGCTGCTGGGCCGGGCGTGGGTCTTTGCCCTGGCCGCCAGGGGGCAAGCGGGTGTCGAACAGATGCTCGCCATGATCGAAGCGGAAATGCGCGTGGCGATGACGCTGACGGGCATGAGGTCAATCGACGAAATCAGCCGGCTCGCGCTGGCGGACGACTGAACTAGAAAACAAACTGGAGGACAGGATCCAATGGGCGGCAATCCGGCGCTGGGCGTCATCTTTCACTGGCTGGGCGGTTTCGCGTCGGCCAGTTTTTACGTCCCCTACAAGCGGATCAACCGCTGGTCGTGGGAGATTTTCTGGCTGGCGGGCGGCCTGTTTTCCTGGGCAGTCGCGCCCTGGCTTTTCGCTTCGCTTCAGACCCGCGACCTGTTGGGCGTCCTGTCCGCGACGCCGCGCGACACATTGTTCTGGTGCTGGTTCTGGGGCGCGATGTGGGGCTTTGGCGGCCTGACCTTCGGGTTGACCATGCGCTACCTTGGCCTGTCGCTGGGCATGGCGGTTGCGCTGGGCCTGACCACCGTGATCGGAACGCTTGGGCCGCCAATCTTTCGCGGGACGATGGGCGAAATTGCATCGACCATCAGCGGCCAGATCACTCTGGTCGGGATCGTCATTACCCTGATCGGCATCGTCGTGGTCGCCCGCGCTGGCAAGGCGAAGGAACGGGACCTGGCCGGAGCGAAGTCGGAAGGGGTCGCTGAGTTCAACCTGAGAAAGGGCATATTGATCGCCATATTTTCGGGCGTGATGTCGGGCTGCTTTGCCTGGGGGCTGGATGCGGGTCAGCCGATCCGCGACCTGACCCTGGCCGCCGGGACCGACCCGTTGAGCCAGGGCCTGCCGGTATTGTGTGTCGTGCTGGCCGGGGGGCTGACCACCAACGCCCTGTGGTGCAGCTATCTGATCGCGAAGAACAAGAGCGCTGGCCAGTTCCTGGGCACACCGTCCGATCCCGAACGGGGCGGGCGTGCGCCGCTGCTCACCAACTATCTGCTCGCGGCGCTCGGTGGGACGCTCTGGTACTTCCAGTTCTTCTTCTACACGATGGGCGAAAGCCAGATGGGGCGTTATGGATTTTCATCCTGGACGCTGCACATGGCGTCGATCATCCTGTTTTCGACCCTGTGGGGCTTTGCGCTGCGGGAATGGAAGGGCGCAAGCAAGAGCACGCGGCGGACGGTCTGGACCGGCATTGGCCTGCTGGTGGGCGCTACCATTGTGATCGGCGCGGGCAACATGCTGGGGGTGCAGGCGGGCCATTGAGAAAATCGGCGCGAAATCCATTGTATATCCGCTAGCCAGCGATGGATTTCGCCTCGCTGCCATTGCATAAGCTACGCCGCCGAGGGGACGCCCCTTCGGCGGCGCACCAGCAAAGGACGTAACGGACAAGATGCATGCGGCGGAACGCGAAAGCCTGATTTTAGACGCGCTGCGGCTCAGCGGGTTCATTTCCTATCGCGATCTGGAAGCGCAGCTGGACGCATCCCCCGCCACAATACGCCGTGACCTCACGCGTCTGGAGGAGCATGGCCATATCGTGCGCGTGCATGGCGGGGCCAAGGTAGCGACGTCGGCCTCCGCCGCCTTGGCGGAACCGCCGATCCATCTGTCGGGCAGGCCCTTCGACCAGTCGATCAGCGAAAATCTGGCACAGAAACAGGCCATCGGTCGTGCCGCCGCCGCCCTGTGCGGACCGGGCGAAGGCATCATGGTCGACGGCGGCACGACCACATTGCAAATGTGTCCTTGTTTGGCGGGCCTTAATCTTCAGGTGCTGACCAATTCGCTGCACATCGTCAACGCGCTGCTGCCCCAGGCCGGAACACGCATCCTGCTGCCGTCGGGCACCCTGTTCCGGGAACAGAACATCATCCTTGCCCCGGCAGGCGAAGACAGCATGCCGCATTTTCACGCGCCCAAATTGTTCATGGGCGCCGCCGCCGTTGGCCCGCGCGGCGTAATGCAGCAGGACGTTATCCTGGTCGCAGCCGAACGCAGGCTGGTGGACCGGGCGGAACAGGTCATATTGATGGTCGACAGTTCGAAATTCGTTTCCTCCTCCGGCGCGATTGTATGCCGGCTGGATGAGGTCGACACGCTGATCACCGACGCGGGCATCAGCGCAGAGGCCGCCGATATGGTGCGTCAGGCGGGGATTGATCTGATCATCGCGCAGGATTGATGCGCGGGCCGTCGGCGCTGCGCCTTCAGGCGTCGGCCCAGCGGCGGAGCAAATTGTGATAGACGCCGGTCAGCCGGATGATTTCCGCATTATCCTGACCAACAATTGTGGCCAGTGACTGAATACTGCTGTCCAGGTCGAACAAAGTCTGTCGCGCGCTGTCGTCGCGGACCATCGATTGCAGCCAGAAAAAGCTGGCGACCCTGCGACCGCTTGTAACCGGATTGACCCGGTGCAGCGACGATGACGGGTAGAGCACTGCATGGCCCGCAGGCAGCTTCACTTGCTGCGCGCCAAATTGCGTCTCTACGATGATTTCGCCGCCCACATAGCTGTCGGGGTCTTCCAGAAATACCGTCATCGACAGGTCCGACCGCACCCGAAAGCCGCTGCCCGCCTGAATACGGACGGCGCTGTCGACATGAACGCCAAAGCCCTGCCCGCCCGCATAGCTGTTGAACAAGGGCGGGAATATCTTGAGCGGCAGAGCCGCCGCAATGAACAGCGGATTGCGACCCAGCGCTTCCAGAATCATCTGCCCTGCCTGTCGGGCTTCGGGGGCATCTTCCGGCAACTGCAGGTTATTCTTGGCAAGTGCGGACTGATGACCCGACGTCACATTGCCATCCACCCATTGCGCAGCGTCAATCAGCGCCCGGATATCCCTAAGCTGGCGGCCATCGAGCAGGTCAGAGATGATCGTCAGCATGAAAATTCCCCGCTCAATAAGGTCCTTTGGACTGTGCCAGCAGCGCAGCGCCTGAATGGATCACGGCGCACAGGCAGGTGCGCGACCAATCAACCCAACCCGGCTATTGCGACTGGTTTTCAAAGTCAAATATTATGAGGGGCTGCCGGACATGCCGACAAACAGCGCTGATGAGATTTCCGAAAGGGGGGGGTAACCCGGGCAATGCAGGCGCGTGCAGTCGCCAATCATTGCCCGGGAAAACATTGTCATGAATCCCTAAGGGATGACAACGTTGTCCGACCGCTCTATAATGGTCCGTAAGATTGTTCAAGAGGCTTTTCGACATGGTGGCAAATGGCAGCGCCGGTGCATGATGCGGGCATATCTCCGAAACGTGCAATCGCCATTTGCACCTGCCCTTCTCACCCTGTCACACTGATCCGCCCGCATCATGTCCAGCATACGTGACGTTGCCGCCCTGGCGGGTGTATCGATCAAGACCGTCTCCCGCGTTGTCAACAATGCGCCCAACGTCAGCAGCGACCTGCGCGAACGGGTCACCGCCGCGATCAAGGCGCTGGATTATCGCCCTAACCAATCGGCGCGCCGCCTGGCGGGCGGACGGTCGTTCCTGATCGCCTTCCTGTATAACAACCCGGCTCCCGGCTATAATAGCGGCATTCAGGTAGGCGCCGCCAACCGCTGCCGCGAACTGGGCTATCACCTGGTGGTCGAACCTATTTCCCTGGTGGGAGAGGAACGGTTCGAAGTGCTCGACCGGCTGGTCGCAGCATTGCGACCCGACGGCGTATTCCTGGCCCCGCCGCTGTCGGACGATCCCCAAATCCTGCGCCGTCTGGCCGAACTTAAGCTGCCATGCGCGCGGATCGCGGGATCGATCATGTCGGAAAGCTTCAACATTCCTACGCCCGAACGGTCCGCCGGACGGATGGTGGCGGATCACCTTATCGGGCTTGGCCATCGGCGCATCGGCGTCATCTGTCCGCCGATCACCCATCGCGCGGCCCAACTGCGCGTCGATGGATTCAGGGACGGACTGATCGCCGCCGGGATCAGCATCGACGAACAGATGTTTGTCGAAGGCCGCTTCGACTTTGCGTCCGGCATCAGCGGTGGAGAAATATTGCTCGCATTGCCTGAGCCACCGACCGCCATATTCGCGACCAATGACGACATGGCGCTGGGCGTCCTGACACTTGCCCACCGGCGCGGTCTGCGATTGCCGGATGACCTGTCGGTGGTCGGTTTTGACGACACGCGCGGCAGCCTGACCACCTGGCCGCCGCTGACCACGGTCAGGCAGCCGCTGGAGGAAATGGGACGTGCGGTGGTGAATGCCCTGGTGCAAGGGCTGGCAAATGCGCCGTCCTTCATCTTTGAACTGGTGCAGCGGGAAAGCAGCGGGCGAGCTCCGGCTCTGTAGCCGTCGCGCCGCCACGCCACCGCTTCGCTTTTGTCAGGCGCTCGCGGCCTTGCGCCCCGCCTGCCGTCCAAAGAAGGTGCAATCCGCCAGGCTGAGACCTGAGCTATAACCATGCCCCCATGCGGGCAGGCCTGACGTGCAGCGTCCCGCCGCGAACAGGCCGGGGACGGGCGCTCCGGTGCGGTCCAGTACTTCGCCGTCCACCGATGTGCGCAGTCCGCCCAGGGTGAAGAAACTGAAATAGCTGCTCTGGAAATTCAGCTCCAGCGCGACGAATGGCCCCTGGTCCAATGGCGTCAGGATTGGCGCATTCTTGTGAAACAGCGGGTCGCGCCCTTCCTTCGCATGCGCGTTGTAAAAGGCCATGGTCGCCGACAATGTGCCGGGCGCCATTTCCAGTTCGGCCTCAACCTCTTCCCAGCTTTCACCCGTACCGGCGATTGTGATTCCCGCCATTTCCAGCGGCTGATCGAAATGAGCGATGTCGAGCAGCAGATAGACCCGGTCGCCCAATTGATCGACAGCCGCGCGGCTCACCCGGCCATGATAGCAATCCTCATTGATGAACCGCTGACCCGCCTGGTTGACGAACACACCATAGGCCTGCGGTTCGGGCATGGTCCACGGACAGGTCGTGAAATATTGTTCCATGTGGATGGCGTCGCCACCTGCCCCCACACCCAGTTCGATGCCGGACCCGTCATCCTGATCGCCGATGGGGCTGTTGATGCGGAAGGTTTCGGGGCAATAACGCTGCCGCATGTCTTCGTTGAAGACAAAGCCGCCGGTGCACAGCACCACGCCCTTTGCCGCCCTGACAAAGCGGTTCACATTGTCGATGCGCACAACCACGCCGACCACGCGCTGGTCATCATCCTGCACCAGTGCGACGGCGCGCGCGTCGGACACGACCTGCACGCCCAGGTCGCGGGCGCGGCTTTCCAGCAGATCGACCAGCGGCCGCCCGCCGCCCCAGCCCATATGCTGGATGACGTGGCCGCGCGGCGCAGGCTTGGCCAGGTTGCAAAACGGCCAGGCTGCCTCGCTGCCCGACCAGATCAGCGTGGAATCATCGACCGGTTCGATATGCTTGCCGGGCAGGAAATTGCCGCGGTACGGAATGCCCTGTTCCTTCAGCCAGCCATAATGGGCCACTGACTCGCGGGCATACAGGTCGCACTTGGCATCGTCGGCACAGGGGCCGCCCGCTGCCTTCAGATAAGCGGCCATATCCTCTGTGCTGTCTTCAAACCCGGCGGCGCGCTGCGCATCGGTCCCCCCACTGCCGCCGATATAGATTTCGCCGCCGGACAATGCGGATGCGCCGCCGCTTCCCGATCCGCGTTCGAACAGCATGACACGCGCGCCAGCCGATGCTGCCTCAATGGCCGCACAGGCGCCCGCCGCGCCGAAGCCGACGACTGCGATATCCGTCTCATGATCCCATGCCTGCACCGCAGAGGCAGGATATGGCCGATGAAGAGAAGCGTCAGTCACTCAATTTACTCCGTTTCGCCGCGTCGCAATCGCGGCCTGTTCATAATCGAAAGGGGCATGCGCGCAAGCGGACGGCGTGAACATTATCCCGACACTGTATAGCCGCCGTCCACATATAGCGTCTGACCAGTAATCCAGCTGGCGGCAGGGCTTGTCAGGAACAGTATCGCATTGGCGATATCCCCCGGATCGCCCAGCCGTCCAAGCGGGGTGCGCGCCAGGGTCGGCTCAATCCAATCCGCCTGCTCGAACGTCCCGGCGGTCATGCCGCTGCGCGTCAATCCTGCCGCCACCGCATTGGCGCGAACGCCACGCGCGCCCCATTGCACCGCCATCGCCCTGGTCAGGCCGACCAGCCCTGTTTTGGCCGCTCCGTAGCCGGGGACCAGGCCGATGCCGAAAAAGCTGCTCATCGACCCGATGCCGATCACGGAACCGCCGCCCGCCAACTTGCTGTCAGCTAAAAGATCGACGGTGCGCCGCGCCAAACGGAATGCCGAATTGAGCAGCATATTCACCGCCCGGTCGAATATCTCAGGCTCCCATTCGTCCAGACCCAGGCTGGGAAGCGCGATTCCCGCATTGTTGATCAATATGTCCAGCCGGGGAAGAGCGGCGGCAACGCTGTCGATGTTCGCGCTGTCCTCCACATCAAGCTGAAGATAGCGATAACCCGACAGGTCCACATCATATTCCGCAGCACTGCCCCGCGTGCCCGTGATGGTCACTTGCCCGCCCGCATCGCGATAGGCCGCCGCGGTCGCAGCGCCAATGCCGCTGGTCCCGCCCGTGATCAGAATATGGGCGCCGGAATAATCATGGACGGGTAACGTCATACTCTCTCCCTATCCGCCCGCGATTCGGCGCGGTACGTTCACGTTCAAATCTTCATGGCCTGCCACGGCCCTTGCCTACCCTGCACCCGTCAGACAAATTCAAGCATAACCTTTGCTGAATTCGCTGCATCCCGTGCGGTGTCGATCGCTTCATTGAATTGTTCGAACGGAATATGGTGGCTGATCATCGGAGCAAGATTTATTTCGCCCGCCACGATCATGTCGACCGCTTCGCCAAATTCCGCATGACGTCCAAGCGCGATCGATCCGATCAGCATGATTTCGTTCATCATCATCTTGAACAGGTCGACAGCGCAAGGCTTCTTGTAAAGCGCGATCACGGAAATCCGGGCGCGAAACTTGGCTATCGCGATGACGTCGGCCAGGGCCGGCGGCGCGCCAGCCGCATCGATGAATACGTCGGTGTCGACATGGCGATGCCCCAGGCGGGTTCCTTCGCCATGTGCCTTTGCCAACATTTCCGTGATTGATCCTGTCGAAGCATTTATAGTCGTTTCCGCGCCCAGCGCACGCGCGCGCGCCAGTCGGCTGTCTTCCCGGTCGATGATCACGATATTCTTGACGCCCCGATGACGAAGCATGACGACCGCGCTCAGGCCTATCGGGCCAGCGCCGATCACGGCAACCTTGTCGTCCGGTTTCACATCAACCAGGTTGATGCCATGCAGAGCGACCGACAAAGGTTCGGCAAGTGCAGCCAGTTCCGGCGCAACATGCGCAGGCACCGGATAGAGTGACGAACCGATTTTCGCGTCGGGGACCAGAATGAAACGGGCCATCGCTCCTTCCAGACCGCCATTGCCGATGTTGCGATCATCCGGGTTCACCGCGACCCGCAGGCCCGGCTGGACGTCTCGAACATCCGTCCCGACCCACTCCACGATCCCGGCAAATTCATGGCCGATAGGCATTGGTTCGGACAGTGGCGCGCCCGTTCCGCCCAGTGCGATATAGCCCAGATCGCTCCCGCAGATGCCGCACGCCTCAACGCGCACAACCACGTCACGGGGACCGGGCTTAGGGACAGTCACATCGTCCAGACGAACGTCACCAGGCCCATGAACCCGCGCAACTTGCATCGTCGTCATGGGCATGCCCTTCCTATCTTCAGATGGCCCTGCGTTCACTTGCTTTCCGCCTTCACCGGGAACGCATCGAAATAGAAGGCGAAACGTTCGCGCAACCTTTCGGGATTGACCCCGAAATCACGCTCCAGATGATAGGCCATCCGCCCTTCCTTCCCCCTTGGGTGGCGGGCGACATATTCACCGACAGCCTGACGCGACTGGTCCGTCATCGGCAATCCGGCCTTGGCCAATATTCTTTCCGCCGTGGCGAGGTCGTCTGCCATGAACTGGTGGAACGGCACGTCCACGCTCTGTTCCGCGGGCCACATATGCCGATCGTTCATGCAGGCGCGCAGCAGATGTTCGATCCGGTCGGCCCAGTAAGTGAAGATCGTCGTGGCGTCGAACCGCTTGCGGTTGATCCGCGTGGTATAGGCCTGCATCGTGACCGCCGACTGAATCACTGCAACCGGATCGCGATGGGTGATGGCGACGAAAGCGTCGGGGAAAACCGCCTTGAGCACCGGCAACTGCTCCAGATGCTGCGGGCATTTAAGCACCCACCGCTTAGGCCCGTGACGCCGCTGCAACAGCTTCAACACGGTCTTCAGATACTCGTAATGCGGCGTCTGGTCGGTATTGTAGTAATGGTCCCGCCATCCCGGCACAAAGGATAGCCATTCGAAATTATAGGATGCGAAATCGGGTCCCATGAGTTCCAGTTCCTCATGGATATGGTCCGGGTTCATCGGGTGCATGGTGGCGAGCAAAGGCGTAGTGACCTGCATGCCTGCCCACGCGTCGGCGCAGCGCTGATAACGAGGATCGATACCGCCCGGCAGCAATGGCTCACCGGGCAGTGGCACCGGCTCATAGCTTTCCCACAGCGGCAAGGATTGCAGCCGGGGGTCAGCGGCGATCAGATTGACGAGATGGGTCGTCCCCGACCGTGGCAGCCCCGCGATGATGATCGGCCGGTCAATCACCTCATCATGGATCGACGGATCCCGGTTCAGCGCGTCCTGGATCAGCAGCCGGTTGGATGCATAGCGAACCATGTAATTATGAAGATTGGCGCGCGACAGGTTAGTCAGGTCCGCGTCCGCGTCCCATTCATCGAGCAGCAGGTTCAGCCGCTCGCGAAAGTCATCCGGGCCGAAATCGGCAAGACCCGTCCGTTCACGGGCAGCGTTCAGCACCGCGCTTTCCGTCAGGGACACCGGATGAGCATCCCCATAAGCGAGCGCAGCCAACTGCGCCTGCGTCAGTTGGGGAGCGAACAGATCATCGATCGAAATCTCATTGGACATCGTCATTTTCCCGTTTGTCGAGCGGCGCCACCAGTGCGGCCACCATCATCGCCTCCAGATCGGCTGTGAACATGCGAATATTGGCGTCATCCAGGGCACCCGACCCTTCAAGCACATGGGAATAGTCGGCTAGGCCATGAAACAGCATCACGCTGGCGATGATGAGGCGGCGATCGGCGACATGGGCCGGTATCCCCCGCCCTTTCAACGCCTGATACAGCATGTGTTTCAGCCGTTCGGTGAGCGGTGCGGAAAAGGAAGCGGACCCTGCCTGGCGCAGTGCGAGCGTGTGGACCGCCACCAGCTGGGCGTTGAGGCGAACAAACTCCTTGCCCCCATCCGGGTCCAGCAGTTTGGCGGCCACCGGCCTGGCGAACGCGGCAACCACATGTTCGATCGCTGGCACGCCCCCGCCCGCCTCCATCTCGTCGAACAAATGGTCGCGCTGTCTGGCGATGATGGGAACATGCTTGTCCAGAATAGCCTGGATCAACCCGTCCTTGTTGCCGAAATGATATTGGCAGGCGCTGCCGTGCCGCTGCTGCGCGGCCTTGTTCACCTCATTCAGGGATACCGCCTGGACGCCCTGATCCGCGAACAGCCGTTCCGCAACAGCTATCAGCTTGGCGCGGGTCGCTCCGCTGCGTGGCGACACCCGCGAACTCCCCTCTGGCTGGCGATGCTGCGCGTCTAATAGGCGCGCGCTCGGCTCTGGCGATAGCATCGCGCCTCTCCCTTGTTAGTGAGACCGCACTAACTTGGCTGTGGGTTGCTGGCAAGCCCTATGGACATGGCCGCCCGATCGACCTGCGCCGTTTCACCGCCCATTCTTGTTATATGGACGATAACGTGCGAATAAGTCGGAAACTGGGGAAACAGACAATGACCGACAGCCGCAAGATAATTTTCCTGACGGGCGCCTCCGGCAATATGGGCCGGGAAGCCGTGAAACGCATCGCCGCACAGAATGAAACATTGCGGCTACGAGTGCTCATCCGTCCTGAAGAAAAATCGCATCCGGTCGTGCGCGACATCATCCAGAAGGGGTTGGCGGAAATCGTCTGGGGCGACCTGAACGATGCTGCCGCGATCCGCGAAGGGGTGAAGGACGCGGACGTCGTGCTGCATGTCGGTGCGCTGGTGTCGCCCCTGGCCGACCGCCTGCCTCCCGAAGTCGTGACGAAGGTCAATGTGGGCGGCACCCGCAATATCGTCGACGCGATCCATGCGGTTGCGGACCCTCAGCGCACCCGCCTGGTCTACATCGGCACGGTCGCTGAAACCGGAAGCCGAAACGCGCCCGTCCATTGGGGCCGCACCGGCGACCCGATCAAGATCAGCGTGCATGATCATTACGCCGTGACCAAGACTCAGGCCGAAGCCATCGTTGCGCAAAGCGGCATCACGCACTGGGTATCGCTCCGCCAAAGCGGCATGGCTCATTATGACATGTGGAAGATTTTTGATCCCATCATGTTCCACAACCCCATCAATGGCGTCTTTGAATGGTCGACCGCGAACGATAGCGGGCGGCTGATGGCGGCGATGTGCGGCGATCACCTGCCCGCGGAACTGTGGCGGGGCTTTTACAATATTGGCGGTGGTGCGACTTCGCGCGTCGTCAACCATGAATTCATGGCGCAATCGATGCCCAACTATAAAAAGGCGCTGAAACCGCACTGGTTCGCGACCCGCAACTTTCACGGCCAATGGTATGCCGATTCCGATCGGCTGGAAGCTCTGGTGCCGTTCCGCGAACAGTCGATCCACGACTATTTCCAGGAAGCGCCGCGCCATACGCCCTGGATCGTGCGCGCCGTATCGAAATATCTGCCTGGCGCCGTCAGCAAGCGGGTGCAAAAACTGGCGGAAGCGCCCGGTGGCTCGCTTCACTGGTTCGCCAATAATGACGAAGACAAGATCAGGCACTATTTCGGATCGCGCGCCGCATGGGAGGCAATCCCGCGTGACTGGGACAATTTCTTCTTCGCTCAGCCGTCGCGCGAACCGACCCTGTTGAACCACGGCTATGACGAAAGCCGCGCGCCAGAGGATTGGCGGATCGACGACCTGAAAGCCGCAGCAGAATATCGCGGCGGCCAGTGTCTGGCGACCAGTTTCGATGGCCCCGATGCGGCGATCGAATGGCAGTCCGCAGCGGGTCATCGATTTACGATGACGCCGCGTCTCTATTTGAAGGGCGGCCATTGGTGCCCGACCACCATGGTCGATTCCGCGGCCTATGAAGCGGAAGCCGCGCGCAATCCCTTCTTCGCGCAGGTTTGGGGCGCGGCGGCGGGTTGATCCTCTGGCTGGGGCAGATCCATTTCAGCTGACTTCAGTTGCTCTGTCCCAGCCATCACCTTTGCCGCGCTCCCCCGGCCGATAATCTGCGCTAACATGAGATCGACAAGTTAAGCCGAGTCCTCCGGTCGCGACTGACGGACGGGACGCAGCCACACTCACCCCCGAAACATCGCGGTCGACGGAAGCTGTCCCAAAGAAAAATCGCGCCGTGAACACCAGGTTCGCGGCGCGATGCAAGGATCATTGAACCCGCCAGCCGAAGATCGGCTGGCGGGCGCAGGTTTTTAGAAGCGGAACGAACCGGAAATCCCGAATTCCCGCGGATTGGTGACGTTCACCGTGCGGTAGCCGGAGTCATAGATTATAGTCGGGTCGTTGCTCGCCCTGAACTGGCTGTTACCTACACTAATATTGGTGATCCGCTTTTGGTTCAGAAGGTTGCGGGCAAAGGCCGAAAGCTCCCACTTACCCTCTTCGCCGCGCAGACCCACAAACAGATTAATCAGTGTACGTGACGGGTAACGATATTGCTGTTGTTCAGAATATACGCTGGGGCGATAATTGATCAGCCCGCGGATGAAGGGCTGCATCGGACCAGACCCAAAACGAATCTCGGAATTGGCTGTCAGACTGAAGTCAGGCACATCCGCAAGGCGTGAGTTCCGATTGCAGAAGCTGACATTGTTAACGCCTCCAAAAGCCGGGTTCGGAATGATGACCGGTTGGCCCGTGACCGGGTCCAGCGTAGTGCAGGGCAGCAAGGCGTTCTTATACCGCGCCTTGACATAGGCCATGCTGACCGAAAAATCCCAGTTGTCGGTCGGACGGCCCGCAATCGTCGCTTCTATACCCTTGACCGTGGCATCGCCGTTATAATTGTAATCGGACGTATCATCGAAAGCGCCATCAGGCGGACCGGCATAGAAGCCGGGGAATACTTCCGTACCCTGATCAGTAGCGATGCCGGTAAAGCGCGAGATAAAGTTATCGAACTCTTGATAAAATGCCGAAACATCGAGCGAAATTCTACGGTCAAGGAACGCAGACTTGAAACCGATTTCATAGCTGTTTGACCGTTCTGGCTTACTGATCACCAGGTCTTCGCTGATGTTTTGCGGGGTGCCAACGCCTGCGGTTGCACCTCGATACGACCTGCCATAGGCCGCATAGGCCGTCAAGTCAGGGCTGAACTCGTAGGTCAAGGTAGCGGAGCCAGTGAACGGGCGCTCCTTCGAACTGAAATCCACGATCGGGAAGCTACCGACACCAGGAATGGTGATCGTAGCCAGCTGCCTTCCGTCATTCATCGTATAACGGCCTGCCGCTTCAAACGTCAGCTGCTCGGTGGGCTTAAGCCGCACGCTACCTGCAAACGCCCAAGTCTTCGCCTGTGTCGGTATAACGATCGTGCCTGCGACCGGAGTCACGAAGGGTGCTGGCAAACCGGGTACGCCAAACAGGAAATCTAGAGGCTGGTCGACAACAACATTGCCCGTCTGGGTCGTGTGAAACACACCGGCCGACCAGTTGAAAAAGCCTTCATTATTGGAAATTATGCGCAGTTCAGCCGTATCCACATTATATGGCGTGCGCACGATCTGCGTCGGAGTGTAATTCGGGATGGCGTTGCCAGGATCGCCATCGCCATATTGGGTCAGCGTCGTTTCCTGATGGCCGCCGACAAAGGCCAGCGTAACCGGGCCCAGGTCATATTTCGCATCCACCGTTACCAGGTGACTGTTGTTGATGAGGCGGCGGCGCCCTTCGGACAGGTTCAGGCGGTCATCCAGCCCAATGGCCGGGTTGCCGATAGCGGCATTCCCGGGGCCGAAAATTTGCGTGTGATTGACGTTGTCAGAATTCAGATACTGATACATGACGTTGATGTCGAAGCCCTCGGTGGGCTGCAGGGCCACCGACAAACGGGCGCTCTGCGTCCGGCTGCGCGACCGATCGCCACGGGTCGTGTTACGCACCTGATTCAGACGATTGCCGTCCACCAGCATCGACGCGCGGATCGCGATCTTGTCCTGAACGATCGGAAGGGACACGCCACCCTGAACGTTATAAGCGGCGTCATCAGTCGCGGTGCCCTGGATATAGCCTTCAATCTCATTGAGATTGGGACGGCGCGTACGGATGGTGATGGCGCCCGAAGGAGCCGTACGTCCACGCAGCGCGCCCTGTGGCCCGCGCAGGACTTCGACCTGGTCAATGTCATAGATGGCCGTGAATACCGTCGAGGCGTCAACCGGCACTTCGTTGTAATAAATATCGACCGAAGGACCAGTGCCCTGATCGGGATCGAAGGTCACGCCACGCAATGTCGCCGAATTCGCACGACCGTTATTGGTCAGTTCAAGACCTGGAGCAAGCTGCTGAACGTCCTTGATGTCAAGGATTTTGAGTCGCTCAATCTGCTCGCCGGTTGCGACGTTGATGCTCATTGGAACATCTTGCAACAACTGCGCACGCCGACTTGCAGTAACGATGATTTCACTCGCGGGCTGGTTCGCCCCACTGCTGACATTCGCTGCCGCAGCCGCGGTGTCCTGCGCCCAAGCGCCGCTGGACAGCGCAAATGTGCCGGCGGTAGCCAGCAACAGCGCAGCATTTCGGTGGAAATTCCCCTTCATATCATCTCCCCTATGTAAATTCTTATCGCACTTGAGTGTATATTATCGGCCGGATTGTCAAGCGAGACAAACCTGATGGAAAAATCCCTCAATCTGTGGAGCAGCCAGCGACATGGCCATGTGGTAACTAATTGGTTTATAATGATAATGACCTTGGTTTGAAGATACGGGCAGGGCCGTACGCCTCCGCCGAAGGGCCTGCCAGTCGTCTAAATGGCCCTCATTCGGTCGCAGGCGCATATTTACGCCTACAAAAAGTCGAAACCTGTGACCGAAAGGCAACACTGACCGTTTGGCTGGCCCGACCCCAAAACCACATGGTGGCAGGTATATATGGTGCGCCTTTTGATCTACTTTTTCCCAAGGACGCGCGTCGTGGCAAAGCGTCGCCCGTTCGTTCAGCGGAGAGCAAGCCATGGACCGCTATTCAGGAATAAGTGAACAGTTGCGTTGCATTGTGAACCGACTGATATGGGATCAGGCCACTGGCCGCGGAGAAGAGGAACGAACATGAAGAAATTGATGATCGCAGCGGCAATGTTCGCCATGGCGCCAATGCCTGCATTTGCTCAAGCTGCGACCTACTCGACAGAGTCGACCGAAATCGGCACGCTGCTGGACGATCCCGCAGCAAAGGCTGTTCTGGACAAGCATGTGCCAGCCCTGTCGGGAAGCGACCAGATCGACATGGCACGCGCCATGACGCTGAAGGCCGTTCAGCAATATGCGCCCGATGACCTCACCGACAAGCAACTGGCGGATATCGATGCCGACCTCGCAAAGCTGAAGGCCGCGAAATAAGGCTGAAAATATCGCTCAGCATGCTTTAAAATGGCTGGCCGGGTCCCTGGGGTCCGGCCACTTCCATTCCGGCGCTACCCCTGGATCATAGCCAGTAATTGCCGGGCGACCTGCGCCGGTCTTTGCGCGGTATCGGATCGTCTTTGGTGCCGTTGATGATTTCTTCGGTCAGGAACTGCAATTCCTAGCTGTAACCGACGTCGTAAGGTCCGCGCGATCTCCAGCAAGCGGTAAAGCCGATCCTGGCCAGTTCCTAACTATCAGGCGTGGCGCCCGGATATCTCCAGGCGCCACGCCTCCCCCTTAGAACCGATAGTTCATCGTTACGCCAAATTCACGCGGCGGATTGACGGAAACCGGCGTATAGCCCGAACGGAAAGGCGCAGGACTGCCAGCCGGGCCGGGCGTCAAATACCGGGTTGCGATTTGCAGTTCCGCGGTGGTCGCATTGGTGATCTGGGTCGAATTGAACAGATTCTTGACGAAAGCCGTCAACTCCCATCCCGCGTCAGGCGATCGAACACCTGCAAACAGGTTGACGTTGGTGATCGCCTTGTAACGATAATCAGCCGCCTGAGCGTAGAATCCCGGTCGATAAGTCAGCAGGCCGCGGATGAATGGCTCCACCGACCCCGCCGAAAAGCGCAGTTCGCTGTTCGCGCTTAACGCGAACCGGGGAATGTTGGCCAGCCTGTCGTTCGTCCGGCAAAATGCGACCTGTTGCCCAATGGGCACCGCTGGCTGGCCCGCCGTATCTGCAACGCCGTCGCCATTGGAATCGCGGCACGGAATGATGGCGTTGTCATAATGCGAATCCGCATAGGATGCGTTGATCGAAATATCCCACGCATCGACTGGCCGAGCGTCGAACTGCATTTCGACGCCCTTTGAAATCGCGTCTCCGTTAAAGCTGATCGACGAAGCCGACCCGTCTATCACCCCATCCCTTGCCGATGCCGTCGGTGCTGTCACCAGACCGACGAACCCGTCGAATTTCTGATAGAAGGCCGCAAGGTTCAACGACACCCGGCGATCGAACATCTGCGCCTTCAACCCGATTTCAATTGCATCGGACCGTTCAGGTTCCAGCACCAGCAGATCCGAATCCAGCGGGGAATTGACCCCCAACTGTGCCGACCCGCGGCGATAGGAACGCCCATAGGTTGCATAGGTGGTGATGTCGGGCGTCCAGTCATAACTGACGCTGGCGGTGCCCGTCAGAGGATGATTGACCTGCCGCACAAATTCCGGGTCGACGGTCGCGGCGCGCGGGACAACGACGCCGGCCGGTACGGGCAATCCGACGCCACCGGTCGTCGTCACTTCTAGAAAGCTCTGCGCGGTCGCCACGACGCGGGTATAGCGCGCGCCCAGCTCGACCCTCAATTTGTCGGACAATTTCAGGCGGGCTTGTCCAAAAAAGGCCAGGTCACTGGTCTTGTTCATGATATCGACCTCCGCCAGTAGCGGAAGTGCGAACATGCTCGCCGGGAACGGGGTGTTGGGCACCCGGTTGGCGAAGAAGCTGTCGACGCGAATGGACGACAATCCACCTGCCTTTGTCTGATTATAGAAAACGCCCAGAGTATAGTTGAACAGCCCGTCGAATGCTGAGTCAATTCGCGCTTCTGCCGTATAGACTTTCGTTGGGTCGGGCACGGTCAGCACCTGGTCATAACCCTGTACGGCATTGCCCACATCCTGATCGGTACGCGAATGCAGCGACGTGTCCTGATAGCCGCCCAGCACCGAAATCAGGTGGCTGCCAAGGTCGAAAGATGCGTCAGCCGTAACCAGATGGGTTTTATTTGTATAGAATGACGATCCTTCGTGGACGGCCAGCCTCTCGGATGCGCTGATCGCGGGGCCGCTTACAAATGGTGAAAACAGGCTTGGCTGGTTGCCCGTCCCCATCACCGCCCGGTTCTGGAGAAGGTCGCTTTCCAGATATTGATACATGATGTTGCCGCGCAAGCGTTCGGTCGGCGCGAAGGATAATGTCGCGCGAATACTTTCGGTTTCCTGATAGGACCATTCGTCACGATTGATGTTGTAGACGTGGTTGGCCCGGTTGCGGTCCAGCACCGCTGCGATCCGAATGGCCAGCTTGTCCTCGATCAGGGGCGTGGACGCGGCGATCTGAAAGTTACGGGCATGTTTGTTGCTGACGGTCGCCTGTAAATATCCATCGGCTTTGCCCAGGTCCGCTCGCCGCGTCGTCAGCGTGATCGCTCCCGCCGGGGCGGTGCGTCCGCGCAAAGTTCCCTGGGGTCCGCGCAGGACTTCGACCTGCCCAATGTCATAGATCGCCGTGGTGACCGTCTGAATATCGACCGGGACTTCGTTATAATAGACGGCAACGGCGGCTGGACCGCCGATGTCCGGGTTGAACGATATGCCGCGTAATGTGGCAACGCTGACGCGCCCTGATGTATTGGCAATCTGAAGCCCCGGCGCGAGCGCGGGCACATCCTTGAAATCGAACAGGTTGAACTTTTCGATCTGCTCACCGGTGGCGACATCCACCGCCATGGGAACGTCTTTCAGCCTTTCTTCGCGTTTGCCCGCCGTCACGATGATGTCGGCAGTCGAAGCTGACGACTCGTCAGTCGTCGTTGTTTGCGCGCTGGCGATACCCGTCGCGCATATGGCCGCACCCGTCATCAACAGGCCGACCAACCTTGTGGAACTACGTCCGTGCATCCCCTACCCCCAATTTTTGAATCTACTATAATGGATCGATCGGGCAGGAAGATCGCAGATGATGATACTCAGCGATCTTGCCGCGCCGATCCATCTTCACTTTGATCATTCTCGCGACGGCAAACAAATACATCGCGAAATCATCCCATAATGTGGAACATTCATGATCAATGGCGTCATTGACTCATCGTCGGTGATGCTTTCATTTGAAGCTTAAGAAGAGAGGATGATGGACCAGATCCGCGCGCCCGCGTCGGCGACCCTATCGGCAGGAGGAGAGGACGACCGGCGCGGCATGCTTCGCGACGGCATCGCCCAACCGGGCCATCGCATCGTTGAACGCCTGTTGTCGTTGATCGCGCGACGGGGCGGCAATGCCGGCAACATCCTGCGCGCGAACGGATTCGACCAGCCGCTCGACCAGTTCCTGGTCGACACCCTCCCCTCGCTCGACATGACGACCCTGCAACGGCTTTCATCGCAGGCCAGCGTTGCGGTTTCCGACCTGCAGGCTCGCGCTTCCGGGCGATTGCCGTTCCGGGGCGGGGACTGGCGACTGCTCTTCTATTGCCTGGTCGGCAGCCGCACCCTGCGCGAAGCGATCGTGCGGATGGAAGAACTGCTGACGGCAATCGATGGCCGCATGGGTTCGGTATCGCTAAAGCGTTCGGCGGGCCGGGCCAGCCTTATCTATACTGGCGCACGCAGCGGCGATGAAGAAATGGACTTCATTGTCACCCTGCACGGGCAACTGATGTTCCATGCCATATTCAGCTGGTTGATCGGCAAATCGCTGGACGGTGCGGTGGCGCTGGACTTTCCCGAATCCGCACGCTGTTACCTGGACGATGAACTACTGCCTTTCGACCTGGCGCTGGGCGCGGGCCAGCCGGAGATGACCTTTGCCGGAACGCTGCTGGACCAGCCTGTGATCCGCACCATGTCGGATTGCGAAGCATTGCCCACGCTCAATTTCCTGTTCGGATTGCGGGCGGGCCAGGACCCGTTGGAAATCGTCCGCCGGTCCCGGCATTATCTTGCGCTGACGCTGCGCGAACGGCAAAAATTGCCTTCGCTGGAAGAATTGTCGCGACATCTGGCCATCGGCCCCATGACATTGCGGCGCAGGCTGCACAAGGCAGGCACATCGTTCCGGCTGATCCGCGACGAACTGCGCCACGAATTGGCCATCGACATGCTGACCACCACATCCATGTCGATCGAGGAAATTGCCGAGCGGCTCGACCTGTGTGATTCCGACGCCCTGCGCCGTGCCTTTCGCGGATGGACCGGAATGGCGCCCACGGAATTCCGACGCAGCCTGGTCCAGCGATCCACTGACGGGTGATGTCCTTTATGGAATGCTGATAGTGCGATCAGCCCGCCGCCCCCTTCACGCCATGATTTCCGACAGGGGCCGCGACGTCTGCATCGCCTCTGTGCCCCATGTGTCGACGGGGACGCCCATCAACTGCTGCATCGTCAGGCCGACGCGCGAAATCGGGTCACCCTGACTTGCGACATGGATGCCGGTCTTCACCTTGCCTCCCGCACGCCCGGCCAGCATTACCGGGATGCCGTTTACATCATGGTTCTTGGCATAGCTGACTTCGGAATGGGCGACGACCAGCATGTTGTCGAGCAAGGTGCCGTCCCCTTCCTTGATCGAAGCCATCGCCGCGACGAAGTCGGCCCATCCCTGCATGCTTTGCGTGGAAAAATCATCGACGGTGGGCTGATACCCCTTGGTGCGGTCCACCTGTTCTTCATGCGTCGCCTGATGATAGCCGGTAGGCGATCCCGCCTGACGCAGGTCCGCGGTGGCGGTTGAAAAGACCATGTTGAACACCTTGGTCTGATTGCAGGCCAACGCCATGGCCAGCAATTGCGACATCAACTGATGCGATTTCTGACGGGCGGAAACATCGGTGCTGGCGGGAAGGTCAGCCGGTTGCGCGGGAACGATGCAGGCTTCGGCACGCGGCGGCTTTTCCAGTTGCAACGCCAGCTTGTTTTCCACCTCGCGGATCGCGGTGAAATAGCTGTCCATCCGCGCCTTGTCCTCCGCGCCCAGCTTGCCCAGCAATCTGCGCCGTTCGTCGGTCACCGCGGACAATACGCTGCGGCGGGCCATCACCTTGGGATCGGGCGTGAATTCGGCAGCGTTGGGATCGCGAAAATCCGCGCCGAACACACGGCGGTAAAGCTCCATCGGCGACGCGACGCTGGGGTTCATCTCCGTCCCACTACGATAGGAAAAGCTGGTGCGCGCATTGCCGTCAGCGCTGAGTTCAAGGCTGCGGAACAATGTGCCCGCGCCGATTGCATCGGCAATGGCGACATCGAAAGTCGGCCCAGCAAGCTGCTGCCAACTATCGCTCGGCGTGCCGGTGCGCAGGCCCACATTGCCCGATACATGCGGCTGGTTGCTCTTGGCCCCCAGCAGCACATTGAACCCGGAAAGGATGGACACCTGGTCTTGCACAGCCTTGATGGGCGCCAGTTCAGGCGGCAGGTCATATCCGGTCCCGGCATTTTTCGGGTTCCAGCGATCAGGTATCATCCCGCAGCCCCAGAACCATGTCCCGAACCGCACCGGCAGGCGGCCCCCGCCATGGGTCGCGGCAAAGGCCGTCCCACTATCGTTCAGGAAATAATCCAGGAAGGGAAGCCCGACGGCGACCGCGGCCCCGCCCTGCATTCCGCGCAACAAAAAACCGCGCCTGTCAAAATGTCTCATCAGCCTTTCCTTCCTGAAGATGACTGGCCTGAAGACGACTGGCCTGAAGATGGCTGGCCCGCTATCGTACGCACGGCTGGCGACCGGACGGCGAAAAACTGCGGATCGATGGCGATGTGCCGGAACAACGACCGGATGCGATAGCCCGCGCGGGCGAAATCGCTATCCAAACGGTGGGTCAGCATTTCTTCGGAAGGCAGCATCGACCGGCCCGCCGCGTAGCGCCAGGCCGACTGGACCAGGCACTGGGTCACCTTGGGATTGTCACGCAAGGCCTTGCCCAGCCCGGCGCTATCGTTGAACGCGACATTGTCCAACATGCCGGACGTGTCGATGGGCACGCCATTTTCCATGGCGCGAAATTGGCCCGCCCCGTCAAAGCTGTCGAGCGTCAGCCCCATGGGATCGGTCAGCTTGTGGCAGCTGGCGCATTCTTCATCGTCCAGATGCGCCTTCAACCGCTCGCGCGTCGTGCGGAACGCGGGATTGGACGTGTCCTGCACAATGGTGAAGTTCACATTGGCTGGCGGCGTCGGGACATGTTCGCACATCAACACTTCGCGCAGAGCCTTTCCGCGCAGGGTAGGCGACGACCGTCCCTCATGCGAATGGAGCGCCAGGAAACTGATCTGCGTCAGCAACCCGACCCGTGGGTCATCGTCGGGCAAAGTCACCATGGACCAGTCACGCGGGCCAAATGGCATCCGGTAGAGCGGACTCAACTGGCGATTCATCGCAACCCGACGCGTGGTGAAAAGATCGCGATAATCGCCATCCTCCGCCACCAGCAGGGTGGTGATGGTGCGCAGTGTCTGTTCACGCGCGGCGGGGCCGGCGGACGACCGGAAAGCGGGATAGATCAGCCCGTCCTTGGACAGCGACATCATCCCTTCCAGCTGCAGGAAATCGTCGAAGAATGACCGCACGCCGGTTTCGAACCGGGGCGACGCCATCAGCCGGTCGACCTGCCGGGCAAGTCCAGCGTCGGTCATCAGGCTGCCATCGCCAGCCGCCTGCAACAATTGTTCATCGGGCGTGCTATTCCACAGGAAATAGCTCAGCTTGCTGGCCCGCGACCAGGCATCGATGGTTCGCCTGCCGGGCGCGGCCGGGTCAGCAACCTCCCGGTCGACCTGAAACAGGAATGGCAGGTCCGACAGCATCGTCGTCAGCATGATGGCCAATCCGGCGTGAAAATCCTTCAACGTCGCCGCTGCCGCCAGCGTCTGGGCCACCGCCAGTTTTGTCTCCACCTCCGTCAGTGGCCGCCTGTAAATGCGAAGGCCCACCCGTTTGAAAAACGCCTCCGCACAGGCAGCGCCTTGCGGGTCGGACGATGTTGGCCCGCATCCGACCAGCCGGTCGCGGTGGCCCGCATCCACCACCTGTTCGGCGATGCCGCGCGCAATCTGCTCATATTGCTCGGCGCCCGCTGGCGTCAGCGACACCGCGCTGGTCCCGGCAGCAAGCAGCCCGCCCACCCTCAGGTCCGGTTCGAACCGGCCGCTGACCTTGATATCCGGTCCGAATATATCGGCGATTGTCGCGCGATATTGCGCTTCGGTCAGACGCCGGAACTTGGGAACCAGTTGCTGGGACAGTTGCGCCTGCTGCGACGGCGCGTCGGCCTGCCCGGCACTGGCGGCCAGCATGATCGCGCCGACCGAACAGAGCGCGGTCGCTGCAGATACTGCGCGCAGCACGCGTGCGGATAGCCCTGTCCTGGTCACTGCTGCGCTCCTTGAGCTACCTGCTGACCCTTTTTGATCAGGAAAACGGGCACGCCGCGAAACCGCAGCGCCGACGAAATGGCGCTATTCCGCCGGGTCTTGGGGTCGGGAAAAGCGTCTGCATAGCGGCGCACTGCCTTGACGAGTGCGGGGCAGGACATGCGCGTCAGGTTGGACCCGACCTGCGTCGATTGATGATAATTTTCCTCGATGCTCGCCAGCGTATGATAGCCGTAAATGCCACCCTCAATCGCTTCGCCCGGCTTGATCTTTGCCTGGATGCGCGCCTGCCTCACCTCACGATAGCTGTCGATAATCTGTTCACGCAACCGCATGCGCAGGTCGAATGGGTCTGTCACCAGCTCGCCATTACGGATGCGTCCTTTCGTTTCCGCCATGAAACGCCGGTCCGGGTCGACATCCAGGCTGGCCCACGCCAGCGGCTTGCCTGCGCCCGACAGTTCCAGCGGGCTGGCGCTGGCATAAAAACGCACCGTCACATCGTCGTCGTTCGCGGGGTCGTCGACGCCCGTCACTTCCACCAGAGTTGGCGACGATAGCGACGTGATGACGTCATCTGCGACCCTCGGCGTGCCGAAGTCGCGGGTGGAAAATGTGCACCCCACCGCCCGGATCAACTGGTTATCGACGCCAGGCACTTTGTCCGGGCTGACATAGTCATCCTTGCTGACCCGACCGTCCAGATCGATGCCATAGGCGATGAGGCCGCGATAATCCTCATTCCCCTTCGCCAGAAAAGGGAAATCTTCCGGGTTAGTGCAACTGTCATAGGCAAAGCGCGTGCCCAGAAAGGACAATGTGCCCTTGCCCGCCGGGATATTATGCTTCTGCCGCAATGCGTCCTTTTCCGCTTCGGACACCTGCGCCATGCTTCCATTCTCGCCGGATTTGTGGCCGGTCGGCACCATCTTGAATCCCAGCCGCTGACCCATCAGCTTGTGCAGGTCCTGCACCTTGTCGTCCGGTGCATATTGGGCGCGTTCCGCGGGCGGCAGGCTTTCCAGGAAAATGTCGGCTGAACTCAGCGACAAGGCGGGACATGCCTTTTCATCTTCATAAGCCGCAATATAGATGTTCGTCAGTGCGAAGGAAAAAGACTGGGGTTGCGGTGCCGACGCACCCACCGTCATGACGCTGGCAATCGCCAGCAGGCCCGCCGCAGCGCGCCTCTCTCGGCCGTTAAGCCCCATTATTCACCTCTCTCCTACCACCCGCGCCGTTACGCTGGTGCCTTTCGCCCACTATCGTGCACTCGCCAGTGCGACCGCCACGGATTTACTGTTCACCGATCCGGCACAACTGGTTCGAAATGGAAAGGAAGGGTGCGCTTGCGCTCGCTTGCTCGGACGCCAGCCTGATCAAAAATGCTGTGTCGCGATTTCCATGCTCATCCGCTGGGCCGCGCTGACCAGCGTCGGTCCCAATTCTTCCAGCCGGGCACGGGTCAGCTGCGACGAACGGTCAGAAATGGACAGCGACCCCTTGGGCAGGCCGTAACGATCGCTGACAACAGCCGCAACGCACCGCAGCCCGTTGCTGTGCTCTTCATCATCCAGCGCATATCCCCGGCTGAGGATTGTGGCCAGTTCGCCCCTCAAATAGTCGCCGTCGATAATGCTGCGCGCGGTGCGGGCCGTTAGCGGCGCATTGTCCAGATATCGGTCCAGTTCCGATCGGGGCCATTGCGCCATCAACACCTTGCCGGAAGCCGTGGTGTGCAGCGGCAGGACCGCGCCGGGACGCGCAGCCGTCTGGCGAAAACCGTTGGTCGCGACCTGCCCGACATAGCAGACGCCAGCACCTTCCGGCACGGCGATGTTCACGCAATGCTGCACCTGCGACATCAGTGACTGCATGATGGAGCGGCCCAACTGGCCCAGGTCGCGCGTTTGGGCGAATACCGCACCCACCGTGAAAGCCTGCACGCCGATCGACCAGCCATTTTTCCGCCGGTCGAACGCGACATAGCGCAACGCTTCCATAGTGGTCAGCAGGCGGTGGGTGGTGGACCGGGGCAATCCGACGGCGCGCGCCAGATCGCTCAACGTCATGCTGTCGCTCTTGGCAAGCTCATCGAGGATGCCGAACGCTCGCACTAATGACTGGACTCGTCCTAGCAAGCCATTTTCCGGCTCTTGCTGAATGTCGGTCACGACTGTTTCCTCACCTCGCCAGCTTGTCGCCGCGCGAGCGACAGCCTTGTCAGAAACTGGTATGACCTGTTTCCCGGCCTTTGTCGATAAACATTGCGCCGAACCGTGAAGCGCCCGTGCATAGCTTCAGCCGTGCGTCATTTCTGTCAACCATGGCTGTTCCACATCATGGGAAGATCGATTGTAGATCGGTCGAGCTGGGCTAGAGTCCTCTTAGGTCAAAGGAGAGGTTCATGCCGGGCATCTTGCCGCTTAATCGCCGGACAGCGCTGGGCCTGGGGGCTGGAGCGATCGTCACGGGTTTTAACCCGGCGTTCGCGCGCAGCCTGGGGCGTAACAGCGCGCCGGATTGGGCAGGCGAACCGATGCGCTGGTTCCAGCTTGCCTTTACCGAAGATGATCCGGGCCGCTACGACCCCGCTTTCTGGATCGACTATTTCCGGCAGATCCATGCCGATGGCGTCTGCCTCAGCGCGGGCGGCGGCATCGCTTTCTATCCAACGGCGATCCCCTATCACGGCATGGCCCAGGGCGTCGGAAAGGATGTCGACCCGTTCGGCGACATGGTCGCTGCGTGCAAGAAACTGGGGATGCGCGTGCTCGCGCGGATCGACCCGCACGCCATGAACGCCGCTGCCGCCGCCGCTCATCCCGAATGGGCGCTGACCGGGCAGGACGGCAAGATCAAACGCCACGGCAGCGCGCCGGACCTGACGCTGACCTGCGCCTATGGTCCCTATAATTTCGAACTGATGCCAAAGGTTATCGAGGAAATCGCCCGGCGCTATCCGATAGATGGCTTCTTCGGCAATCGCTGGAACGGCAGCGGCACCTGCTATTGCCAGAGCTGCAAAACCCTCTACCGCGCCGCGACCGGACAGGAAATCCCCGCCGACCCGGACCCATCAAAGCCGGAGGGGCGGCTTTACGCCGACTGGATTGAACAGCGGTCCTTCGCACTCATCGACCTGTGGAACGAAGCAGCGCGCAAATATCGGCCCCAAGCCTTCTTCATTCCCGGCGGCGACCGTCGGGGCCTGGTGGATCTGGATGGGCCAGCCCTTTCCAAACGGCTTCCGCTGGCATTCTGCGACCGGCAGGCGCGATCCGCCATCCATTCCACCTGGGCGACAGGTCCCGAAGTCTGGGGCGCGGGCCGCTACACGCGCGAACTGCGCGCCTTCATGCAGGACAAGCCGGTCGGCCATATCATCTCCGTTGGCGTTGAAGAGGCCTACAGGTGGAAGGATTCGGTGCAGGACCCCGCCGAAATCCAAATCTGGGCCGCAGGGGCGATTGCCCAGGGCGCACGTCCCTGGATCACCAAGTTCAATGCCAAGCCGCTCGACCTGCGCTGGATGGACGTCGTGCGACAAATCTATGGCTGGCATCATGCGAACGAAGATTATCTGCGCAACACGCAAAATCTGGCCCGCATCGCGCTGGTTCACGCGCCAACGACGACCGCCTATCTGGGCGGCTGGACCAAGCGCGAGGAACTGGAAAGGCACGGGGCGGGATTTTATCAGGCGGCGCTGGAATCACGGATACCGTTCGACCTTGTTGACGAAGGCTTCCTTGACCAGGCCAGCCTGTCCCGTTTCCGCACCATCATCCTGGCCAATGCAGCCGTCCTGTCCGACGCGCAATGCGACCAGATACGCGCCTTCGTAGCGCGCGGCGGACGGGTCGTCGCGACCTATCAGACGTCATTGTTCGACGGCGAAGGGCGGCAGAGGCCGGACTTCGGGCTGGCGGACCTGTTCGGCTGTTCAGTGGCAGGGAAGCCGGAAGGGCCGCTCAAAAACGCCTATCTCACCTTGCGCCACACCCATCCCGCCATGGCACAGCTTGGCAAGGTCAGCCGCACGATCGGGCCGCTCCATCGCCAGCCCGTCACCGCCCGCAATCCAGCGGATGTGGCGCTGACGCTGGTCCCAACCTATCCCGACCTGCCGATGGAGCGGGTCTTCACGGATAAAAGGGACACCGACATACCCATGGCGATCTGCCGTCAGGTCGGGCAGGGCCGCGTCGTCTATCTGCCCATGGACCTTGACCGCACCTTCGCCGAACTGAGCCACGGCGACCATCTACGCCTGATGCAGGCGATGCTCGAATGGGCGCATGACGAATCCCACCCACTGCAGATCGACGGGCCGGGGCTGCTGGACATCGCCTGCTGGCGGCAGGAAAAATCCGTGACCGCCCATCTGGTCAACCTCAACAACCCGATGGCGATGCGGGGAAGCTATCGTGAAGCGATCAGGACCGGACCCTATCGCGTTCGCCTGCAAATTCCGCAGGACCGGCGTGCTGCGCGGGCGCGGCTCCTGACCGCAGATGTGACCGCCCCAATGCAAAGCAGCGACGGATGGGTTGAGGTAGAAGTGCCCTATGTCGATTTTCACGAAGTCGTCGCCGTCGACCTGATCTGAATCACCGGGAACGCACATCATGATGGATCGCCGCGACATTCTGGCCCTGACCGCTTTGGGGACCCTCGCTCTGGGCAGCGGATCACGCGCGAACGCCGCTGCCATCACGCCCGACACGGCCAGCCTGTCCCTGCACGGGCGGCAACTGCATGTGCTGGACCTCACCCATAAACTGACGCAAGCCTTCGCCTTCACGCCGGGTCGCCTGTCAATGGAAGCAGTGCAGGGGTCCGGTTCAAAGGTCGGGATGGCGCTCAACCGCGTCGCGATCGTCGAACATACCGGAACCCATCTCGACGCACCGCGCCACTTCGCGCCCGATGGCGCGTCGGTCGGTGACATGCCGATCAGCCAGTTGATCGTCCCCCTCGTCATCATCGACATCCGGCAAAAGGCTGGCAAAGACCGCGACGCCCGCGTCATGCCGGACGACATCATCGCGTGGGAACGTCGCCATGGCCGCATTCCCGCGGGCGCCTGTGTTGCGATGCTGTCCGGTTGGGACCCGCTCGCCATGATGGCGCGCTATGGCCGCATGTCACCGGCCGAACGGCGCAAAAGCCCCGGCTTCGATGCTGCGGCGATGGACATGCTGATGAAACGCGACGCGAAGGGCATCGCTGTCGACACCATGTCCCTGGACGCCGGGGAATCCATGCCGGACTTTCCAGTGCATCTGGCGTGGCTGCGCAGCGGACGATGGGGTCTGGAGGGGCTGACCAATCTGGATCGCGCGCCTGCGTCCGGCGGCATCCTGTTCGCTGGCGTTGCGCCGCTCGATCAGGCGACGGGCATGCCCGCGCGGGTCATCGCCCTATATTGAAAGCGGGCCGCGACGCCCTCCTATGGAGATGCGTCGCGGCCAGCGCATCATCCGCGCATCAACGAACCGCCGTTGACGTCCACGATCGACCCGTTGATCCAGCGACCATCGTCGGACAGCAGCAGCGCGACGACCGCAGCATGATCTTCCGACTCGCCCAACCGCGTGTGCGGCGTTCCGGCCATGAAATGATCCGCCCAACGCTTGGCTTCGACGGCGTTGGCTTCCATCTGCTTTTTCATTTCACCGGTAACGGTAAAGCCAGGAGCCAGGACGTTGGCGGTAACGCCTTCCCTGCCCCAGCGCGAAGCAACATGGCGCATCAACGCATTCACGCCCGCCTTGGTCATGGCATAGGAAGGCCGCGTCGGCTCGGCGCCATGGGCCGAACCGGAACTGGTATAGACGATGGCCGACGCATCATTCTTGGTAAGGTGGGGCAACACAGCGCGGGTGCACAGCAAATGACCGCGCAGGTTAACGGCCACGGTGCGATCGAACACGGCGAGGTCAACGTTAAGCGCATCGCTATCTTCCATGATGACGCGCAGGTCGGCGGCATTGATATGCGCCCCGTCCAGCCCGCCAAAACGCTCGACCGCAGCCTCGACGGCCTTTTGCACCGAAGCCTCATCGGAAATATCGACATGGACGGCAAAGGTTTCGCCACCCGCTTCCGCAGCGACCTGCGTCGCGCCATCGACATTGATGTCGGCGGCGCAGACCCGCGCGCCTTCCTGAGCCAGACGCTTGACCGTGGCCGCACCGATACCCGTGGCGCTACCGAATACGATGATGCGGCGGCCAGTCAGTCGATTGCTGTTCATGAAATTCTCCTAACGAAAGCCGGTTGCCCGGCGAAACATTCGCACCGCATAATCATGCCGTGCCCACGTCATGGTTAGCAGCCCGTTCCAGCGCCGTCACCATCGCGGAGTGATCCTTGTCGGCATCGCCATGCGCGACACAAGCGCTGAAGAGCTGCTGCGCGTTCGCGGTTGCAGGCAAAGCGATCCCAAGCGAACGGGCTCCCGCCAGCGCCAGGCTCAGGTCCTTTTGGTGCAACCGGATGCGGAAACCGGGATCGAAGCTGCGGTCGATCATGCGCTGGCCATGCACTTCCAGCACGCGCGATGCAGCAAAGCCGCCCATCAGGGCCTCTCGCACGCGGGCGGGATCAGCCCCGGCCTTCGACGCGAACACCAGCGCTTCGGACACAGCTTCGATGTTAAGCGCGACGATGATCTGATTGGCGACCTTCGTCACCTGCCCCGCGCCGACATCGCCGACCAGCGTGATATTCTTGCCCATCCGTTCCAGCAGGGGGCGAACCTTTTCAAATATGTCCGCCTTGCCGCCGCACATGATGGTCAACGCTGCATTGCGCGCCCCAACCTCACCCCCTGAAACCGGTGCATCGACATATTCCCCGCCCAACGCTTCGATCCGCCCTGCAAAATCCCGCGTGGCGATCGGGTCGATGGAGCTCATGTCGATGACCGTCGTGCCTGGCTTCAACCCCTGGGAAACGCCGTCCGCGCCGAACAACACGCGTTCGACGTCCGGCGTATCGGGCAGCATCAGGATCACGCATTCCACATTCGCCGCGACTTGTGCGGGCGTCGCGCAGGCAACCGCGCCGCCTTCCCGCAATTCATCGGGCATGGGCGCGCGATTGGCGCAACTGTAGATCGCATGCCCGGCGGCCTGCAAATGTCCGGCCATGGGCCGCCCCATGATGCCCAGGCCGATAAAACCGATCTTCATGTCACGCCCTCCCGGATTTCAGATAGTCGCGCGCCCAGATCAGGCCCGCTTCCGTGTCGCTGGCCGGTCGATATTCGCATCCGATCCAGCCATCATAACCAATCGCGTCGATGTGGTTGAGCAGCCAAGGATAGTTGATTTCCCCGCTGCCCGGTTCGGCGCGGCCCGGATTGTCGGCCAACTGGATGTGGCCGATCCGGGGCAACAGCCGATCGATCGTGCGGGCAAGGTCCCCTTCCATGATCTGCATATGATAAATGTCATATTGCAGCCGGACATTGGCGCGGTCAGCTTCGTCGATGACCCACAGGGCCTGCGCGGTGGTGCCGTAGAAATAGCCCGGAATATCGACGCGCGTGTTGATCGGCTCGATCAATATCTCCACCCCCGCGTCGGCGGCCAGGTCGGCGGCGTGACGGATATTCGCCACCAGCACGGAACGGTTTTCCGCGCTCGCCAAAGCCTTGCCGGCCATCAGGTGAAGGCGGGGGCAGCCCAATATGCGGGCATAATCCAGTCCCTTCGCAACGCCTTCGCGGAATTCCTCGATCCGGTCAGGCAGGGCTGCGATGCCGCGTTCTCCGCCTGCCCAATCACCCGCTGGCAGGTTGAACAGCGCCACCTCCAGCCCGCATTGTCGCGCACACGCCGCCACCTGCTGCGCGTCATGGTCATAGGGAAACATGAACTCGACGCCCGCAAAACCGGCCCTTGCCGCCGCATCGAAGCGGTCGATAAAGGGCAGTTCCTGGAACATCATCGACAGATTGGCCGCCAGCTTTACCATATATCTTCCGCTTTCTTCTGATTGAGCCGGTCAGAACGCGATGCCCAGGACCAGGTCCATGACATTGGTGCCGGTTGGCCCCGTGTGAAACAGATCGCCCGTAGCCTCCAACAGCCCATGGCTGTCATTGCGCTTCAGCGAATCCGTGGGATCGATTCCTGCCGCCAATGCGCGCTGGATGAGCGCGCAGTCGGCAAAGGCGCCTGCGGCGTCGGTCGGTCCATCGGTCCCATCCGTGCCTGCGGAAAGCAGCGCTACACCCCTTGATCCCGCCAGAGCCATTGCGGCCACCAGCGCATATTCCTGATTACGTCCGCCCAGGCCGTCGCCCTTCACCCGAAGCGTGGTTTCACCCGCCGCCACCAGCAGCACCGGGCGCTCCTGCTGCGGCACGGCAAGCAAGGCGTCAGCCATGGTCGCCGCCGCGTCATGGGTATTGCCCGCCATGGCAGTATCCACATCGCGCACGGCCAGCCCCTGCCGCGCGGCGATGCCGTGCACGGCGGCCACCAACGTGCCACTGTCCGCCAGCAACAGCGCCTCGCTCCGCCCCCGCGCCGGACGGGCACAATCCTGTTTCCCGGCAAGCGCGCAACTGATCGATGGAGGGACCTGCCCATCCAGGCCGTAGCGGGCAAGGATCGCCATCGCGTCCACTTGCCCCTCGCCCGCCGCGATGGTCGGCCCTGACCCGATCATGCCGATGTCGCCGCTGGGTATGTCGGATATCATCAGGGTCAAGACCGACGCAGGGCCGATCCGCTCCAGCAACCTTCCCCCCTTGACCCGCGACAGCCGCTTGCGGACGGAGTTGATTTCCTCAATGGACGCGCCCGACCGCAGCAGCACGTCGGTGACGGCGGCCTTTTCCTCCAGCGTAACGCCGTCGACAGGCGCAACCATCAACGCCGAAGCGCCACCGGTCAGCAGCACGATCACATTGTCGCGATCGGTCAATCCCTCGACCGTGCGCAGCATTTCCCACGTCGCCTCCACGCCCTGCGCATCGGGGATGGGATGCCCGGCTTCCAGCTGGCGGATGCGGGTCAGCGGTTCGTGATGGCCATGCTTGACGATGATGCACCCGTCGGTGATCCGATCACCCAACAGCGCTTCCAACCCCTTGGCCAGCGAACCGACGGCCTTCCCCGCGCCGACGACGACGATGCGCCCGCCGACCGGCAAGGGCCAGTCGACCACCGCGCCATGATGCCGAATGCGCCAGCAGTCCCCATCCGGTCGCCCCAGCGCTTCGACCAGCCGTTCGCCGCGCACGGCCTCGATCGCCTCCAGATAGACGCTTTCCAGCAAGGTGCGCGCGGCGGCATTTGGATCACGCACGCTGCTGGCCTCGTCAGGGGACAAGAAGGGTGAACGGATAGACATAGGCTTGAAGCATCACGAAAAGGCCGATCAAACTGCCCAGCACCAGGCTGTGGACAAAGACATGGCGCAGGATGCGGCCTTCCTGCCCGAACCATTGGGTCGCGGTGGATGCGACGACGATGCTCTGCGCATCGATCATCTTGCCCATGACGCCGCCCGCGCTGTTCGCGCCCGCCATCAACACCGGCGACAGGCCCAGCTGCTCTGCCGTGATCTTCTGCAGTCCGCCGAACAGGACGTTGGACGCCGTGTCCGACCCGGTGACCGCCACGCCCAGCCAGCCCAGCATGGTGCCAAAGAAGGGATAGAAGAATCCCGTCGCCGCAAAGGCCAGACCCATCGACGCGTCAATCCCGCCAAACCGGGTGAGATAGCCAAGCGCCAGCATCGCCGCGATCGTCAGCAGGGACGGGAACACCAGTTTCCAGGTGCGCAGATAAACCCTCCCCACCGTGCGTGCGGGCACGCGCAGCAGCAGCGCGGACGCGATCGCCGCGACCAATATGGCAGTGCCCGTCGCCGACAGGATATTTAGGTTGTAGACCGCCTTTTCAAATTCCGGCTCAGCGACTACCGGCGGCAGGCGCTGGATGACGCCGTCCAGCCCCGCAAAGGGCAGGCGCAACGCGAACAGGGCATCCAGCCCCTGCTTCATGAACGGCAGCCCCCACAGAAAGACGCAGCCGGTCAGGATGATCCAGGGCATCCAGGCGCGACGGACGGCGGCTGGATCATGCAGTGCGACCGCATGCGCGCTATCCTCCGCAGCCGCCATGTCACGCTCGTCGCCGGGCGCCAGCCGCGCCTCGTTGACGTGCATGGTCCGCGCAGGTTGCCAGACCCTCAAAAATGCGATGAGCGCGGCGATGGACGCAAGCGCCGCGCCGATCGAAGTGAGCCACGGCCCATGCAGGTTGGAAATAAGAAGCTGCACCGTCGCAAAGCTGACCCCGGCGACCAGCACGGCGGGCAAAACCTCCATCGTGCGCCGCCAGCCACAATAGGCGACCAGCAACCATATGGGCACGATGATCGCGAATGGCGTCATCTGCCGCCCCACCATCGCCGACAGTTCCAACAACGGCAGGCCCGTCACCCCTGCCAGGGTGACCAGCGGCGTACCCAACGCGCCAAAGGCGACGGGCGCGGTGTTGGCGATCAGCGAAAGACCCGACGCCTGCAACCGGGTAAAGCCCAGGCCGATCAGCATCGCGCCGGTTACCGCAACCGGCGTGCCGAACCCTGCCGCTCCTTCGAAAAAAGCGCCGAAGCAGAATGCGATCAACAGCAGTTGCAACCGGCTGTCGGCGGTGATCGACGTGATCGCGCCCCGCAACACATGGAACTGCCCGGTCGTTTCGGTCAGCTGGTAAAGGAAGATGATGTTGAGCACGATCCAGCCGATGGGCAACAACCCATAGGCCGCGCCAAATCCCGCCGCCCGCACCGCCAGACCGGCCGGCATGCCGAACGCCAGCACCGCAACGGCCAGCCCCGCACCCAGACCCATCAACGCGGCGATATGGGCGCGGACATGGAACAGGCCGATTGCCCCCAACAGCACGACGACAGGGGTCGCCGCGACAAGGGCCGATAACAAGCCATTGCCGAATGGATCGTAATTTTGTGCCCAGGTCATGGCCACCCCCGCCCCTTCAGTTATCGCAAACTGGCTGCGCATCACGCCGACGGGACGATGCCAACATTCCGAACTGCCCGCTCGCCAGAAAAAATCGTTCCGGGATATTCATGCCCATCCTTCATGCTGTCGTCGGCAAGATTGCAGATGGACTAAACAGACGATCAACCGCGCGATAGTGCGCATTCCGCGATGCGGAACAGCCGCGACATCGAACGATTTCCCGTTCCATATCGCGGAACGGTCCGGCGCATTCATTGCCTGCGTCGACTGGGCGGCGCAGACTGACCCCCACTCGATACAATCAGGGGAAGCAGCAGGATGGGATTGAAAGCTACTGGCCCAATCACGCGTCGCGACATGGTTCGCGCATTGCCCGCAACCGCCATGCTCAGCGCGATCCCCGTTCCTGCCTGGTCGGCGACCGCGAACAGCAGCTTCAACCGGCGCGAATGGTGGAAACATGAATATCGCGTGCTGCAAACCAATTTGCGCGAAATCGACGTGCTGCAGGACCCTCAGGAAATCGCGCGGGCGACGCGGGACTTCGGCGCGAACGTCATCGTTTCCAATATCGGGGGCATCGTCGCCTTCTATCCCAGCCAGTTGTCGCTGCACTATCGCAATCCCTATCTGAAGGGCGACTTTTCGGGGGAGATGGTGGCCGCTGCCCATGCCCAGGGCCTTGCCTATATTGGCCGTTTCGACCTGTCGAAGGCGTTGAAGCCCGCCTATGACGCGCACCCGGAATGGTTCATGCGCAATCGCGACGGCACGCCGCGCGAATATGCAGGCACCTATCAGGCATGTCCCAATGGTGGATGGGCGCAGGATTATAGTCTCCAGATCCTGAAAGAAGGCGTCGAACGGCATGACGTCGACGGGCTGTTTTTCAACATGGTCAACTTTGTGCGGACCGACTATTCCGATGTCGATCACGGCATTTGCGTTTGCGACAACTGCCGACGGCAATTCCGCGATCTTTACAAGCTCGACCTGCCGAAAACCGACGACGGCACCGACCCCAACTGGGGCGCATATCAGCGTTTCCAGGCACAGGTTTCGACGGAGCTTTCGCAAAAGGCGCGCGCCGTGCTCCAGGCCACACGTCCCAATGCGCCGTTGATGGATTTTTTTGGCGGGATCGTCGCCCGTGGCGAAGTTCAACGCAGAGTGTCGCGCAAGCCCCCGGAATGGCCTTATGCGATGGGGGAACAGACCCGCGCACTGATGGCGCTCGCTCCGGGCAATGCCTTTTCCGCTACTTCCGCGGCGCATATCGACTATCCGTGGCGGCAAGTGACCGAAAACAGCGCCAACCATATGGTCCGCTTTGCGCAGGCGCTGGGCACAGGGGCAAAGCTGGATCTCTACCTCATGGGCACGATCGCGGACCAGAACGATCCGCGCTACCTGCCGCCGCTGTCGCGCCTGTTCCATTGGCACGCCGCCAATGAACGGCATTATACGGGGCTCGTACCGGGCGCGCGGATTGCCATCTATAATAGCGGCTCTGTGTTCCAGGGGCCAAAACCCGGCTTGGGTCGCTACAGCGGAAATGCCGGACGCGGCGTGTACAAGGCGCTGGTCGACGCCCGCCTTCCCTTCTGGATGACCAACGGCCAGCACATTCGCGAAGCGACGCGTGACCGGTCCTATGATGTCATCATCCTGCCCCATGTCATGACCTTGGGCGACGAGGAAGCAGTTGCGCTCGATGCTTTTGTGGAAGCGGGCGGCCTCGTCATTGCGACCGGCTATACTGGCGCAACCGGGCAAGGGGGCAGGCCACGACCGACCCCCGCCATGAAATCCAGTCCGGTGGACAGCTTCGGCAAACCGGTCAATGGCCATGGCTGGTCGCTCGACATGAGCAAGGCCGCCATCGACATGGGACCGGGGCGGATGCCTGTGGATGCCGACTTCTTTCCGGTAACGCCGCGCACTGGCGCGACCAGCCTTCTTCCCTTCGCACCGGACCAGCGTTTCGGTCCGCCCGAATTTTCCTATGCGATACCGGGCCAACCCGCGCGCGACGACGCAGGCGCGCTCGTGATGGCCCATGGCAAGGGGCATCATGTGCACATCCCATGGCTGCCCGACTGGCTCTATTATCGCGACGGGCTGGACGCACATCGCGTGCTGTTCGAAAGCCTGATCGCCCGCTACGCGCCGCCGCCGCCACTAATATTAGAGGGCGATGGCCCGCTGGAACTGATGGTGATGAAGCAGGCGGACACAGGCAAGCTGCTGGTGCATGTCATCAACTATTCGGGCCAGCGCGATACGCACTATACCGATCCCATTGTCGCCCATGGCCTGAAACTGGGCGTGCGCGGCGCGGTCGGCAGCAATGCGCAGATGCTGGTGGCGGGCAAGTCCGTGCGCGGCAAGCGGCGCAGCGGCGACAGCGACCATCTATGGTTCGACCTGCCGCCGGTCGATATGTTCGAAGCGGTACAACTGATGATCGCCTGATGCAGGTTGAGGGCGGTGATCTGGTAGAATCAGATCGCCGCCCCAAATCCTTGTTTTCCGCGATTTCCTAGAACATGATCCGATCATACTGAATCGGACATGCTCTATTTGCCTTTGATTTTCCGCATTTTCCGAGTCAGCAGATGACGCCATCTGCTTAGAAAATGCTCTAACCAGCCATCATTCAAATCGCGTGAAAATCGCTCTAGAAATCGGTCGCCAGGTCCATCAGCACGATGCCCTGACCGACGCCTGCGTCAATGACGTTCGCGGACCCGACCTGCGCCGCCATTATCCGGCCATTGGGATGAACAACCGGATTGCCATATTTCCAGCCGCCATATTGCACGATGTCGGTCATGCGCGTGTAGCGCGGCTTTTTGGGGTCCAGGTCCAGCACGCACAGGTCCATGCCCTTGGCGCGATCCTGCGCGCATTCGACCATCGTGCGCTTACCGTCCGGCAAAATCGCTTCGACTTCGGCATATAGGTCGGGGGGCGTTGGATATTCGGTAATCTTCTTCGTCGCGAAATCCACCGACAAAATCTTTGTCACCACGCCGCTCGGCCCGGTGCCAAAATTATAACAGGGCATGGTCAGTCCCTTGTCGCCGGGCAGGAAGTCCTGCGCTTCCACAAAACATTCGGTGGTCGTGACGATCTTGCGCACATCCTCCAGCTTGGCCGATGCGCCGTTCACCGCCACGCGCGCGGTATAGATTGTGGTCGCAGGCTTCTGCCCTTGTGACGGCGGCGTAAACTGGCTCCACGCGATCATGTTGCTGCGTGGGCTGACGGCGACGCCTTCAAACACGGTGATGCCCAGTGGCACCGGCGCGCGGGAAGCCTGAGCGTCCATCCAGAATAATTCGATCCGGCCCATGCGCGTTTCTTCCCGCGTCTTGCCCAATATGCGCGGCCCCAGCAGTGTATAGCTGCCGTCGGCCAAATAGCTTACCCGCAAATATCCTTCGCTGGGCGCATGGTCGGTCAGGTTGTGCACCCGCCCGGTCGCCATGTCATATTCGAACGCATCGCCATAGGATTTGCCGATGAAGGCCAATCTGTCGCCCTTTGGCGAAAAGGCCGGACGCTCGCCAAAGGGCGAAATCAGCTTTTGTCCGGGCGGCATATCCACGATCGGATTGCCGGGCTTGTCACCTAGCGGCATCGTCGCCGGAACCGGCTCTCCGCGCGTGAAAGTCTGCGCGGACAAAGCGAAAACGGGCAAAGCAGCCATCGCCGCCGCCATCAGAACATGTTTGCCTGTCATGGAACGTCTCTCCTTTTCCCATCGCGGTGCAGCTTGAACGCTACCGCAAGTCAACTCATTCGCGCTGCTGTCTCATCATATGGACGCATGACCAAATCACTGGCCAGCCGCACCCGCGAACGATAAGGCGTGGAGATGACGATCGAGTGCGCATCCATGACAACAGAGCCGGAAACGTCCGGTTATCGCCGGGTGCTCGCGCATCTGCGCGATTTGCTGGTGAACGGCGGCGTCGAAACCGGCCAGCGCCTGCCCAGCGAACGGGAACTGGCGATCATCCTGGGGGTCAGCCGCCCTGCCGTCCGCGAAGCCGTGCGGGCGATGGAGATGATCGGCGTGCTGGAAACGCGCCATGGCCGCGCCAGCACGGTGCGCATCCCGGACGCAGCCGTGCTGGGCGAATTTTTTTCACTCGCATTGGCCCAGCAGCCCGCGATTATCGACGACATCGTCGAAGTACGGATCGCGCTGGAACGGCAGGCGCTGCGCCTGGCCTGCGCCCGCGCGACAGCCGACGATCACCGGCTGATCGAACAGGCGCTTGACGACATCGAAGCAACGATCGGCGACGTGTCCAGGGGCGGGCATGCCGACCTGCATTTTCACACCCAGCTCGTCGCCGCCGCCCATTCGCCCGCCTTGTCCACAATCTATGGCACCATCACCCACTTGCTGGAACGGTCCCATGTCGAACGTCGGCAACGCATCGCGGGCAGCCCCATGGCGCGGGAGTTTCTGGTCGATCACCACCGCAAGGTGTACGACGCCGTTCGGACAGGCGACGTCCTGTTGGCCGATGACCTGATCCTCAGCCATTTCGCCATCGGCGCGGCTTGGAAAATCCAGGAACCCGGCGCCGCCTGACCGCGTGCGGCGGGATCATCCGTCGATCAGGGTCACGCGAAAATCATTGACGTTGGTGCGCGTCGGCCCGGTAAATATCAGATCGCCCAGTGCGTTGAAAAATCCAAAGCTGTTATTTTCCCGCAGCATCCCGCTTGCCGAAACACCTCCGGCGCGGGCGCGCGCCAGGGTCGTTGCGTCGATGATCGCTCCGGCATGCCCGCCCGCGCCGTCGATCCCGTCCGTGTCGCACGCCAGCGCAGATATGCCGGGCGCTGCGTCCAGCGACATGGCCAGGCTCAACATATATTCGCTGTTCCGCCCGCCGCTGCCCGACGGGTTGCCGACCAGAACCGTGGTTTCGCCGCCTGACAACAGCGCCCAGCGTCCGCCTTTGCGTTGATGATGCAATGCCAGCGCCGCGTGAACGATGCCCAGCTCCGTCGCATCCCCTTCCAGATCGTCGCCCAGATAGACGGGCCGATAGCCCGCCGCCGCAGCCACTTCACCCGCCGCCTCCAGCGCCATGCGGTTGCGCGCCACTATCCGCGTTTGTGTGCGCGCCAATTCGGGCGATCCCGGACGCGGCGTTGCATGCCGATCGTCGTTCAGCACCGCCATGACATTGTCCGGCACCGTGATGCGATAGCGCTCGATCACGCGGCGCGCGTCCGCCAACGTCGTTCGATCAGCGACAGTCGGCCCCGACGCGATCAGCGCGGGGTCATCCCCCGGCACGTCGGAAAATGCCAAAGTGACCACCTGCGCGGGATAGGCCAGCGCCGCCAGCCGCCCGCCCTTGACCTGCGACAAATGGGTGCGCACGCAGTTGATCTGTGAAATCGTGGCCCCGCAGAACAACAGCTCACGCGTCACCCGCCGCTTGTCGTCCAGCGACACCCCCTTGGCTGGAAGCGCGAGCAAGGCGGAGCCGCCACCCGAAATCAGCGCCAGCAACTGGTCCTTTTCCCCCAGGCCGCGCACAGCCTCCCGGATCGTCTGCGCCGCGCTCAACCCATGCTGGTCGGGCAGGGGATGCCCTGCCTCTATCAGCAGGACGTCGTCGGGAAAGCTGCCCGGCGGCAGGCCGTGGCCATAGGGGATCAATATGATCGCCTGCGTGTCCGGCTGCGAATGGCGCAGCGCGACCTGCGCCATGGCCGCGCCCGCCTTGCCCACGGCCAGGACCAGCCGCTTGCCCTCCGGCGGCGGCGGCAGATAGGATGGTAGGCATCGCTCCGCCGACACGGCGGTCAGGGCGACGTCGAACATCTCCCGCGCCAGCGCGATCCGCGCCTCATCATGCTCGTGCCGCCGCTCCATGCCTGCTCCTCACCCCGCTTCACAACGCTGGGCTTACAAAGCAGCGGGGCACGCTGCAATTTCCGAGTTGCAGGGCACGCCCTATTCCACCCAGTGGAACGCGGACCCGACCCTATTGCTTCGCCCTGCCCAGCAACAGCCGCGCCTGCGTGCCCCAGCTGCCGACGAACAGATCCTCCACGCCATCGCCATTCACGTCGCCCTTCGCCATGCTCCAGCTGCGCGCGACAGTCGCGCCGGGAATCGCCGAAGCGGTAACATCCGTAAAGCGACCCTTGCCGTCATTGGCATAGGCGCGCAGCTGCAATGGCTTGAACCCCGGCACATCGATCGCGCCGACGATCAGGTCCATCGCGCCATCATGGTTGAAGTCCATCACCATGCCGCCCCAGCTGGAAAAGCGGTTGGCGGGCAGGCGCGTTTTGGTTTCGTCGCGGAATTTGCCCTTGCCCTTGTTGATCAGCAACCGGGCCTGCGGGTCCTTGACCCATGCCTTGTTGTTGCTGGTCAGGTTCAGGAACAATATGTCCGGGCGCTTGTCGCCATTGGCGTCGAACACATGGACTTCGCGCGTTTCCAGCGGCGTGAGCAGTTGCAGGCCCTTGGCAGAATCCCGGAACCGCCCCTTGCCGTCGTTCAGCAGCAGGCGACTGGGCGGACTTTCGTTGGCGACCACCATGTCCAGGTCGCCGTCGCCATCCACATCGGCCAGCGCGATGTCCTGCGTATCGTCTTCGACAGCGGGCAGATGGGTCGCCGTCGCATCGATGAAGGTGCCGGGTTGCTTTGGATCATTCAACCACAGGAAATTCTGCGCCGAAGCGCGCGGCTTGCCGGGCCGGTCTTCGGCTGAATTGCCGATCACTATGTCGGGCAATCCATCGCCATTGACGTCGCCGACCGCCAGGCCATTGCCCTCGCTCATCTTCGGCAGCCGGTCGGATGCGTCGGTGAACGCACCGCCCGGCCCGCCCATGAACAGCTGATGGGCGTGATCCTCCTCCGCAACGAAGATCAGGTCGGGATGACCGTCGCGATTGAAGTCGGCGGACAGCACATGTTCGGTGTCATGCGCCTTCGTGCCCAGCGCCCCCTGCTTCCAGGTAAAGCGCCCCTGTCCATCGTTGATGTAAAGCCGGTTCGCACTCATTTCGACGGCAATCGCCGCGTCCAGATCACCGTCGCCATCCACATCCACCAATGCCACGTCCAGCGCGTGGAGATATTTGGAAACGGGCATATGAGTGTCGGTCACGTCATCGAAAAACGGCGCGGGCGCAGCGTCATTCTGCGCATCGACAGGCATGGCAACGGTCGCCAGCAGCGATGCGACGACGGCCTTGCTCAGGAAATGGGCGCGGATCATCCTGCGGCCTCCACCGTGCGAAGATAGGACAGGCTTTTGTTCAGCGAATCGATGCGCGCGCCGGGAAATGGCGGTTCCTGTTCCACGAAGAAATTGCGCACGCCGGAGACCCGTGCCGCCTTCAGGATGGCGGGCCAGTCCATCGTGCCCGATCCCACCTCCGTCGGCTTTTGCTGCAGATGATAATTGACCACCGTGTCGGCCCTGATGTCCTTCACGTGCATCTGGTTGAACCGGCCGCGATAGCGCTGCAACCAGACAACCGGGTCCTGCCCGCCCGCCGCCAGCCACCCGGCATCCATTTCGAAATCGACAATGTCGGGGTCAGTCCGTTCCAGCATGATCTGCAGGCCGGTCTTGTCGCCAATCGGCGCCAGCTCACCATTATGATTGTGATAGCCGATCATGATGCCCTGTTTCTTCAGGACAGCGCCGGTCTGGTTCAGGAAATCCGCCATTCGTTCATAACGTTCGGCAGGCAATGGCGGGCTGTCGGCACGCATCAGCGACATGAACGACACCGGCGGCCCCCACACGGGGTCCTTGGGAAACTGGAACAGCGGCAACACGGCGTTGCGTGCGCCCAGCACCTTCAGGTCATCCGCCAGCTTGCCCAGATCCTCGAATGTCAGACCGGATGCGCCCGGCACGGCGGACGATGCGGCGACATGGGCGCTGCGGCATTTCAGCCCCGCCTTGTCCAATGCGGCGCGGAAATCCGCCGGGGAACGGCGGTGCAGCGACGCAATCTCGACAGACCGCACGCCTGCCGCCGCGATCTTGGCCAGCGTGCCGTCAAAGTCGCGGTGAAGATCGGGGTCGAACATATATAGCTGCACCCCCGCACCATCCTTCCCCAGCAATGATGTCGATTTGCGCCGCGCAACGGCGGGCACGCTGGCCGCCAGCATCAGCAGCGCGGAAGATTTGATCAGGTCGCGACGATTCATCGGTTATGCTTTCACTGTCAGGAAAATCAGACGAAGGCGGCCTTGCGGCTCGCCTCGCGCATGGACGCTTCGGGATAACGCATCATGCACAGAACCACGCCCAGCGAAAAGAAGGCGGGCACTATGCCGATCAGCGTGCGCAGCGGCACGGCGTTGCGCGGGTCGCCCGCATGAGCGGGATCAAAGCCCAGCCAGCCGAGCAGCAGGAAGGCAAGGCCGACCGCCAACCCAAGCGCCAGCTTCATCGACCCGTTGAGCGTGGCATATAGCAACCCGGTGCGGTCGACGCCAAATCGCGCGCGCGTTGCATCGGCGACGTCCGCCATCAACGCACGCGGCAGGAACCAGGCAATCGGTATGCACAGCCCCAACGCGGCGGCATTAAGAGCGGTCAACCAGAACGTACCCACAGGCTGGGCGGCCATGCCCAGTTGCAACGCCGCCTGCAATAATGCCCCCACCTGCAAAGCACGCGCCTTGCCGATCCGCCCGGCCAGCTTGGCGAACAATGGCGTGCCCACGAAAGCGGCTGCATAGGCGATAAGGATCAACGTGCTGGCCATGGCGCGGTCAAACCCCAGCTGCCCCATATAGAAAAACAGCGCCACCGCATTGGCCACCCCGGTGGACAGAGCGATCAGCAGGTCGGCCACCACCAAACTGACGACCGCCCGCTGGGAAAACAGCGCGACATAATCTCTGACCGCCAGCGCGGCCTGCGCCCCTTGGGAGGGCCGCTTTTCAGGCGTCGTCCGCAACGCCAGCAGGATCGCGCCGGGGATCAGCAGCACCATCACCCAACCGGCAGCATGCATGCCCGCCGCCGGATCGCCCGGATAGGCGCTGGCCACCAGCGGCAGGATGGCCAGGATCGAAAATTGCCCCGCCGTCGCGAAAACCTGCCACCAGGCAAAGATGCGGGTCCGCTCCGTCGCGCTGGTCGACAGCGTCGCGGTCCAGGCCAGATGCGACAGCACGATCATGGAAAAACCCAGGAAGGCGATGAACAACCATATCCACAAATAGGCCATGCCAACGCCACGCTCCGCCTGGAACAGGGCATAAGTGGACAGCATCAATATGGGCGCGCTCGCCGCCAGCCAGGGACGGTAGCGGCCCCATCGGGTGCGCGTCGCATCCATCATCCCGCCCAGCAGCGGGTCGATCATCAGGTCCAGAACGCGCACCGTCATGAACGCGGTTCCGACCGCCGCCACCGGCAGGGCCAAGGCGTTGGCGTAAAATTCGGGCAGGAATACCGTGACCAGCGTGGCGTAGGCCTGGATCGCCAGAGCCGTCACGCAAAAGGACGCCAGCCTCCCACGTCCCAGCGGCTCTTCCCTGCCGTTCGCCATTCTGCCGTCCCCCTTGATTGGATTCTCAACTGGTCATACCACAGCTTTATCAAATCGCCAGTGGGAAGGTCCGATTCTGTCGGCGACCGCCCGATGGGGCAATCGGACGGACTTGGGGGACCAGTGGGAACAACAGAAACATTGCCGGGGAACGAACAGGATATCCCCTTTCGCGAAGTGATCGGTTTCGCGAACGATCATGCCGGCTTTCCAATGCGGCCGCCGGTACTCGACCTGCTGGGCCGCCATAGCGGGCGCATCATCGATGTGGGCGCCCGGTCGGAAGAGCCGGTGGATTTCCCCGACGTCACCCGGCAGGCGGTGCAGACCATCCTGGATGGACAGACCGATCGCGTCATCCTGTTGTGCGGGACCGGCGCGGGCGCATGCATCGCCGCCAACAAGGTGCGGGGCATCCGCGCCGCCGTCGCCCATGACACCTATGTCGCGCGACAGGCGGTCGTGCATGACGACGTGAACGTGCTCTGCATCGGCGCATGGATTACCGGACCGCAAATCGCCCTCGACATCATACGGCATTTTCTGGCGGCGCGTTTCAGCGATGAAGAACATTTCCGCCGCCGCGTCGCAAAGCTCGCATTGCTGGAGCAGGGCCAGTGACAAATGGGCCAGTGACGAACGGGCCAAGGACGGATGTGCCAGCGACCGCACAGACTGAAGGCAAGGTCATTGTGCTGGGCAGCATCAATGTCGACCTGCTCGTCAGCGCGCCGCGCCTGCCCCGTGCGGGCGAAACCGTTTCAGGGACCGGCCTGACCCACCAGCTGGGTGGAAAGGGCGCGAACCAGGCGGTGGGCGCAGCACGCGCGGGAGCGCAGTGCGCTTTACTGGCCGCGGTCGGGGCCGACGAAGATGGTGCGAACATGGTCGCAATATTGGCCGACCATGGTGTGGATTGCGGTCAGGTGCACGCCACGGCTTCCGCTACGGGGTGCGCCTTGGTCGCGACATCGCCCCACGACAATCAGATCATCCACATCGCCGGGGCCAACGCCGATCTCGACGACGCATTGGTGGCGGGGGTGCAAATCGACCGGGGTGACATCTGCCTTGCCCAGATGGAAACGCCGGTCGCCGCCACTACCGCATTGTTCCAACGGGCGCGCAAGGCCGGGGCACGCACCGTCCTCAACGTCGCCCCCGCGTCGGACGAGGCTCGGCAACTTCTCCCGCTTTGCGACCTGATCGTGATGAACGAAAGCGAACTGGCGTTGCTCACCGGCGCGGGGGAGCAGGCCGCATCGCACGACGCAACCCTGCTCGACAGCAGGGACCGCCTTCGTCTGACAGACAGCCAGGCCCTATTGGTCACATTGGGCGCTGACGGATTGGTCATCGCGCAGGCTGGCCGCATCAAGCGCATTGCCGGACTGCCCGCGACCGTTGTCGACACCACCGGCGCGGGGGACTGTTTTTGCGGCTACCTCGCCGCTGGGCTTGCTCGTGGGGACGATATCGAAAGCGCCGCGCGGGAAGCCAATGTGGCGGCATCGATCGCCGTGCAGTCGCTTGGCGCCGCTGCCTCCATCCCTTCCCGCGCCGCCGTCCTGCAAAGCCTGGACGCGACGTTCGCCACCATCATCTGAGAATAATCGAAAAAGGAGCCTGAAAGTGATGAACAGACAAACCGGCAGGAAGCGCGGCCCACGCGCCCGCCTTTTGCACGCCGCAATGCTGCTCGGCGCGCTGCCCCTGATGGCGGCTCCGGTCATGGCTACCCCCACTTCGTCCGGCAAAGCCGACCGGATCGATTATCTGACCGCACCCTTCCATCAGGAACGGATTCTCGACTGGGGCAACCGGCCCAACTGGTCGCCCGACGGTCGCCGCATCGCCTTCACCAAGGACGATCTGGTTGACAGTCCGGCCTATGAAATCGATGTGCGAACGAAGAAGATCCGCTGCCTCACTTGCGCCTTCGGCAAGACCCAGTTCGTGACCCGCATCTTTCATCTGCCCGACAACAGCTATCTGATCGAAGCCGCACCGGGCATGGCGGGCGGCAGCGGGGGCGCAAGCGACGCCGGGCGCACCCAGCTATTCTGGATGTCGAAATCGCTCGCTCGCCCTGTCTCGCTCGACAGCGGCGCAATGGGCGACATCGCCATCGCGCGCGCCGCCAATGCCGACGGATCGGTCGACATCGCCTGGTCGCGACCCACCGCGACGGGGCTGCAACTCACCATGGCAAAGCTCATCCACGACGGTCGCACCGCGCGGCTCACCGATCAGCAGTCCCTGTATGACTACCGCCCCGGCCAACCCGGCCCGGCCAGCTTTCCCGAAGCCTATGACTTCATCGACGATGGCAAGTCAGTGATGTTCTGGACCACCGAATTCGCCACCCTCGACAGTGAAATGTACAAGGTCGATATCGCGACCAAGGCAGTCAGCAAGGTCTATGCCACGCCATCGCACAACGAAACCCACGTCTTCCCGGACGAACGCTATGGGCTGGAGGAAGCCAACATCCTCTCCGACCCGGCCGGACCCTATCGCGGCATCAGCGGCCATCCCAAAGCGGGTGTCCAACAATTGCTGCAAATGAAGGGTGAAAGCCGCGCCGCGGAAATCGCCGCCGCCAATTCAGGCAAGGGCTTCGACATTTTCGTCATCACCATGGACGGCAAGTCTCGCCGCGCGCTGACCCATGTCAGCCCCTCTGGCGCGCAGGCCCATCAATCGACCGTCGCGCCGGATGGCCGCCGGATCGCCTTCGCCGTCAAGGACCCGGATGGCAAGACGGGCCATCCGGTCGGCCTCTATATCGGCACGTTCGGCAAATAACGATCGCGGCGACCGGGGGGAGTCCGCTTACAACGAAGCGGGCGCCCCCGGCATGCCCTCATGATAATAGCCCGCCGCCCAGCCGCCATCGACCGCCAGTTCCGCTCCGCTGATGTAGGATGCTTCGTCGGAACACAGGAACAGGCTGGCGGCGGCGATCTCTTCGGGCTGACCGATGCGCTGCAACGGCACGCGGCGATGCCCGTGATTAAGCTCTTCCACCGTGCGGTTCGCTTCCGGGTTGACCATGGGCGTGTAGACGCCGCCCGGATGCACGGAATTGACGCGCACGCCCAGCGGCCCAAGTTCCAGCGCCGCCGTCTTCGTCATGCCGCGCACCGCCCATTTGCTGGACGAATAGATGCCCAGCGCGTTCGCACCCCGAAAACCGTCGATCGATGCGATGTTGACGATGGACCCGCGCCCTGCCGCACGCATGGCGCCGCCGACATGCTTCATGCCCAGGAACGGCCCCTTCACATTGACCGCATAGACGCGATCGAATTCGGACACATCCGCTGTCACCAACTCGCCAAAGCTGAGCACCCCGGCATTGTTGACCAGCGCGTCGATCCGGCCATGACGCTGCAAGAGGTCCGCTGTCAGCGCGGCCCAGCCCGCTTCGTCCGCCACGTCGAGCCGCACGAAGCTCGCGCCGCCGCCCAGCTCTTGCGCCAACGCCTTGCCTTCCGCCTCCAGCATGTCGGCGATCACCACGATCGCGCCTTCCTGCGCGAACAGCCGTGAAGTCGCCGCGCCCATGCCGCGCGCGCCGCCAGTGATCAGCGCCACTTTTCCCTGCAAACGTCCCATGTTCATCCTTCCAAAGCGATCCTTGGCAATCCGTCGCGCGGAAATGACCCCGCCTCGCCGCCTTTGCCGTCGATAACCGATCAGCAGATGATGGCGCCATCTTCAACCATTTTCATCGTTCGACCGTAGCGATCGACAATCGCGACCGTCATGGCCGCGCAAGACATCGTCAGGGCGGGCACGACCTATCGGGCCTATCTGGGAGCGAGCTTCCCGGCTAGAGCATCGGCAATCGCGGCATGACCAGCCGCCGTCGGATGCCAGGGCGCGGCCTTTGCGGGAAAAGCCTGCGCCCAGGGTTCGCTGGAACAGGCGTGGTGCGCGTCGGACAGTTTCCCCGCCGGTAGCAGCATCGCGCCTTCATCCCTTGCGACGCGCGCGGTCAAGGATGCGAGGCGGCGGAATTTCTCACGCGAAAGGGCGGCCTGATCCGGGTTCAGCGCCACTGCGGGGCAGAGGGCACCGTCGGGAATGATGCGCAGATAATCGACAAAGACCAATTTGGCGCGCGGCGCGCGCTGTTGAACGTCGCGTGCAATCTGGCGCATGTTGCGTTCCAGCGTCGCCCAATCGGCGTCAGTGACGGGTAGCGCCGACGGGCAGCGCGCACCGCGACACATGGTCTGGAAAAGGTCGCGCACATAGCCCACATCATTGCCGCCGATGGTTACGGTCACCAGCCGCGTATCGGGCGCGACCGCCGCGATCTGGGCTGGCAGTTCCGACCATGGGCCAAGGATGTTGGCGGTCGTCGCGCCGCCGCAGCTGGCGTCCACAAGGTGCAGACCCAGACGTTCCGCCAGCAGGCGGGGATAGTTGTTGACGGTCTGGCCGCAACGCTTTGGCGTCCCAGGGACTATCGGCCCGATGCCCGCTCCCGCCGCATAGGAGCTGCCCAATGCGACATAGAGCGACCCCGGCGGAAGCGGCTGCGTGGCATGGGGCGACGTGGTCGCGCACCCGGTCAGCGCCAGCAAGGTCGCGGCTATCCATCGTCTGATCGCTATCGGCTGGCGCAATATATCCTCCGTCATGATGCCGTGGGGCAGTATCCAGCCGGTTCAGGCACGCCTGGCAGGAAAGTGGCCGGATGATCGGCAACATCAGTGCGTAAGCGGCAAGACGACGGGCGATCCAGCCTTATGACGCGTTGGTCCTATCATCGTTGGTCCCGCTGCGGGAATGGAAAAGTCAGCAGTTCGTTCCAGTTGGCAAACAATCTGCCGGAACTGTCTTGAGCCGCGCGCATTGTCGCATTATGTCCCGTGATTGCGGACCGGGCCCCTCTGGCGCGCTGCTCCAACCGGAGCGAGCGGGTGATGTCGGACCGCATCGGATGATCCGATGCGACTGACGGGCGGCCCGCCCTTCTCCTCGCACCGAACATCCTGATCGGCATGGCTGTAGAGGAGCGTATTTTCATGGAATTTTTGTTCGCCGACTGGCTGGGGACACCCGCCTGGTTCTGGCTGGCTTTCCTGACGATCGTCGTCGCACTGACGGCGTTCGACCTGGGTTTCCTGCATAAGGAGGACCGGGAGATCGGCATTGCCGAAAGCCTGAAGCTGTCCCTGTTCTATATCGGCGTCGCCATGCTGTTCGGGGCGTGGATATGGTTCGCACGCGGGCCGGAGCCGGGGATGGAATATTTTACCGGCTATTTCATCGAAAAGGCGCTGTCGATCGACAATGTCTTCGTGATCAGCCTGATCTTCACCTATTTCGCCATTCCCCCGCGCTATCAGTATCGGGCGCTATTGTGGGGCATCGTAGGCGTCATCGTGCTGCGCGGCCTGATGATCGGCGGCGGCGCGGTGCTGCTGCATGAAGCCTATTGGGTGCTGTATCTTTTCGCCATTTTCCTGATCTTCACCGGCGTCAAGATGCTGTTCACGGCCGACAAGCCAATGGACATCGGCAACAATCCCGTGCTGCGGTTCATTTCGCGGCACATCCGGGTGACGCCCGAATTGCATGGTGAGCATTTTCTGGCGAAAATGCCGCATCCGGTAACGGGCAAGATGATGACGGCGGCGACCCCGCTATTGCTGGCGCTGATCGTCATCAACTTTGCCGATCTGGTCTTTGCGGTCGACAGCGTGCCGGCGATCTTTGCGATCACGACCGACACATTCATCGTCTACACATCGAACATCATGGCGATATTGGGACTGCGCGCGCTGTATTTCGCGTTGGCGGCGATGGTTCATCGCTTCCACTACCTGAAATATGCGCTGGCGCTGATCCTGGTATATATCGGCGCAAAGATATTCGTGGCCGATTTCCTGATGGACGGCGGCAAGTTCCCGCCAGTCTGGAGCCTGGGCGTTACGTTCGCCCTAATCGCGGGCGGGGTCGGATGGTCATTGTGGAAAACCCGTCAGGAGGCGCGCCGAGCCGCCTGACGCCGTCAGCCTCGTCAGATGTCGTGGGGCAGATAATCGAACCCCACGACATCGGCGTCGTGGATAAGGGCGGAGGTGAAATCGTCCACCACATTGTCATGCGCGCCGTTCACAGTGGCGCTGAGTTCCAGATGGTCGTCGGCGAGGCTTTGGCTGATGGAAGAGGAGACAAAGCCGGAGCGGGTCAGATAGGCGCGAAAATCCCGCAGGGACGGCGCATGTGGCCGACGATAGCGCACCACGACGCGGGCAAAATGTTTTTGCGGTAAAAGCCGTTCCGACGCAGTGACCGCCGCCAGCACCGCCACCGTCACCAGCGTCCCGCCTATGGCCAGGCTGTAAAAGCCGACCCCGAACAGGATGCCAAGCGACGACGTCATCCACAGGGAGGCAGCAGTCGTCAGGCCCCGGACATTGAAGCCTTCGCGGAAAATGACGCCGCCGCACAGAAAACCTATGCCGGTCAGGATGCCATGGGCCATGCGGACGGGGTCGATCCTGATCAGGTCGCCCGGCGTATCGCTGAGCCAGCGTATCTGGTGCACCGCGGCCAGCATCAACAGGGCGCAGGACAGGCTGACCAATATATGGGTGCGGAAGCCCGCCGGGCTGGCCCGATATTCCCGTTCCGCACCAATGACGGCGCCCGCCAGAATCGCCCCCAGCACCGGCAGTGCAAGGTCAATGTCCAGCGGGTTCATATGTCACGCCTCCGTCGGCGAATGCGCCGCTGTCGCTCTTTATCAACGATCGGTCTTCGCCTCCAGATCGCGGGCCATTTTCAGATGGCCTTCGACGACGGACGCGATTTCACCCGCCGCCGTCTTCAACCCGGCATCGGTGCCACCGGACGCATAGGAGCGCATCAGCGCCAGCGCCTCTTCATGCGCGTCGACCTGGCCATCGATATATTCTTCGTCAAACTTCGCGCCGGTCAGCGCTTTCAGTTCGGCAAGCTCTTCCTTCTGGTCGGCGGTCAGCGCGGCGTCGAGGGTGATTGCCGGTTTCGCCTTGCCAGCCGCTGCCTTGACCTTGGCGCTGGAATCAGTGTGAGCCTTGATCATCTGCTGGGCGAACGCCTTCACTTCGGCAGATGCGGCATTGGTTGCGGCCAGTTTCGCGGCGGCGATTTCGAAAGCATCGCTCTTTGCCGCCTTGTTCACAAATTCCTGTGCGGAAGGGGTGGGCGTGATCGCGGCCAAGGCATTATCCGCTGCATTTTCAACCCGGTCCCCCGCCGCCTCTGCCGTGGCGGCCACCGTTCCGGCGGCATTTTCCGCCCGTTGCTCGCTGGCTTCGTTACAGGCAGCCAATGTCAGTCCGGTCGCCAGGACCATGAAAGTGATGCGGTTCATATGAAACTCCCTGTCTGTCAGGCGGCGAAACGCACGATCCACGTCGGCGTTCCGGCAGCACCGGCATCGGTCAGACGGGCAGGATGAATTCGATGGGAGCAATGAATTCGATGCGGTCGCCGGGCAGTTCGGCAGGGACGCGCGGATAAGGCGATGCGCGCCACATCATCGCTTCCGCTTCGCCGTCCAGAACCGCATTGCCCGATCCTTTGACCACCGCGCCTTCCAGCAGGACGCCTGCACGGTCGAGCACGAAACGGACCTGCACGCGCCCTTCTTCCCGCCGCATCCGGGCGCGGCGGGGGTAAAGTTTATGCGCGTAAAGCCATGACCGGATCCGGGCGGCATAGCTGCGGCTGAGGCCGGGCGGCGCGTTCGCGTCAAGGCCGTCGACCGTGCCGCGTCGAGAAGTTGGTGGGGACGGCGATGCCGAAGCCCGTTGCCTGATCGGGTCGCTGGCAGGTGTGGCCGCGCCGTTCGATTGCGCCACCGCCTGGACAGGCAAGGGCAGCGCGATGCGGGACGGCATTGCCACGACCGGCGGCGGCAGGATCGCCACCGGAGTTTGTGGCGCGGCTTGCGGCGGGGATGCGGGCGGCGTTGCACGGGGTGGCGGATCGACCGGGGCGGGTTCGCTTTGCGCCGCCACGGCCTCATCCTGCCCCTGCTCCGTTCCTTTTAGCTGGGCCAGCGACATGACGGTCAGTGCCGGGGCCGACGCCCGGCGGCTGACATGCCCCATCCCCAGGTTCAGCAATGCCGCGATCAGCAAGCCGTTGACCAGCAGCGATGCCGCCGCCGGTGCACTGACGCGAAAGGAAGGCGCCGCCCGCATCATCGCGGTCAGAATATGTTCGCCACGGTGAACTTGAAGCTCTGCCCCTCCGCCGAGAGCGAGGACAGGTGGCGGCGATATTGTTTGTCGAACAGATTGTCGACGGCGATGCGGAATTCAAACCCCTTGGCCGCGCCGCTTTGCGGTTTGAACGCCAGGAAAAGATTGTGGACGCTGTAGCCCGGTGTCGCAATGCCCGACCCTGCCGAAGAAAAGGGGCCGGTCGTCACATCATCCTGCCGTTCCGCAAATTCACCGGTCCAGCCGCCCGACAGGCCGGTCGACCGATCAGCATAGCCCAGCGTCAGGCGGTAGTCGTTGGCGGGAATGGTGTTCAGATAATCGCCGCTGCGCCGATCCTTGCCGTTGATGAAGGACATGTTACCGCGCGCGAAGAAGCCGCCGATGCCATATTCGGCCTCAAGCTCCAGCCCCTTGAACCGGGACCGGCCGATATTCAGGAAATAGGGGACGCCCGGCGCGGCTGCGCTTTGCAGGATCAGGTCCTTTACATCATTCTGGAACAGGGTCGTCTTGGCCCGGAGACGGTCGCCATGGCCCAGCAGTCCGTCGAAGGACAGGGTAAAGCCCGCTTCGATATTGTCGGATTTTTCAGGGCGCAGATTGGGATTATTGGGCCGGCCCGGCGCGGGGGTGGCGCTGCGGGTGAAGACTTCATCGACATTGGGCATGCGCACCGTGCGCGCCGCCGACCCGAACAGGCCCAGCCACGGCGTCAGATTATAGAGCGCCGCGATCTTGGGCGATACGCCGCTGTCCTTTGTTCGCCGGGTCAGGGTGGTGCCGCCGACGACCGTGTCGCCCGGCTTCAGGTCGTTCCAGTCGACCCGGACGCCTGGAATGATGGTCAGCTTGTCGGACCAGACGATCTCCAGCTGGCCGAACAGGCCATAGCGGGTCATGTCGCCTTCGGGATGCGTGCCCGCGCCCGGCGTCACCGCGCCGCCCGGCATCACGCGCGGGTTGCGGCGTTCCTGCTGGCTCCACTGGCCGCCCAGAATCAGGAAGGTCGTCCAGTCGCCACCCATGTCGAAACGGCTGGTATTCTGCAGCTTCGCCTGCCAGCTTTCGTAGGAAAATTCGGAATATTCCAGCGGGCCGAGGAAGGGCGTTTCGGTCTGGCGCACTTTTGACAGGGAATAGGCGGCTTGCGCTTCGACGTTGAAGATCTTGCTGCCGTCAAAGTCATTCACATAGCCGACGACGGCGGTTTTATCGTGGACGCGGCGGCGCATCAGCGCGGCGCCAGTGATGGCCGCGACCTGATCATAGACTTGCGGCGCGTCGCTGATCCAGTCCTGATAGCTTGCCCAGATCGCATGATTGCGGTTGCCGCCAATCGCGACGCGGCCCTTGACCAGCCAGCTGTCGGACAGGGTGGCGGAGGCGGCCACCGTGTCGCCATTGCCATCCTTGTAATCATCGCTGCGACGATAATTATAGCTGCCCAGCAGTTCGACGCCATCGACCGGCTGGACGGCGACGATGCCCGATAGGGTATGGGCCTGCGCGTTGGTTTCCGTCGCTGCCTTTAGACGCACAGCCAGGGGGTCGCCCGGTTCCAGAAAGTCGGACGCGTCCTTGGTCGTGAAATTGATCACGCCCGCCAGCGCGCCCGCGCCGTAGAGGGTGGATGAAGCAGGGCCGCGCAGCACCTCGACCCGCTTGTAAAGCTCCGGCTCGCTGAACAACGCGCCCATGCGATATTGTTCGTAGAATTTGGTGACGCCATCGACGGTCAGCAGGATGCGGTTGTCGCTGTCGCCGATCGCCGTGCCCATGCCGCGAATGTTGAACCCCTGGCCCAGCTGCCCCACGCCGCCCTGAACATTGACGCCCGGCAAACCTTCGATCAGGTCGCCGATCGTCGTCGCCTGGGTCTGGTCGATATCTTCCTGATCCAGGCTGCTGACGGCCTGCGGCGTGTCGAGCGCGACCTTTTCGGTGCCCGCCGAAATGACCATCCGATCGAGCGCCATGCGCGTCGTTTCGGGCGCGCCCGCGTCGTCCTGCGCCCAGGCGAGGGTGGGCGTCACGATCAGCGTGGCGGTCAGCAGCAGCTTCAATCTGGTCTTCATCATCGGTGGCCCCCTTTGGCAACTGGGACGGGGCAGTGACCCCGAACGGGGACGCACCTAGCATGAAGAAATGATATTGCAAGTGAGTCTCATTAGATATAGCAGCCAGATCGGAAAGGGGTTCTTCATGAGATCTGGAAAATATCGTTTCGCCGCCATGCTGGTGACCATGGTCAGCGCTGCCGCTGCTCAGGCGCATATGCCCTATGTGCTGCCGACCTTGTTCGACATCGGCAAGGGCGACCATGTAACCGTCCAGTCGGCCTTTGCGGAGGAAGCATTCCTGCCCGAAGTCGCCATGCGCGATGCGCCGTTCCACATGGTCGGCCCCGATGGCAAGGATATCGCGCCAGGACCGGTCACGCATCTGCGCGACCTGAGCATATTCGAAGCGGCCACGGTCGCGGATGGCACCTATCGCGTGACGACGGGCCAGCGGGCCGGGCGCAAGGGCAAGATGTTCAAACAGGGCAATGAGTGGAAGATGCGCGGCGAAGGCAGCGCGCCATCCGCCGCTGCGCAGCAGGTCGAGGTTCAGAGCATGACCCTGGCCGAAGCCTATGTAACCCGCGGCCAGCCGACCAACGCCGTCCTGAAACCGACTGGCAAGGCGCTGGAAATCCAGGCGGTGACGCACCCCAATGCTATTGTCGCCGGTTCAGACGCGATCTTCACATTGCTGTTCGACGGCAAGCCGCTCGCCAATGCAGACGTCACGCTGTTCCGCAGCGCTGGCCTTTACGACGGGCGCAAGGTTGCCGCGCAGGTAAAAAGCGGGGCCGACGGCGGCTTTACCCTGAAGCCGGAAGATGCGGGCACCTATCTGGTCCTGGTGCGCCATCGCGCGCCCGCGCCTGCCGGGTCCGACACGCCCTATCGCAGCTACACCTACACACTCACCTTCGACGCGGCCTGACCGCCACGCCAATCCGATCAGATGGAGATTATATGAAGAGAATAGCTTGCCTGGCGCCTGCCCTTTTGCTGGCCGTCACCGGATCAGGGGCAATGGCCGCCCCGCATGAAGGGTCCGCATTCATCCACGATTATGACGCGAACCATGACGGTCAGGTCGCCCGCGCCGAATTCGACGCCGAACGGAGCGCACGTTTCAAGGCAACGGACGCCAATGCCGACGGCTGGCTGTCGGAAGACGAATATGTCGGCGAATATCGCGCCCGGCTGGACCAGCAGCTCGCCGCGTCCGACCGCAGCGAAGAAAAGAAGGTCGAAGAACGGCAGCGCCAGATGCGTCAGGCCCATGTCCGGTTCGGCGTGCTGGACAAGGACAAGGATAGCAGGATGACGCAGGCCGAATATGACGCGTCGGGCGCGCGCGCCTTTGCCGATCAGGATGATGACAAGGACGGCATCGTCACCGCGACCGACGCCGCCGCAACCGCCAAGCGCCAGCTGGCGGCGCGCAAGGCCGCCGACAGGGCCGAACGCTGATGAACCGGGGAAGGGTGGCGTCCGATGATGCCGCCCTTCCCTGCTTTACCGCATGATCAGGCCGGGGCGAGTTGGGGATCGACACCGGTCAATTCAATCGACACGGCCCACAACCGCCGGGCATCCCCCAGGTCATGGGCATGTTTTTCAACCCGCGCCGGACCTGACCTACCCCGCATTTCCAGGAAGCCTTGCGGTCCATAATAGTCGCCCCCTTCCGCGTTCGGGTCAGTCGCGGCCTGAAGCGCTGGCCAGGCAGCCGCCGCGACCGGATTGAACATGGGCCGCATGATCGGCAACAACGGTTTGGTCCAGGACGGCAGGTGACGCATCAATTCGGTCAGCGACACGCCCGGATGGCAACCGATCGCCCGCACAGGCGACCCGGCAGCGCGAAGCCGACGATCCAGTTCCAGCATGAACAGCAGGTTGGCCAGCTTGCTCTGTCCGTAGAAGCGGCTGTTATGATAGCCGTTTTCGGCGTTGAGGTTGTCCCACATCATCCGCCCCTGCCGATGCGCCAAGCTGGAGGTCACGACCACCCGCGCGCCATCGGTCCGGGCAAGTTTGGGCAGCAACAGCGCCGTAAGCGCGAATGTACCGAGGTGATTTACCCCGAATTGCGATTCGGCCCCCTGCGCCGTCCGGGCGAGCGGCGGGATCATGATGCCCGCATTATTGATCAGAACGTCCAGCCGTGGTTCGGCCGCGGCCTGATCAGCGGCCTGGCGCACGCTGGAAATATCAGCCTGGTCCAGCGGGACATAGGCAAGGTCGGCCCCCGGCGTCGCGGCCCTGATCTGATCCATCGCCGCGTGCGCCTTAACCGAATCGCGGCATCCCATCAGCACCCGCGCGCCCTTGACCGCCAGCGCCTTCGCGATTTCCAGCCCGATGCCGGTATTGGCGCCAGTGACCAGAAAAATGCGGCCATGCTGGTCAGACATGTTGCAAGCGATGAAAGCCATCCAAACTCCCCTATTTCATGCTGTCCGTCGTACGGATCGTGGCCCAGGAATGAATGGAAACAAGAGAAATAACAATCGACTTCCGCCCGCCGGGTCCATCATCCCGACCGAAGCGTGAAACGACTTTCCGACCATCGGTCGAAAAATGATTGAAACCGCGCTGCGAACGACATAGTCTGGCAGTGAAGGGCAAAGTGCCCAGCCCGATTTCCTATTCAGACATGTTTCTACAAAAGGCAGACTTATGGACATGAAAACGACGACGCCGCAGATGCTGGACAGTGACGTTCGCCCGCTGCCGATTGCGGACAGCCCGGAACTGCGCGAAGCGCTGAAGGCGGCAAATCTGCAGACCCTGCTGATGGTCTATGTTCACCTGACGCATGATGAATCGATGCTGGAAACCTTCAAGGCGCACATTCATCCGCCCTATACCAATCCCGACTATGTGATGCCGCAGGACTGCATCGACGATCTGCATGAAAAGCTGGTCCATGTGCTGACGACGCCAGGCGCGGCGAAGTCGGAAGATCCGCCGATCGAACTGATGCAGAAGATGATGAGCGTCGGCGTCGGCGAGCCGGTCACTGATGAGTTCGTTCCCATGGTCATGGAACAGGGCGGATTCCACCGCAGCCCCATGCGCAAGGACGATCCCCAGCGCACGCCACCGCCGCCGGGCTTCAAGGTGCTGGTCATCGGTGCGGGCCTGACCGGCATCCTGGCGGGCATCGAACTGGAACGTGCCGGTTATGATCATGTGATCATCGAAAAGAATGAAGAGGTCGGCGGCACCTGGTGGAAGAACCGCTATCCCGGCGTCGGCGTGGATACGCCCAGCCACTTCTATTCCTATTCCTTTGAAATCAGCCCGGAATGGAACCACTACCACCCGCATGGCGCGGACATGCGCGAATATTTCCGCGCCGTGGCCGACAAATATGACGTCCGCCGCAACATCCGGTTCAAAACCATGGTGCACAGCCTGGTCTTCGATCAGGATGAGGCCGTGTGGAACGTCACGGTCGAAGACCTGAGCACCGGCAAGCGCGAAGTCATCAAGGCCAATGCCGTGTTCAACGCGTTTGGCACCACCGATCGCTGGAAGCTGCCCGACATCAAGGGCATCGAGAGCTTCAAGGGCATCATCACCCATTCGGCCGATTATGACGAAAATATCGACCTGAAGGGCAAGAAGGTCGCCGTCATCGGCACCGGCGCCAGTTCCGCGCAGATCGTGTCCACGATCGTCAAGGAAGTGGACGAGCTGGTCGTCTTCATGCGCACCAAGCACTGGATGATCAACAATCCCGAAGTGAAGGCGGAAGTCCCCGATCCGGTGAAATGGGCGCTGCGGCACATTCCCTATTACAAGGAATGGTTCCGTTTCCGCGTATTCTGGTTTGCCGCCGACGGCCTTTACCCCAATGTGGTGAAAGACCCGTCCTACCCCGAAGACGGCATCGCCGTGTCGGCGCTCAACGAAGGCATGCGCCAATATGCATTGTCGCACATGCATCACAAGCTGGCGGGCCGCCCTGACCTGATCGAGAAGCTGACGCCCGATTTCCCGATCTTTTCCAAGCGCGTTGTTATGGACGCGGGTTGGTACGATGCGCTGCTGCAACCGCATACGACGCTGGAGACGGCGGGCATTGCCGAAATCCTGCCGAACGGCATCCGCACGAACGAGGGCAAGGTCTACGAACTCGACATCATCATCTGCGCGACCGGGTTCAACGCATCGTCGCTGGTGCAGGATCTGGAGATCAAGGGCCGCGACGGTCATGACCTGGCGGTCGATTGGGCTGACGAGGAAGAGCGCGCCTATCTGGGCACGACCATCCCCGGCTATCCCAACTATTTCCTGTCAACCGGCCCCAATATCGGCCCGAACCACGCAGGCGGCCTTAACATCGTCAGCGAATCGCAGGTCCATTATCTGATCGAATGCCTTGATGAGATGATCGCTCGTGGCGCGCGCACGGTTGAAGTGACGCAGGAAGCCTTCCTTCGCCACAACAAGCGGATCGACGACCAGATGAAGCACATGATCTGGACCCACCCCAAGTCGAAGAGCTATTATCAGAATAGCAAGGGCCGCCCGGTCGGCCCCTGGCCGTTCCGCCTCGTCGACATGTGGAACGAACTGCAGGTGCCGGTGCTGGACGACTATCGCATCGAATAAGGAACGGCGCTTCGGCGCGGTTCAAAAGCCATGGTTCGGCAATAGCGCCGAACCATGGCATCGACATGATGATTGGCTGGCAGTCGCCACCAGAACAGCAACGTCGATCGGCATGCGCCCTTCGACGTCGCTATTGGTCGCTCAGCCCCAAAATTGCTATATTTTCCGATTGTCCACGGCCCCTTGATGCCGCTTGCGGCTGTATGAGGCAGAGCGTGGGACGTGCTCATTTGCGCCGGGCTTCTTACGGTCATGGCCATTTTCCATATCCGCAGCTAAGAAGTGGCAAGATCGACGCCATATGATGGCATGTCGATGGTGAACTTCCCAATTCCCGCTGCACAGTAAAAGCTGGTGGCTTTCCGACCTGGGCAGGGCTGATTTCGTCAGCGCGCCCTTCGATCGTCATCATCAGTCCGGCTGACGGAATGACTTTGCCCATCATTGGCGCGTTGCGCCAGGCGGCGGGCGGCTTATCAATATGGAACCCAAACCGTTGAAAGCTGACATGCCTCATTCGTCCAGCCGGTCCCAGAATCCGCCGCAATCGCACCTATACAGGGATGCGAGCGACCCTGACGGTCCACCTGTCGAACATCGCGTCCGCGGCATTGCCCTGCGCCTGGGCGCGGTCACGGCGTTCGGCGCAATGATGGCGGCGATGAAATATGCGTCGGAGCATGGCGTCGCTTCGGTCGAAATCCTGTTTTACCGCAACCTGTTCTCCCTGCCGACCATCATCGCGTGGATAATATGGTCGGGCGGCTTTTCCGTGGTCAGGACGAAGCGCCCCGGCGCGCACGCCACTCGCAGCTTTTTAGGGTTGGGCGTCATGTTCCTGACATTCATGGCGTTGGCTCGCCTGCCACTGGCAGAAGCCACGGTGATCAGTTTTTCAGCACCGCTTTTCGCGACGATGCTGTCCGCGCTGTTCCTGCGGGAAATGGTCGGATGGCATCGGTGGAGCGCCATCGGCATCGGCTTTGTCGGCGTGCTGATCGCCGTTCAACCGGGCGGGTCAGACCTGCCGGTCGTCGGCGTCGCAATTGGCCTGGCCGCCGCCCTGGGGACGGCGGTCATCGTCATCACGCTCCGCCAGATCGGCCAGACCGAAGGCGCGGCGGCGACCGTATTCTGGTTCAATATCGTGTGCCTGACCGCGACCGCACTGCCGATGCCGTTCATGTTCAAGTCGCATGATCCAGGCGCGTGGATCGCCCTGCTGCTTGGCGGACTGGTTGGGGGCTTTGCCCAGATCATGATGACGTCCGCGGTCCGATATGCGCCGGTGTCAGTGCTCGCGCCGTTCGATTATCTGCAAATGCTGTGGGCGATATTCTGGGGCTATCTGTTGTTCGCGGCCACGCCCAGCGCGCCAACGATCGCGGGCGCGGCGCTGATCGCCAGTGCGGGCTGCTATGTGGTCTGGCGCGAAAAGAAGCTGAACCGGCCAGTCACCGGCGTCGCCAAATTATAGGCCGTCGGTCGTCAAACTCCATCGACCAGTCGGCGGGCGGCCTGCACCGCGATGCGGCCACGTTCCGTCGGGGTCATGCCCGCAGGTGCGATAAAGGGCGCCTCCACCGCCACGGTAGCCGAAGGGGGGATCAACGGCAGGAACGCGTCCAGCCCGAATTCCCCCTGCCCCGGCGGCAGGCGCGCAATCGTCGCTTCACGATAGCGGTCGGCGGGCGGTTCGAGAGGCCCGTCGTTCAACTGGACATGCAGGATACGTTCTGGCGGCAGGGCGGCGACATCGTCCCATTTTCCGCCCGACCGAATGACGTGCAGCGTATCGACACACAGGCCGACATGCGCGCCGGCGGCCAACGCCAGGTCCAGCGCATCGGCCTGCGTGCGCACGGCGGACAAGGGGAATGCCTCTATCGCCATCTGCACACCCGCCGCGCTGGCCAGGGTCGCGAGCCGACACATGGCGTCGCGCAGACGTGCAGGGTCGGCATCGAAACCCAGCGCGTTCACCCTGCCGCCCAATTCGGCTGTCAGTTCGACGGTGCGTTGGAGTTCATCCCAATCGGTCGATTCTTCCAGCATGAACGGTTCGACAATGCCGACGCCCAGCCCACTGTCGCGCAAGGCCCTGATCACCTCTGCACGAGCCGCCTTGTCATGAAGGAGGTCGGCATAGGGTCCCAGCGGCAGCGGTTTGATGAACAGGCTGACGCTGGCGCATCCGGTCTGGTGAGCGACGTCGATCAGTTGGAGCGCGGTCAAATCCGACAATGTCAGATGATCCAGGCAAAGCGGACGCAAATTTCTGTCTCCCCAAGCAGGCCGTCATTGCGGCTGGCCAGGATTTGAACCGGCGCGCGGCGCTGCTGTCAAGGAAGGCTTGGCGATTTCGAACCGATTTCGAGAAAATGCGAAGCACGGCGTCCCGGAGCGGGGGGGCTTGAACCAGAACACCGTGCTTCTCTCCCAAAGTGCGACCCGAGGGAGGTTCATGCGCGCGAGTTACCCCCGCGCAAGCTGGAGCGATGCAGTCATTCTGAACAGGCGGAACGGACCCATGCGTTTCCGGCTGATCAGAGCGGACCTAGTCATGTTCGGCTAAATGGCCTGTTTCCGGCCAGAGGCGCGCAGCTTTGCTACCCGCGCCGTCAGAAAAGACCATGTGCCCATTCATCGCTAAAATCCCTGTTTCGGTAGCCCCGCTATCTCAATCAGAGACCGGAGGTTTTGCGTCCTGCCGTCGCCGACAGTTTGCCTTTTCGGTCAGGGCAGCTTGCAAAGGCGCACTGCTCTTCCCTAACGTCTTTTTAGCGGAATTTCGCCCACAGGTCAAATGGTTGGGGATGACGGTCGCCAACCCAGCTGAAAATCGGAGCCTAATAGGCTCTTTTTGTATAGCTGATCGTCAGGGGGCCCGTTTCGAAAAGAATGAAGTCCAGCGGTCGCGAATAGCTCATGCTGATTTCGGTATAGGGAACGGAATGTTCAGTGCCCTGGACGATCGTGGGCTGCTGCATATAAGCGGGATCAAGCCCGAATTCCCTGGACGTGACACGCGCGATGATTTGCGCATCGGAAGGGCGGGGATATATGGAAGCGAAACGCGCCCCTTCATCCACGGCATGTTGCAGCCCCGTGCGAGCGCTGGCAATGACGCCCAGTTGAATCGCGCCCATCACAAGAACCAGAAAAGGAGGGAGCGCCAGCGCGAATTCGATCGCCGACACGCCCCGCTGGTTTTTGAACAAGCGCATCATTGCAGGCGCACCGAAGCCGAACCGGTGAGCGCTACACCCTGGTCCGACGCCCAGCCGCCATGAGGCAGGAACGCGCCGAACATCGGTTGGTAAGTGTCGGAAATGGTGATCGCCACATAGCGTTTGAGCTGCTGGCCCGCAGGACAGATGTCGTCCGCCGACCCCTGCTCCGTGCTATTGCAGAACAGGGACCCGGTGACGTTGACGGCATTGGTTGGAACATTGGCCGCGCTGGCCGCGTCCGCCACCAGATTTTGATAGGCAACACTGTTGTAGCCGCCCTTGGTCGCCATTTGCGCGGTGCGCTCCGCAGCGGTTTGCAGGCCGATTTTCATCTTGAACGCCATCGCCAAGTCCGCCGCGACCAACGTCAACAGGGCGAGGACAGGCACGATGATCGCCAATTCGATCGTGCTTGTCCCGCTGCAGTCCAAACCGAGCACGCGAAGGGGCGGCTTCAACGTCATCGTCAGCCCACCAGCCTTACGATCGTGGCGGGGATATCCTTCGCACCGGCATAGCTGTCGCATTCATTCTGGATCGTGCTGTTGCCGATGAAGGTGACGCGCCTGCTGACCATCTTCACGCATTTCGTCGACATGCCCGACGTGCCGCTGAAATCCAGCGCCTGGGACGGGAAGTAAAAGGCGCCCTGAAAAGAGGAACTGGCGTTGCCGTTGATCTTGTTCGTGCCTGAATCCAGCGCTCGCCGGTCCTGGTAGAACAGGATGCCGGAATAGGTATCGCTTTGCGAAGAGGTCAGATTGATCGTCGCACCGCCGTTGATGTCCAGCGTCGCGATCTGGTTCGGATTGGTCGACGCGCTGCTGCTGGTCAGGATGATGGTGACGCCGGTGCCGCTGACCAAGGCCTGCGACCCAACGCTGAAGCTGCTGCCGTCGACATAATAGACGCCCGGCGCCATGTTCAGCGTCCCCTTTACATCGAACCCTTTGAAGCAGCCGGGGCTGACAGACTTCGTCCCGTTCGGATTGACGCTGACCTTGCCCGCGCAGCCCGATGGGCTGGGTGTAGGCAGGCTGGCATAGGGATCGGGTTCGGGAACGCTGTAGGGCAGCAGCGTGGTGGAAACATCATAGTTGGAACTGGTCTGCAACCCGCCGACCGCTGCCACGGGGCTGGCCTTTACAGTGCTGCTGCCGCCAGCGGTGACCGCGTTGGCCGCGCGCGAATTGGTCATGATGCCACAGCCCAGATCGACGGTGGCGTTCCCCTGAAGGGTTATGCCCACGGTTGCGGTCTGTTCCAGTGAAACGACGCAATATTCGCCCTGGCTGACGACAGCCGCGGTGGCTTCCCCCGTTATAACCGGCGCGGTGATGCCCAGTATCTTCGAAAAAGGGAGTTCCTGCGACGTTTGCAGAATGACGCGCACGGCCTTGCCATTTCCCGCATAGTCACCGGCTGTCGGGGCATTTTCGATGATCGGCGTCTGCGACAGTGCGATAAGCGACATCTGATTGATGTCGGAGGTGGCGCTCGCCGACGCGCTGAAACCCTGGGCCACGGCATAGGCCCCGGCCAGCGCAGCGGAGTCGGCCTGCCGCTGAATCTGGCGCTTCCACAAGGTCCATTGCACGGTGTCCGTGGCAAGCCCGGCTGCGGCGATGAATAACGGCATCGCGGCAGCCGCCATCATCAAAACGCTGCCTGTCCTATCCTGCATCAATCGATGCGGCGACCTTCGCATCATCCGGGTTCCCCGTGTTGTGATGCGACAATTCTAAAAAATAAAGGTGACCGAACCGTGAATTTTCCTGGTTAACTTAACCCATATCATAAATAACCAGGCTATATCCTTCGATATATATAATGTGTTTTACACCTGCACAATTATTCGTCAGAGAATTATATACCAATATATCATACATGTTCATGTTTGTATGGGAAGATGTTGTTTGGTTTTATTATCTTAAAATCGTGCATTTGTATAAGTAATTATAGAAGATATTCTTATCTAAACAAATATGGATATCAATATCCAAGCATTGTTCCCTTTTGCACCAGACAAGATGCCGGACATACTGGGGCGTCAGCCAGCAGGATTCAGGTAATTACCGGGTCCTCATCGCCCGGCTGGCGAGGCGTGACCAGCCGTGCGGCCTTGGGAGCGAGCCAGCGTTCGAACCCGTCCACGATTTCGTAGATGACAGGCACGAAGATCAGCGACAGCGCGGTCGAGCTGATGAGGCCGCCGATCACCGCCAGCGCCATGGGCTGACGAAACTCTGCGCCTTCGCCCAGTCCCAGCGCCGTCGGCAACATGCCCGCGGCCATCGCGACGGTGGTCATCACAATCGGGCGCGCACGCTCACGGCAGCTATTGCGCAGCGCTCCACCCATGGGCACGCCGCGACGTTCATCCTCGATCGCGAATTCGACCAGCAGGATCGAGTTTTTGGCGCACAGGCCAAGCAGCATGAGCAGCCCGATCATTGCTGGAAGGTCCAGCGTCTTGCCAAAGATCAGCAGCGTCGCGAACGCCCCCAGCAGCGACAGGGGCAGCGCCGCCAGAATGACGACCGGTTTGAAATAGCCCTTGAACAACAGCACCAGCACCGAGAAGGTGAGGCCGATGCCCGCCGCAATGGCGATCATGAAGCCGCCGAACAATTCCTGGATCGCTTCGGAATCGCCTTCGCGGGCTTGCTTCACGCCTTTGGGCAGGTCCTTCATCACGGGTAGCGCGGCGATTTCTTCCAGCGCCTGGCCCAGCGTGCGACCGGATACCAGGTCCGCTTCCACCGACACGCGCCGTTCGCGGTCATAGCGGATGATCTTGCCCGGCCCCGCGCGGAACGTGATGTCCGCAACGGCGGACAGCGGTGTGGTGCTGCCATCGATTGTCGGCACGCGCAGCCCGGAGATGACGGACAGGTCCTGCCGCGATCCTTCGGGCAGGCGCACCCGGATCGGCACGCGTTCGTCACCGTCAGACAGCTTTGCCACATTGGCGTCGATGTCGCCGATAGTGGCGACGCGCAGCACCTGCGCCAGCGTGCGGCTGTCGACATTCAGGCGCGCCGCTTCGGCCGGGCGCGGCGTCACGATGAGTTCGGGCCCGGCGGGGGGCGGCGAGGGACGCGGGTCGGAAATGGATTTCACGCCGCGCATCTGGCGCAGCAACGCGGTCTGGGTCCGCTCCAGCGCCTGGCCATCTTCGCCCGACAGGACGATGTTCACCCCCGCGCTGCCAAATGCGCCCTGATTGGACAGGCGCACATCAGGCACGGCGCGAAGCGCGGGGCCGATGATCTGACGGAAGTCATCGGTCGATATTTCGCGGTCTTCCTTCAGGAGGACCGTGATCGTGCCGGTGCCCATGTCGCCTGAACTGCCGACCTGCGCGAACACGGTTTCGACGGCGGGTTCCTTCAGCAGCAGCCGGGTTGCCTGCCCGACCGACTGTTCCATGTCGGCGCGCGTGGCACCTGGCGCGCCCTGCACCGCGATGTAAAGATAACCGGGATTGCCCACCGGCTGGAACCCGACGGGGGTGGACAAGGCCATGAGGGCCGATACGACCAGAATGCCCGCGCCGATGGCCATGGCGGTCCAGCGATGGGCAAGCATCCAGTCCAATATGCGGGTATAGTGGACATAGAGGGCGCTATGTTCCTTGTCCGGGACATGCTTGCGGTCATGAAGCGGGGTCAGGAAATAGGCGGCCATCAGCGGCGTGAGCAGACGCGCGACCACCAGTGAAAAGAGCACGGCGGCAGCGACGGTCAGACCGAATTCGCGGAAGAACTGGCCCGCCTGTCCAGGGATGAGCGACACCGGTGCGAACACGGCGACGATGGTGAAGGTGGTCGCGATCACCGCCAGCCCGATCGCATCCGCCCCGATCAAAGCGGCGCGATAGGGGGATTCCCCCGCCTCTATCCGCTTTTCGATATTTTCCACCTCCACGATGGCGTCGTCGACCAGGATGCCGATGACCAGCGTGAGGGCCAGCAGCGTGATGCTGTTCAGGCTGAACCCCATGGCCGCCATGAACACGAATGTCGGGATCAGCGACAATGGCATGGCGACGGCGGCGATGATGGTTGCGCGCCAGTTGCGCAGAAACAGGTAGACGATCAGCACTGCCAGGAAGATGCCTTCCACCAGCACATGCTGAGTCGATGAAAAGGTCCGGCGGGTGGAATCGACGGTCGACACCAGCCGGGTGAAGTCGACGCCGGGATGCTCCGCCTCCAGCCGTTCGACGGTCGCGATCACCTTGTCCTCGACACTGATGTCGCTGACGTCGCTGGTCTTGCTGATCTGCAATGCGGTGACGGGACGACCGTCGAGCCGGGCGAAGCTGCGCTGCTCGCTCTCTCCATCGCCGATTTCGGCTATGTCGGACAGGCGCACATAGCGACCGGCGACCGGGATGGTGACGTTGCGCAGGCGATCCACGTCATTGGTCGCGCCCAGCACGCGAATGGTCTGTTCAACCTGTCCGATATCCGCACGTCCGCCCGCTTCGTCCGTGTTGAAAGCGAACAGCGCGTTGTTGATCTGCGGCGGGGTCACGCCCAGCGCCGCCATCCGTTCCGGGTCAAGGATGACGTTGATTTCACGCGTCACGCCGCCGATGCGGTTCACTTGCGCAACACCGTCCTGCGCCTGGAACGCGCGCGCCGCGACATTGTCGACGAAGCGGGACAGGTCCGCCCCGCTCATCCCCCTGGCGCTGACCGCATAGGTCAGGATGGGCGCGTTATCGATGTCCAGCCGTTGCACCAGCGGCGGGTCGATGCCGGGGGGCAGCTGGACCCGCGTCCGCTCGACGGCGGTGCGCACGTCATCGGTCGCCTTCTGCATGTCATTGTGCAGTTCGAACTCCACGTTGGTGATGGACGATCCCAGCACCACGGTCGAACTGATATGCTTGACCCCCGATACGGTGCTGAGCGCATTTTCGATGGGCCGGGTGATCTGGTTTTCCATCTCACTGGGCGCAGCGCCGCTCTGCGTCACGGTTACCTGCACGACAGGCACGTTCACATTGGGGAATTGTTTGATGGGCAGGCCGACATAGGCGACGATGCCCGCAATCGTCAGCAGGATGAAAAGCGAGACGACCGGAATTGGGTTACGGATCGACCAGGCGGATATCTGAAAGCTCATCGGGCGGCCGCCTTGCCCTTTGCAACGCGGACCTTGTCACCTTCCAGCACAAATGCCCCGCCGCTCAACACAGCCCGCGCGCCCGGCTTTGCACCGGCCAATATCTCGACAAAGCCGCCTGCCCGACGACCGGTGCGAACGTTGACGCGATGCACCCGGTCATCCTTGTCCAGCAGCAGCATGTAGGCGCCATCTGCGTCATAATGAACGGCGGCTTCGGGCACGGCCGTTACCGGAGCGCTCACCTTGACGAAGCTGGCCTGGGCGAAACCGCCAGCGCGCAGGTCATCCCGGACGGGCAGAGCGATGCGCGCACGCGACAGGCCGGTCTGATTGTCCACACGCGCGCCCAGCAGCCGGATCCGGCCATTCAGCTTTGTGCCGTCCGCCAGCGTCACCGCCACCGGATCGTTGATCGACAGCGTGCCCATCGCCGCTTCGGGCACTTCGGCATCCAGTTCGATGAGGTTGTCGCGCGCGATGGTGAACATCACCTGCCCGGTAGACGATGCGTCGCCCGGCCGGGCGGAACGTTGCAGCACGCGGCCAGCAACGGGCGTGCGAACCGCCATGCGCTTTTGCCTGGCGAGCAGATCGTTGAGCTGGGCGCGGGCGACTTCCACGCCAGCCGACGCAGTCCGGTCGGCATTGCGGCGTTGCTCGATCGCTTCCTGCGACAGCACGCCGCTATTATCCAGCCCGACGACCCGTCGCGCCTCCGCCCTGGCCTGGTCGGCCTGCGCCTGCTGTTGCGCAAGGGTGGCGCGCGCCTGTGCGACCTGCGATTCCAGCAGCGCGTCGTCCAGCACGGCCAGCACCTGCCCTGCGCGAACGTCGGCATCTTCCTCCACCAGCACGCGGGCGATGCGGAAGCCCGACAGTTCCGGCGCGATCGCCACTTCTTCCCGCGGGATCAGGCGACCGGAGGCGGTAAAGCCGCCGTCGAGCGATTTTTCCTGCACCTGCGCCACGGTCACCGTGGGCGGCGGCGGCGCGACCTTCTTTTCCGCGTCTCCGCAGGCGGAAAGCATCTGCAATGCTGCCAGCGCGGCTGCGGTAAAGGCAAGAAGCGGCTTGTGCGTCACGGGCTTTCCCTGGGCGAAGTTCATGAAATGGGGCGTGTCGGCTGGTCAGCCGCGATCGGCAGAGGCACAGGCGGGTGGCCCGGCGCGGTGGCGGGCGCGGCAGGGTCCCATCCCCCGCCCAGCGCCCGAAACGCGGTCACCACATTGGTCAACGCCTGCGCCCGCGCGACGGTCAGCGCAGTGCGCGCGGCTCGCCAGGTGCGTTCCGACTGCAACAGGGTGGTAAGGTCGGTCAGCCCGATGCCATAGCCACGCCGCGCCGCGTCGAAGGCGAAACGGCTGCGTTCTTCCGCACGGGTCAATTCGGACAGGCGGGGGCGATCATTTGTCACGGTGAACAAGGCGATGTCGGCGTCGCGGAAGGCCGCCTGCACCGCTGCTTCATAAGCGACGACGGCCTGCTGCCCCTGCGCCTCTGTCGCGCGCAGGCGGGCCATCAGGCGGGGGCGGTCCAGAATCGGCAGGGCGAGACCGCTCGCCAGCGACCACAGGCCATTGGTTCCGGGTAGCGGGCCTTCCGTCCGCGTGATGCTGCCACTGCCCTGCAGGGTCAGTTGCGGGAACAGCGCCAGCCTGTCGACCTTTACCTGTGCCGTGGCGGCAGCCACCCGCGCCTCCGCCGACAGGACATCGGGACGGCGGGTCAGCAACATGGCGGGCAAGGTCGAAGGGACGGCAGGCGGAACGTCCAGCCGCGCTTCGATCGGCAGGCTGTCGGTGGGGGCGTCCGCCCTGCCCGTCAGGACCAGCAGCGACCTTTTGGCATTCTGCAGCGCCGTGTCGAGCCGCACCACCTCTGCCCGCGCGGTCGCGACGTCGCTTTCCAGCCGGGCGGTGTCCGCGCCGGATACCAGGCCGCGCGCCAGCCCCAATCGCGACGCGGCCGCCAGTTCTTCTGATATGCGAAGGGTTTCCGCCGCATCATTGCGCTGCACCAGCAGCCCGCGCGCGTCGAACAGGGCGCTGGCCACATCGGCAGCCAGGCTGATCCGCGCGGCGTGATAATCATAGGCCGCGACCACATAATTGGCCCGCGCGCCCCGTCCGATTGCCGCCAGGCGACCGAACAGGTCGATTTCCCACGACGGCGAAAAGGCGGCGGAATAGGTCTTGCTGGTGGCCGTCGTGCCCATCACGTCCGGGCCACTAAACTGTTCCCCACCCTGTATCCGCGCCGATCCGCTCAAATTACCGGTCGGCAGACGCTGGGACAGGGACTGGTCGCGGATCGCCCGCGCCTCCCTCAACCGGAAATAGGCGGTTCGGGCGTCGGTGCTGTCGGCCAGGGCGCGATCCACCAGTTCGACCAGCTGCGCATCGCCGAACCTTTCCCACCAGCGATCGAGCGCCACCTGATCAGCCTGCGCCCCCGGCGCTGCTTCATAAGCCGTCGGCAGCGCGATCTGTGGCCGGTCGAGTTTGATGCCCGGAGCGCAGCCACCCACGGCCATCGCGGCGGCGGCAACCAGGCAGAGAGGAAGACGGGCAATCGGCAAGGCAGGCAGCTCCGCAGTGCGCAAACGCGCTGATTTGATCCCGGAATAGGCGCGCCGAAAAAAGGAAACAAGACTGTTTCTTTTACTGATAGAATTTTCTACATATGGGGCATGATCGATGTTCCCACCGCCCGAAGACCCGGCCGCCCCCGGCGTGAGGAAGTCGGCGACATCGAAAAACGGCTAATCGACGCCGCCATGCAAATGCTGATCCAGCCTAGCGGCGGGGTGACGATGAACGCCCTGATCACGGCGTCGGGCCTGTCGCGCAAGACGGTCTATGCCCGCTATCCCAACATGTCGGCGCTGTTATTGTCGGTCCTGCGCCAGCTGCTGGATTTCGAAATGGCCCCGTTGATCGTGCCCGACGGGGCGGATTGGCGGATGAGGCTGCGGGGTTTTATCGGCATATTGATGGACGAAGTGTTGGAATCACACGCCCAGGTGCTGCGCCGGATATTGCTGATGGATTCCAGCCTGTTCGAAGAAATAAAGCCGCGCGTCGAACAATTGATGGTGCACCGCTATATCGATCCGCTCGACGCATTCTTCAATGAACTGGTCGAACACGGACTTATCCCCGCGCAGGACACGGTGTTCGCCGCGGAAACATTGATGCAGATCGTGCTGCGCGAAGCCCAGCTTCGCTTTTGCAATGAGGGGGCCGACCCGGACATTTCGCCTTTTATCGACAAGGCCACTCGCCTGATATGCGGCGGCCTGACGGCAGAAGCGGACATGTTGGAACGATAGGCATCGGTCCGGTCCCGATGCGTCAATCCGACGTTGTGGCCTGCCTGCCATAATGCCTGGCGAGCAGTGCGCAGGCCATCAATTGTATCTGGTGAAACAGCATGACCGGCAACAGCATCGGCCCGGCCAAGCTGGCGGGAAACAGCACGCTGGCAATCGGCACGCCGGTCGCCAGGCTCTTTTTCGACCCGCAAAATTGCAGCACGATTGCATCTTCGCGCGGGAGTTCCAGCAAGCGGCCGAGCCCCCATGTGAACAGCAGCACCGCGACCAGCATGATGATGCACAGCGCCGCCAGCAGCGCGAGTTCGGTCTGCGAAAGCTGGCGCCACAACCCTTCCACGACCGCGGCGCTGAAGGCCGAATAGACGATCAGCAGGATGGAGCCACGATCCACCCGGCCCAGCATGGCGCGATGCCGTGCGACAAAGCCGCCAGTCAGCGGGCGGCTCAAATGCCCTAGCAAGAATGGCAGCAGCAATTGCAGCACGATCTTTTCCACCGATGACAGTGAAATGGCCGCGCCGCCGCCTCCTTTGTCCATCAACAATGCGACCAGCAGCGGCGTCAACATGATGCCAAGCAGGTTGGAAAAGGACGCGCTGACCACTGCCGCAGCCACATTGCCGCGCGCGAGCGCGGTGAAGGCGATGGACGATTGGACGGTCGATGGCAGCAGCGTCAGGAATAAAAGGCCAGCCCGCATCGGCGAGGGAATGGCGTCGACATGCTGCATCGCCAGCCCGATCAGCGGAAAAACAAGGAAGGTGGCGCCAAGCGTCGCCAGATGCAGCTTCCACGCCTTTGCCCCGTTCCAGACCGCTTCTCGCGACAGCTTCGCGCCGTGGAGAAAGAATAGCAGGACAATGGCCGCGTCAGCCGCCACCGACAGGATAGCAGCGCCTTCGCCCCGCGCCGGCAGGAATGACGCCAGCAGGACCATGCCGATCAGCAACAGCAGGAATGGGTCGAACAGGTCGCGGAGGCTGCGCATTCACGCGGCTGTAAGGGTGATCGGTGGAAAAGGATAGACGCCGGGATGCCCGATGGCCCAGTAAGGCAGGACCAAAGCACGGGAAGCGGAATGAGCGAAGAGATTGAATGTTGCGAACGTGGCGGCCTGATGGAAATCGTCATCAATCGCCCTGACAAGAAGAACGCGCTGACCGCCGACATGTACCGGGAGATGACAGCCGTCCTGGCAGATTGTTCGACCCGGCCCGACATTGGAGCGGTGCTGTTCGCGGGCAAAGGCGATGCCTATTGCGCGGGCAACGACCTGAAGGATTTTGCCAAGGGGCCGCAGGGGGGAGAAGCCGCCTTTGCCTTCATCCGCGCGCTGGCAGGCTTCGACAAGCCAGTGGTGGCTGCGGTCCAGGGCTTGGCCGTTGGGATCGGCGCCACCATGCTGTTCCACTGCGATCTGGTCTATGCGGCGCCAGACGCCCGTTTCATGATGCCTTTCGTCAATCTGGGCCTCGTCCCCGAAGCGGGGTCCAGCCTGCTTGCGCCTGCGACGATGGGGCATGCCCGCGCGGCGGCGATGCTGTTGCTGGGGGAAGCGATGGATGCCCAGACGGCGGATCGCGCGGGGCTTTTAACCTCTATCGTTCCGACCGAAACACTGTTGGACCATGCCCGCGCCAAGGCAGCGGCGCTGATCGCCAAGCCGCCCCAGGCGCTGGCGGCGACGCGGCGGCTGATGCGGGGGGATCGCACGCCGATATTGCAACGGATAGATGATGAGGCGCAGTTGTTCCGCGAAAGGCTGGAGTCAGCCGAGGCGCAGGCAGCCTTCGGGGCTTTTTTCGACAAGCGTGCGCCTTAGAGCGCGTTTCAAGCGATCTGATTCAGTCAGATCGAAACCCGCTCCCGGCGCCGGGCATGGAAGGAGATTACCGCCCGCGCAGGCCGAACACCATCGACCGGTCGGCATCCGGGATCAATCCTTCCAGCACGCGCCAGAACCCAGTGACGGACCCCTGCCCCGCCTGGGCATAGGCGGTGGCCATTTTTTCCCGCAGCGCGCGAAACAACCCCGCCTCCAGTTCCTGCCCTGCCGGGCTCAACCGCAACAGCTTTTGCCGACGGTCATTGGGACCCGGACGCGATTCGATATATCCGCGTTCGATCAGATCGTTGAGCACCCGGCCCAGCGACTGTTTGGTGATGGCCAGCAGCCGCAACAGGTCCTTTACCGGCAGGTCCGGCTGTCGCGAGATGAAATAAAGCGCGCGGTGATGCGCCCGGCCCAAACCCTGCGCCGCCAGCCCTTCATCAATGGACCGGGTCAGCGCGGAATAGCCGAAATAGAGCATCTCTATGCCCCGGCGAATCTCATTTTCCCGCAAGAACAGCGGTGAAGCCGGGCTAACCTGCGTCGATTGGGCCGATATGGTAGAACTGCTTGCGGTCATGCCGGTCATTTCCAGAACGGGAGGTTGGAGGCCACGCATATTGGCTGGCACAAGAGGTGATGACCAGACTTTCCTTTCGCGTCGCACACGTTATATGGCGAACCGCGTCGGCCAGTCCGACGCATGCTGGGGCGTCGCCAAGCGGTAAGGCAGCGGCTTTTGATGCCGCCATGCGCAGGTTCGAATCCTGCCGCCCCAGCCAGTTCCGTTTTTCTTTATAATTTCAACAGCTTATGGCGATTTTTCACGGCTGTGTGGGATAGGTTCAAGTCGATGACCACATCGACCCTGCCCGACTGGATATCGGCAAGCAGCCGGGCCAGCGCCGGTCGTTCCATGCTGCCGCCGGAAAAGCCGCCATCATCAAGGTCCTGGTGATTGCGCGGCATCATGCTCACATGATACGGGGTGACGGCTTCCTGACAAGCCAACTTGGCACTGCGACGAGTTCCCCTGCCTACGTTCAGACAAGAGGATGCTGACCTGACGATCCGCTCTCGCTTTCAGGTACGGGCATTTTCTGTTCCTCACCTCACGCTGCTCGCCCTTATTATTGGCGTGGCCGGCGGCGCAATGACGGCACGACAAGAAATCGATGGGCTAATTGATGCGCTCGCCCTGACCGACCTGGTCGGGAAGCTCTGGGTAGACGCCCTAACGATGACAATCGTCCCACTGGTGTTCGGACTGATTGTGACAGGGGTCGCGGCTGCAGCATCCAGCGCAAAGCAGAGCCGCCTTGCGATGGGTGCGGTTCTCTGGTTCGCTATTCTGCTGCTTGGCGCCTGCCTTCTTGCGGCAGCGGCCACCACATTCATCTTGCATCTTCACCCTGTTCCAGCGGCGGCAACTGCTCTTCATGTCGGCACCCCGCCCCCAATATTTTCGACGCCAGGAGAATGGATCAGGGGCTTCGCGCCTACGAACCCGATCAAAGCGGCCGCAGACACAGCCATGGTGCCTCTGGTGATTTTCGCGCTGCTGTTTGCCCTTGCGCTGGTGCGTATCGAACAACAGCTTCAAACGGCCTTTTTGCTGCTGTTTCGCGCACTGACCGAAACGATGCTGGTCATCGTACGGTGGATATTACTCCTGGCGCCGGTCGGCGTGTTCGCGCTGGCGTTCGGGGTGGGCGCGCGGGTGGGCCTTTCAGCGGCAGGCGCATTGGCCCATTATGTCGTGGTCGCGGCTGCCGCTTGCTTATTGGCCGCCATTCTCGCATGGATTTCAGCGGCGGTGGCAGGACGGATGTCGCCATTCGCGTTCGTGCGCGCAGTTCTTCCCGCCCAAATAGTGGGACTCAGCACACAATCGTCGCTCGCATCCCTCCCAGCCATGCTGGCGGCAGCGGCTCCCTTGCAGGTGCCTGCGGCGACCGCCGGCATTATACTCCCGCTAGCCGTATCCCTGTTTCGGGCAGCGAGCGCCGCGGCCAATGTGGCGGTCGCTGTTTATCTGGCTCATCTTCATGGACTGTCGCCCAATGTCGGGACGCTTCTTCTGGGCGCGCTGGTTGCGGTGCCCGTGAGCCTGGCTGCGGTGGGCCTGCCTGCGCAGGTATCTTTTTTCGCGACCATCGGGCCTGTGTGCCTAGCCATGGGGGTCCCGATCGGCCTGTTGCCGCTGCTGCTCTCGGTCGAAACGATCCCAGACATCTTCCGCACATTCGGCAACGTGACCGCAGATCTCGCTGTCCTGAGGATCGCTGGGCGGGGCGCCAGCGATCGCTTTCCGCAGGATGGAAACTAGCTGCATATTCGCTGCTTGGACGATGCGGCGCCGATGGGATCGCCCGCAGCTGTTCGCCGCTATTCACACTCCAACGGGATGGGCATTGCCTGATTCCATCGGAATGATCCTATTCCGTTTCCGAGCACGGGGCGGTCGGCACCTAGCCTATTTGGCGCAGATTCACGCGATGGGTATTCAATTGTCCGCCGCGGAAGTATGGCTCCCGGAAACGGCGACACAGAACGGAACTTGAATGGCATACCCGGGCAAACAAGGTTTATATGATCCTGGCAATGAGCATGACGCATGCGGCGTGGGCTTTATTGCCAATATCAAAGGGTTAAAAACCCACGATATTGTCAGTCGTGGCCTGGAAATTTTGCGCAATATCGACCACCGTGGCGCGGTGGGCGCAGACCCCCTGGTGGGTGACGGTGCAGGCATCCTGATCCAGATTCCCGATTCGCTGTTCCGCGACTGGGCGGCCCGGGTCGGCGTCGATCTACCGCAGCCGGGCGATTATGGCGTCGCCATGTGTTTCCTGCCGCGCGACAAGGAGGCCGAGGCGGCCGCCGTGCAGCAGTTGGAGCGCTTCATCGCCAAGGAAGGTCAGATCCTACTCGGCTGGCGTGACGTTCCCGTGACATTGGACGGGCTGGGGCAGACCGTACTCGACGAGATGCCGACGATCCGTCAGTGCTTCGTGGGCCGCGGCGCGAACGTCAAGGATCAGGACGCGTTCGAGCGCAAGCTGCTCGCGATTCGCAAGCAGACACAGAATCCGCTCAAGGAACTCTCCGAGAAGCAGGGGCTGGAGAGCCTGGCGGAATTTTACGTGCCATCCTTCTCGACGCGAACGATCGTCTACAAGGGGCTGCTGCTGTGCGATCAGGTCGGCAGCTTCTATGACGACCTGCGCAGCCCGCTTTGCGTGTCGGCGCTGGCGCTGGTCCACCAGCGATTTTCGACCAACACCTTCCCGTCGTGGAAGCTGGCGCACCCCTATCGCTTCATCGCGCATAATGGCGAGATCAACACGGTTCGCGGCAATGTGAACTGGATGAACGCGCGCCGCCGCACGCTCGAATCGCCGCTGCTGGGCGCCGATCTTGACAAGATGTGGCCGCTGATCCCGCACGGCCAGTCGGACACGGCCTGCCTGGACAATGCGCTGGAACTGCTGGTCGCGGGCGGATATCCGCTGGCGCAGGCGGTGATGATGCTGATCCCCGAAGCCTGGGCCGGCAATCCGCTGATGGACCCCCAGCGCAAGGCGTTCTACGAATATTATGCCGCGCTGATGGAGCCATGGGACGGCCCCGCCGCCATCGCCTTCACCGACGGCCGTCAGATCGGCGCGACGCTGGACCGCAACGGCCTGCGTCCGGCGCGCTTCATCGTCACCGACGACGATCATATCGTGCTGGCGTCGGAAAGCGGCGTGCTGCCCTTCAAGGATGAGAATATCGTCCGCAAGTGGCGGTTGCAGCCGGGCAAGATGCTGCTCATCGACCTGGAGCAGGGCCGCATCATCGAGGATGAGGAAATCAAGGCGCAGCTCGCGCTGGCCCATCCCTATGACGATTGGCTTAAGGAAACGCAGTATAAGCTGGAGGAGCTGCCCGCCTCTCTGGGCGAGGAACTACTGCGGGCGCGCGGCAACGATGCCGCCGCGCTGCTCGATCGCCAGCAGGCGTTCGGCTATACGCAGGAAGACCTGCTGAAATTCCTGGAGCCGATGGCGCGCAACGCCGAGGACCCAATCGGGTCGATGGGCGTCGACACGCCGATCGCGGTACTCAGCCAAAAGTCGCGGCTGCTCTACGATTATTTCAAGCAGAATTTCGCCCAGGTCACCAACCCGCCGATCGACCCGATCCGCGAGGAACTGGTGATGAGCCTGGTGTCGATGATCGGCCCGCGCCCGAACCTGCTCGGCCACCATGCCGGCACGCACAAGCGGCTGGAGGCCGCGCAGCCGGTGCTGACCGACGCCGATCTCGCCAAGATACGCAGCATCCACGACGCGATGGACGGCGCGTTCCGAACGCAGACGATAGACATCAGCTGGCCCGCGACTGATGGCGCAGGCGGGCTGGAGCGCGCAATCGAGCGCATCTGCAATCAGGCGACCGAGGCGGTTCTGGCCGACCAGAACATCCTGATCCTGTCCGATCGGGCCGTGTCGGCCGAGCGGATCGCCATTCCCGCCGCGCTGGCGACGGCGGCGGTGCATCATCACCTCATCCGCCAGGGGCTGCGCATGCAGACCGGCCTGGTGGTCGAGACCGGTGAAGCGCGCGAGGTGCATCATTTCTGCGTGCTCGCAGGTTATGGCGCCGAGGCGGTGAACCCCTATCTCGCCTTCGAGACGCTCGAGCAGATCCGCCAGAAGCAGAACCTGCCGCTGTCAGCCTACGAGGTTCAGAAAAACTATATCAAGGCTGTCGGCAAGGGCATCCTGAAGGTCATGTCCAAGATGGGCATTTCGACCTATCAGAGCTATTGTGGCGCGCAGATTTTTGACGCGATTGGCCTCAATTCGGCGTTCCTGGAGCGCTATTTCACCGGCACCGCGACGACTATCGAGGGCATCGGTCTCAGCGAGATCGCCGAGGAGACGGTGGGCCGCCATCGCGAAGCCTATGGCGACAATCCGATCTACCGCAACATGCTGGATGTCGGCGGCGCCTATGCCTATCGCGTGCGCGGCGAGGAACATGCCTGGACGCCGCAGAGCGTCGCATCGCTTCAGCATGCGGTGCGCGGCAATAATCCGAAGGAATATGAAGCCTTCGCCGCCTCCATCAACGAGCAGAATGAGCGCCTGCTGACCATTCGCGGCCTGATGGACTTCAAGTTCGCCGACACAGCGATCCCGCTCGACGAGGTCGAACCGGCAAGCGCGATCGTGAAGCGCTTCGCCACCGGCGCGATGAGCTATGGCTCCATCAGCTGGGAGGCGCATACCACCCTGGCGATGGCCATGAACCGGATCGGCGGCAAGTCGAACACCGGCGAAGGTGGCGAGGACCCGATCCGGTTCAAGCCGCTGCCGAACGGCGATTCCATGCGGTCGGCGATCAAGCAGGTCGCTTCGGGCCGCTTTGGCGTCACGACCGAATATCTGGTCAATGCCGATGACGTGCAGATCAAGATGGCACAGGGCGCAAAGCCGGGCGAAGGCGGCCAGTTGCCGGGCGATAAGGTCGACAAGACCATCGGCAAGACCCGTCACTCGACGCCGGGTGTCGGCCTCATCTCGCCGCCCCCGCACCATGACATCTATTCGATCGAGGACCTGGCGCAGCTGATCCACGATTTAAAGAACGTCAATCCCGGCGCGCGTATCTCGGTGAAGCTGGTCTCCGAAGTCGGCGTTGGCACGGTCGCGGCGGGGGTTTCGAAGGCGCGCGCGGATCATGTGACGATTTCGGGCTATGAAGGCGGCACCGGCGCTTCGCCGCTGACGTCGCTGACTCATGCGGGTTCGCCTTGGGAAATCGGCCTTGCCGAAACGCAGCAGACGCTGCTGCTGAACGGTCTGCGCACCCGCATCGCCGTGCAGGTCGATGGCGGCCTGCGCACCGGTCGCGACGTTGCCATCGGCGCGCTGCTGGGTGCCGACGAGTTCGGCTTTGCGACCGCCCCGCTGATCGCGGCAGGCTGCATCATGATGCGCAAATGCCACCTCAACACCTGCCCCGTGGGCGTCGCCACGCAGGACCCCGTGCTGCGCAAGCGCTTCACCGGCCAGCCCGAGCATGTGATCAACTATTTCTTCTTCGTCGCGGAAGAGCTGCGGGGCATCATGGCCCAGCTCGGCTTCCGCACGATTGACGAAATGGTGGGTCGCGTCGACAAGCTCGACATGCGCAAGGCGATCAGCCACTGGAAGGCGAAGGGCGTCGACCTTTCTCGCCTGCTGCACCAGGTCGAGCCAGACAAGGGCCTGACGCTACGCAACACCGAAGGGCAGGACCATGGCCTCGACGCCGCTCTCGATCAGGACCTGATCAAGGCGGCGCAGGATGCGCTGGAAAGCCGCACCCCTGTCCGCATCGAACGGCCGATCCGCAACGTGAATCGCACCGTTGGCGCGATGCTGTCGGGTGAAGTGGCGCGTCGCCACGGTCATGCAGGCCTGCCCGACAACAGCATCCATGTGAAGTTCGAGGGCGTTGCTGGCCAAAGCTTCGGCGCGTTCCTGGCGCATGGCGTGACGATCGACCTGACCGGCGACGCCAATGACTATGTCGGCAAGGGCCTGTCGGGCGGCCGCATCATCGTTCGTCCGCCGGAGGATGCAAAGCGCGTTCCGACCGAAAACATCATCGTCGGCAACACGGTGTTGTACGGCGCGATTTCGGGCGAAGCCTTCTTCCGGGGCGTCGGCGGCGAGCGTTTCGCCGTCCGCAATTCGGGCGCGATCGCGGTCGTCGAGGGCGTGGGCGACCATGGCTGCGAATATATGACCGGCGGCGTGGTCGTTGTGCTGGGACAGACCGGGCGCAACTTTGCGGCGGGCATGTCGGGCGGCGTGGCCTATGTCTATGACCCGGACGGCAGCTTCCGGTCCAAAGTCAATGCGGCGATGGTCGATGTTGATCCGGTCCCTGCGACGGCGTCGGACGACGATGGCCTTGGCCGTCCGCTGCAACGCGGCGTCGATGTGCATGATTGGGGCATGGGCGACATGCTGCGCCATGATGCGGACCGCCTGCGCGTCCTGCTGGAACGGCACAAGCTCTACACCGGATCGGAACGGGCGGCTGAGCTGCTGGCCGATTGGCAGGGCACGTTGGGCAAGTTCGTGCGCGTGATGCCGAAGGACTATCGCCGCGCCCTGCAAAGCATGGAGGACGAACGGCTCGCCGTGGCTCCCGTAGCCGCCGAGTGATCGTCCGGGGGAAGCGGCGCTTCCCCCTTTCGCGACAGAATATCGAAGTTTGGAGAAAGAGTTTGGGCAAGCCCACAGGTTTCCTCGAGGTTGAGCGTAAGGACCGCAGCTACACCGCGCCGGAGGAGCGTTTGAAGCACTGGAATGAGTTCGTCGTTCCGCTGTCGAAGCAAGAAATCCACGATCAGGCCGCGCGTTGCATGGCCTGCGGCATCCCCTTTTGCCATAATGGCTGTCCGGTGAACAACATCATCCCGGACTGGAACCATCTGGTCTATGAGGATGATTGGAAAACGGCGCTGGAGACGCTGCACAGCACCAACAACTTCCCTGAATTCACCGGCCGCGTCTGCCCCGCCCCGTGCGAGGCAAGCTGCACGCTGAATATTGTCGACACGCCTGTCACGATCAAATCGATTGAATGCGAGATAGTCGATCGCGGCTGGCGCGAAGGCTGGATCGAGCCGCAGCTGCCCACGCGCAAGACCGGCAAGCGGGTCGCTGTCGTCGGTTCCGGCCCGGCTGGCCTTGCCTGCGCGCAGCAGCTTGCCCGCGCGGGCCACACGGTCACAGTGTTCGAGAAGAATGACCGCGTCGGCGGCCTGCTGCGCTACGGCATTCCCGACTTCAAAATGGAAAAGCACCTCATCAACCGCCGCGCCCAGCAGATGGAAGCGGAAGGGGTGGAGTTCAAAACGTCGACCGAAGTCGGCGTCGCGATTTCGATGGAGGCCCTGCGCAGCAATTACGATGCGGTGGCGCTGGCCGGCGGCGCGGAGCATCCGCGCACGCTGGACATTCCGGGCAGCGAACTGGCCGGCGTGCGGCTGGCGATGGAATTCCTGACCCAGCAGAACAAGCGCAATGCGGGCGACGACGAACTGCGCGCCGCGCCGCGCGGCACCCTGTCGGCCAAGGGCAAGCATGTCGTCGTGATCGGCGGCGGCGATACCGGATCCGATTGCGTCGGCACGTCCAACCGCCAGGGCGCGGCGTCCGTGACCCAGCTGGAAATCATGCCCAAGCCGCCGGAAAAGGAAGACAAGACGCTCAGTTGGCCGCACTGGCCGCTAAAGCTGCGCACGTCATCCTCTCACCTGGAAGGGTGCGAGCGCGATTGGGCCGTCACCACCAAGCGTGCGATCGGCCAGAACGGGCAGATCGAGGCGTTGGAATGCGTGCGGGTCGAATGGGTCGATGGCAAGATACAGGAAGTCCCCGGCAGCGAGTTCCAGCTGAAGGCGGACCTCGTCTTGCTGGCCATGGGCTTCGTCGGTCCGCGCAAGGCCGGCATGGTCGAACAATCGCGCGTGGAATTGGACGGGCGCGGCAATGTAAAGGCCACGGTGCTGGATTATATGACCAGCCAGTCTGACATCTTCGCTTGCGGAGACATGCGCCGCGGGCAGTCGCTCGTAGTCTGGGCGATCCGGGAGGGGCGGCAATGCGCGCGCGCCATTGACTTGCACCTCATGGGCGAAAGTCATCTTCCACGCTGAGGCCTGGCGCCAAGTGATCAATGCTGTGAGGGGTTCTTCATCCTCCTGAACGGGGGGCCTTTGTAAGATCAAGGCCCCTCGTCAGTTGGAACCGGGCCTTCCGCACTTGAGAAGCGAACATCGGTCCTTTGTACAGCAAAGCACCAGACTGTGCAGGCGATAGTCGCCGGACAGCGCAGCGGCAATCGGTCATTGCAGGCTCCAGTTCAGGCCAGAAGGACATAGGCAGCGCCGATCGCTGCGCAGGCACCGAGCACAGGCAACACGCCGATCTTGAAGCGGAACACCGCGATCAGGGCGCCGATCGACAGCAAGGTTGCGGATATGTTGATCGAACCCAGCACGGGCACGTCGAGCGACCCCGTTGGCGTTGCCACGGCGCGAACCTCCCCGAAAAGCGTGTGGATGGCAAACCAGAGGGCAAGATTGAGGACCACGCCGACAACCGCAGCGGTGATGGCGGTCAGCGCCGAAGAAAGCGCCTTGTTCCCGCGCAGCCTTTCAATGAACGGCGCGCCCGCGAAGATCCAGAGGAAGCAGGGGACAAAGGTCACCCAGGTGGTGAGGATTGCGCCCAAGGTAGCCGCTACCAGCGGCGAGAGCGAACCCGCATCACGGAATGCCGCGAGAAAGCCAACGAACTGGGTCACCATGATCAGTGGGCCGGGCGTTGTTTCCGCCATGCCGAGTCCATCAAGCATCTCACCTGGGCGAAGCCAGCCGAAGCTATCCACGGCTTCCTGAGCGACATAGGCGAGCACTGCGTAGGCGCCGCCGAAAGTGACAACCGCCATCTGGCTGAAGAAGCTCGCGATGCGCGAAAATACATCATCGGGTCCAAGCGCCAGGAATAGCCCCAGTACCGGCGCGAGCCATAGCAGGAGCAGCGCCAAGCAGATCCGCAGCGACCAGCCATAATTGGGCTTCGCATGCTCAGGCAAGGTTTCACCGAGCGCCGTATCCCGGTCATGAATGACTTCGCCGACAGCAGCGCCGTGACCGCTCCCACCCCTGAATTGAGGCAAGCCGCTACGACCGCCGAGATACCCGGCTAAACCTGCCGCGAACACGATTACCGGGAACGGCGCGTCAAGAAAGAAGATCCCGACAAAGGCAGCGACTGCTATGCCGCGCATCACATTATTTTTCAGCGCCCGTGACCCGACGCGGGCCACAGCCTGTACCACTATGGCGAGCACGGCAGCCTTTAGGCCGAAGAAAAGTCCCTCGATCAGCGAAACATGGCCGAACAGGACATAGATATAGCTGAGGCCTAATATCGCAAGAAACCCAGGGAGCACGAACAGCGCGCCCGCAATCAGGCCACCCTTGGTCTTGTGCAGCAGCCAGCCGATGTAGATTGCAAGCTGCTGCGCCTCAGGTCCCGGCAGCAGCATGCAATAGTTCAGCGCATGCAGGAACCGTTCCTCACCTATCCAGCGTTTCTCTTCGACGAGGATGCGGTGCATGACGGCGATTTGCCCGGCCGGTCCGCCGAAGCTTAGGGCCGCGATCCGCGCCCATACGCGCGTTGCTTCATTCAGGGGTATACCATGATCACCGGAAGGTGCTTCCGCACGGGCGATGGAAGATGCACTTGCGGTCATCGATCCGTCTTTCTGTTGCTGAAGAAGGAGTGGAATTGGTCGAGCGCGGCGCTCGCCATGGCGATGCGCTGAAGGTCATCATCGGTCGAAGCACACACGCCTGACAGCATGGCGCCTACGCCTGCTGTCTCGGGACGCGCGAATTTGCCATCGGCAATGTCGAGTTCGTGAATTATTTCGCCGATCGCCACTAGTGCAGGATCGTCGCTTAAATTGGCGCGCAGCAATAGGGTCTCGAAGCTGCACCGGTCTTCCTCATGGGTGAACTCGGCATCGACCATGTCAAAGCGCAGCTCGCCAAGCACGGGGTCATAGTGGCGGCTTGCGACGAATTTGAATTCAGCATCAGGGTCGATGAAGCGGCGGATCAACCAGGCGCAGGCGATGCGATCGACATGAACTCCGGCGCGCGTCACCCAGGTCCGGCCGGTTAGATCGGCGGTTTCCGTGTGAGCCAGCGGGTCGCTGCGGCTGACGTCGGGATGCTGGTAACGCTGCCGATCAAGCTCCGCGAGGGCGGCTTCAGCCTCCTGTCGACCGTGTGAGCCGAAAAAGTCGAGCCTGCCTACTTCTTCAAGGCGCTTCTGCAATTTTGCTATATCTGGACCGCTCGCGGGTCCTGTCTCGATAAGGCGCCGTGCAGCTTGCGCGATGTCTTCATAATCAGCGTCGCGGGCGGTATCGAAAAATGTGCGGACATCAGCGTCAGACTGCCCGGCAAGCAGGCGCGCTTCTATGAGGGTAGCTTCGCCGCCGCTTGAGATGATTTCGTTCAGCAGGTCGAGGAATGCCGCTTCAGCCTCAGGCGATCGGGGAAGGACATGGACCGCGTTCTTGAGCGGTACTGCGCCAATTGCTTGCAGCCGCCGCCAGATCTTGACGCGTAAATAAGGTGGTTTTGCAGGTAGCTGGTGCAAAAGGGCAAGCCAAAGGCTGGTCGCGGGCAAACTCATGATGCATATGTATCATCTACTTTTCTTCATGGAAATACCTATAACATGCGTGCCTGCTTCTATCTGCATCTCTCCGCCGCCGCCATGCTGAGTTGTGCCGCAGCTCCCGCCCTCGCAAAATGACGGCTAGTTTCCGGCCGACATCAGGTTCATCCTAGATCTGCAAAGCCAAGAGGCAGGGACGTGGAGCTGTCATGCCTTGAGAAGCCGAGCTCGCGCCGCCCCATGCATGGCTTCCATCCGCATCGGCGTCCCCCCAACCCACAGCTGATCCACGGTTATGCTTTTCCACCCTGAAGGCAGGATCACAGGGCGACGTCCCCAATCCGACGGATCAGCATCCGAAATCTCGATCCCTGGCAAACCGAGCAGCATCGTCATCAGCATCCCGCCGATATTCGCCATAAAGGGGCCTGCAGGCACCTTGGAGTCCGGATGGTCCTCCCGATACTCCAGACATTGGTGAAACCGCCCCTTGTCATAGGCGGCATAGCCTGCCTCAAACAACTTCAGCGCCAGCGCCCGGTCCCCCCGCATCGCTGCCCAAACCGGATAGAAAGCGGGCAACATCGGCGATCCCACATAATCTGGCCAATGTGACAGAAACAGGCCCAGCGTCGCCTCCTCCTGCCGACCGGTCGCCGGATAGTTCATCGGGAACAGGCCAGCGAGCGGCGAAGGCGTCGCTCCCTTGGCCTCGCTGACTCGGAATTCCTCATGCGACGCGATGACGCCGTCGCTTCGGATCGGCAAATGAAGGCTGTCCGCCATATCGCACCAGATGGCGGGCACGTCCTCCCCGATCGACAGACCGATGCGGATAGTCCGTTGCAGCAGGTCATAAGCCGTCATCAGCGTGAAGCTGTCATTGTCGGGCGGATCGAGCACTTCGGCGGGCCCAGTCGCCCGCAACAGTTCAAAGCCACGCGTCGTCTGCGTCAGCCGGGACGCCAGCCAATCCGCCACGCCCGACAATATCGGCCAGCCCTTCTCTCTCAGATAGCGCACATCACGCACCGCCTCGGCATGGAGCGCAAAGGCGCGCGCGACATGCAGCGACACATGGGCCGCATGTGCCGCACCCGATCCGGCACCGGGCGTCGCCTCCTCGCCCGAACGCGGCGCGGCTTCCCAAGGGAAACGCAGTCCATCCTTGTTGTCGAGCATTGCATACATGCGCGCAGCATCGACATGGCGGGCGCGAAAATCGAGCAGGCTGCGCGCGGCCGTGGGCTGGACCAGCAACAGGGGCGGGACGCAGAAGGCGTCGATATCCCACATCACATGGCCAAAATAATAATTGTAATTGGGCCAGCTTGCGAGCCCGAACATCGAAGTCGCAGCGGGCGATGACCTGTGCGCGGAGCTGTTGAGATAGAAGAATCCCGCGTCGATCAGACGTTGATGATCCGAGCTCGCGCCATCAACGACTATCCGGCTCTGCCACAACTGCCGCCAGCTTTCCCGATTGAGGTCTCGCAACTGGTCAAAACCCAGCTCTCTGCCCTTGGCAAGCCGCCGAACGGCCTCGTCCATGGGGCTATGATGGACGAGGGAAGGAACGAGGGCAGCGATCTGCTCCAGCCGCACTGTCCTGCCGCGCTTCAACTCAACCGAATATTCGGCGGTCAGCGATCCCGAACCGTGCTTCTCCCGAAAGCAAGGCTCATCCTTGGCTTCCGGGCATTCGCTATGAAATGCGATGCCGCAGCAACTGAACGTGCCCTCCGGCACCCAAAGCATCGCGCCTTCGCCCGAAGCCGTTTGTTCACCCACCTTCCGCTCATTCGCGCGCCCGCGCGAACCCGCCGTCGCAATCCCCGCCCGGAGCCGGACCGTACATGGACTTTCGGCCATTAATTCCGTGCGTTGCAGAACAAGTGCAGGGTCACTACGGCTGGCGAAGGTCAGTACCTCTACGCGGAGCGCAACCTCCCCCACATGAAATGCAAGCGCGCTGAGCAGTTCCCCTGTGGCAAAATCATATCGCTGTGTCGCATCGCTGATAAACCAGGGCTGTTCGGTCAGCCAAGTCTCCCCGACGCCTATGTCGGCGGCAAGCGGATAGGGGATGGGGACGGCAGCCTCGACCGGCTCCTCGACATGCAGGCCCACCACGCCATTAACGATGGCGGAACCCGGCAACATCGGAACCTCACGTACGCGAAGGCCGACGAGGCCATTAGCGACGTAGGCCGGAAGGTCGTCGCCCCGTACGCCTTCAACCGGATCTGGACTGAGCGGCTCCCATCCCATCGATCATCTCACAGTCGTTTTCACGGGCGGCCATACTGAGCCTCCTGAAATGATTGAGGCGCAACTAGCGGGCGGGCGACCGCGTTCCTCATTTCAGGGCGAGGATGCGAAAAAACAACCGCCCGATAATGTTGAAAATGCCTGCCGTTCTTGCGACAGATGCGGAACAGTACGCAAAACCATCGTTGAAAGGAATGGGATGGGCCGCCTGTTCCCAAGCGGCCCTTCAACCTTATTCCATGCTGTGCTTCAGGGCGCTGGCGCGGTCATGACCGGTCTTTACCGACTGATAGGCGCGTTCCACAACTGATCGGGCCGAGGGGTCGAGGTCGGCGTCTTTTAGCGCGGCCTCGAATTTGCCCTTGATGTAATCCTCACCGCGCTCGACCTCTTGGATGATCGCTTTGTCATCCTTGCCGGTGAAAGCCTGTTTCAGATCCATGAAGGTGCGATGCGCGGCAGCGAGAAGGCTGCTGTCATCCTCTGGATTGCCACCCAGTCGGCGAACCTCTGCCTGAAGCTGGGTCGCCACCTCGCTGCGTTCGCGCGCGAAGTCTGCGAACATCGATGAAAACTGAGTGCTCTCGGCATCCTGCGCTGCGTCCTTGAAGCCCTTCATGCTGTCCAGCGTTGTCTTGATCAGGCTGTTCAAAGTGCTGATCGTACTATCGTTGCTCATGGGGTGCTCCTGTGTTGGGAGCCTGTCTAACGACTGCCGCAACAGAAGGGTCCACCGCGAATTCCTTTCTCTACGGGAAGACGAAATCCACGATCGCGCAATTCACCCTGTGCAACTCCTCCACTGGACCGGGGTTGAATTTCGATGATAAGGCATTGTTATCAGAAAAATAAACGAATGAGGTCGCAATGACGAAGGTGCTTGTGGCAGAGGATGATCCCCTTACGCTTGCCGGGATCAACATCCTGCTCGACAAGACGAATTTTGAGGTGGTCGCCACCGTCAGTAACGGCACCGCAGCGCTGGACGCGCTTTCGACGGTGCGGCCGGATATGCTGATCCTTGACAACAGCATGCCTGAACGGACCGGGCTGGACGTTTTGCGCACGATCCGCAACCGGGGCGACAACAGGCCCGTTGTGCTGCTGACCGGCGGCATCAACGACCAGGCCACAAAAGAGGCGATGCAACTGGGCGTGAATGGCATCGTCATCAAGTCGACTGCGCCCCGCGACCTGCTCATCTGCCTTGAAACTGTCATGCAGGGGCGGCGGTGGCTCGACCAGGAAATCATGCAACGCGCCATGCTTCTGGCGATGTCACCCGATGGGCCGCGCGACCCGTTCGAAATGCTGAGCGGGCGCGAACGAGCGGTCGCTTCCTTGGCGCAACGGGGTTTGCGCAACAGGGAAATCGCCGACGAACTGGGGCTGACCGAAGGGACCGTGAAGGTCCATCTTCACAAGGTTTTCGAAAAGCTGGGCGTGCGCGGCCGGACCGAACTTATCCTGCTCGCCCAGGGACGCGACGCCTGAATATATACCGAACGGAATAGGCCTTTCAGCCGATGGTAAACGCGCTTCTTGCCACCGGTTGAATGGTCCGCGCCCGGCGCGTGGTGCATCTGACCATCAGACCGGCGGTGTTTGACCGCCCCCTGATAGGCGGATGATGAAGCAGCTTGTGGTGTTCGGTATGGCGATGGTGGCGGCGCTTTGCGCTGGCAGCCAGCCTGCGCGCGCCGAGGTCACCGCCTACGCCGTAGGTCAGGGCGCAGTGAACAGCATCACCGTGGGTGTGGAGGTGCGAGCGTCGGTGCAAGGGCGCTGCGGCTTTGCAACCGGAGGTGCTCCGTCGGGCAGCATCGACCAGGCGGATTTCGACCAGAGCGGCTTTTCAAAGGATTTCGCGATCCAGCTCAACTGCAGCGGCGCATCGCGCATCGCTGTGTCATCTGCGAATGGCGGCATGACGAACGCCGCATCGACTGGCCTGGGATACAGCAGCAAGGCGCCCTATCAGGTCGCGTTGCGCATGGTGGCGGACAATGGCACGAGCGCTTCGGCCTCATGCGAAGCATCCGCGCTTGCGGCGGGCGGGGGGTGCAGCTTCGCCGGAACAGCGGGTAACGCAACTGGCCTGCGTCTCGCGGGTGCCTCCACCAAAACGAATGGATCCTATCTCAGGATCAGCGCGCCTGCCTATGCAGGGACCGAGACGCTGGTCGCTGGTCGCTATGTCGATACATTGTCGATCACCGTTAGCGTTAGTCCTTAAAATCTTGCTAAGTATCCAGAATGAGTGATTATTCATCTATGGAAGGCATGTCATGATCCCATATGACGCGGAACTCCTTCCAACCTGGCTTCGGCTTGATCAACCCTTCCAGGCGCGCGGTGGCGGCACTTATCCTGCTCGCCATCGCCCCTTCGTCGGCCAGAGCGCAACAGGGGTCGCGGTTCGACATTCAGGGATATGTCGCGCCACGATGCTGGGTCGCGAAGCCAGCGCCGGTTCAGGCGTTTGGGGCGCAGGGCCAGGCAATCTGCAATCAGGCGCGTCCGGCGCTCCAGTCGCACATTCATATGCTCAACCCGGACCAGGAACTGCGTCCAGTTTCGAACGGGCAGCCGGCGCCCATGGCTTGGGAGATCACCGTATCACCGCAGCTGTGATGCGTTGGCAGAGGGGACTTGCAGTTTCAGGATTGGTGGGCGCGATCGCCCTGACTTCTCCGGCAGCGGCGCAATCACAATTGTCGTCTGTCTGCGGCGTCACCGGCAACGCGACTGCTCCGGCCAGCATCACATATGATCCCTTTTCGCCCGCAGGCCTGTCCGAAGTGACCGTTCCACTGATCCTCCGGCGGAATCGCGGGTTGATCCTGGGCCGTACGAACGAGGTAAGCCTGGTGTTGACGGCACCATCGGGAACGCCGCCGATCGACGTGACATATAAGGGCTATAAGGTGCTTTATTCCGAAGGCGCCACTGCAGGGCGTCCCCGGTCGTTGGATGCAAAGGATAATGGCGCGGGCGCTGCTGGAGAGATACGCTATGATTTCGGCAATCTCCTCGCTTCGGATCTATCGACGCCGCTGAACTTGCGAGTCACGGTGCCGCCAGGTACGGACCTTTCGGCCGGGGAGCCGATAATTCTTGATATGCTTTACATCTGTTCCGGCGAGGGTGGGATGCAGAGCGTCCCGGTGCCGACCCGCGACGTTGGCGCGATCAGGATCAACGTCAACACGGTGAGCGCGCTTCAGGCCTATTACGCCGGGGCCGCGCTTGATTTCGGGGAAATTGGAGACATCACGACCGCTCAGGTTCAGGCCGCACCGGATCGTTATACGACGTCGTCGGCCAATTCATTGAGAGTGCGCAGTTCCGGCCCGTTCGAAGTGCAGGTGCGTTCCCAGAATGATTTTCGGCTGACTTTCCCCGGTGGAAGTCTGGCGAATTCAGCGCAGACCATCCGCTACAGCGCACGTTTTCTTGGTCAGGAAGTTACTTCCAATGCCTCCTTCGGAACGCGCACCTGCGCGCGCGCGGGGATCGGTGGGGAGGCGGGCATGTTACCGCTGCGCGCGATTCTAAAGGAAGGCGGCGCGGGCAAAACGCCAGCGCCTAATTATGCCGATACGATCAGCATCACCTTCACCCCGATCGTGTCAGCCGCCGCCGCGAGCAGTTGCGCCGGGCTTTAGGCCGCTTCCTTATATCGTCCGATATAATATCTTCTTCCTGAAGTTAGGCCTGTTTTTGCTGCCCGCTAAATGGGTTCGGGCGATGACCGGCTGTATCTCCAATCTCACCGGGGCACATGGAACCCGAACCTTTTTCTGGAGATACGAAATGAAGAACCTGCTTGTTTCCGCCCTGCTGATCGGTTCGGCTGTGACAGTGGCTCCTGCCTTCGCGCAGGCCAGCGGATCGGTTGATGTTAGCGGGACCGTTGCGGCGCGCTGCTCGGCCGTCACACCGATCAGCGGCAGCATCACGCTGGGCGAACTGGCCAAAGCCGACGGCACGGTCGACCCGGCATTTGCCGGCAACACCGGCGGACTTAGCCGCAACTTCACCATCAAGTGCAACGGCGCCAACCCCAAAGTATCGGTCGAGGCGAAGCCGCTGGTGAACGCGGCAGCGACCAATTCGCCCAATGGCTACACCAACACCGTTCACTATACGGCTACGGTAGTTGCGACAGGAGCCAAGGGCGGCAGCGCCACGGTGGCCGACCAGTCGCTCAGCTCGGGCGCAACCTCGGCGCAGGTGGGTGATCGCCTCGCGGCGGTTTCGAACAACGTATCGCTGACCGTCGGCAGCGGGATGACCGCGGACTCAGCGGCAATCCTTGATGCGGGCACTTATGCGGGCAAGGTCGAAATCACGGTCGCTCCAGCCGCTTGATCACTTAAATGGGCGGGTCTGAATTACAGGCCCGCCTAAGGATTGGCTTCGGGCATGGAATCGCAAAATCCCATAGCATTGGCGGCGGAACTTCGCGTCCGAGCGATCGATGCCGAACCGGCCGAGCGCGCCGATCTCCTGTTTCTCGCGGCGGAATATGAACGGATGGGGAGTTCGCCGCAGCCTCCGCCGGAGGATGGTGACGTGACCGTTTGCCTGCCGCAATAACGTTTCATCGCAAATTGCTCGTTTCTGGATGAACATCTACACAGTTACGGCTTTTCTGCTTGGCGGAAACTGTTCACAAGTTCATCGTCTTACCACCGATAGCGGTCGATCAATGATAAGCGGGAGGAGCTGGTCCTTGATATTGCAGCATAGATCCTTCGCCACCGCGCTCCTGGCATGTGTGGCGATGTTGGGCCTGTCAACGGCTGCTGAAGCCATGACCGTCCAGCCAGTGGTGATCGATCTGACGACATCGGGCCGTGGTATGAGCCAAGTGATCACGGTCGAAAACAGCTTTGACAAGCCACTGCCGGTGGAGTTGCGCATCGAAACGCTGGACCTTACCCCCGATGGCGTGAAGCCGACCGGCAAGGATAGCGGCGAGCTGGCGGTTTTCCCCCCCCAGGCATTGATTCAGCCGGGTCAGCGACAGAATTTCCGCGTCCAATATGTGGGCGATCCTGCACTGGCGAAGAGCAAGCATTTTTTCGTGACGGTGGCACAGCTTCCGGTGCAGACGGGGGATAGCCGGTCGAACATCCAGTTGCTCTATAATTTCCAGGTGCTCGTGAGCATCGCTGCAAATGGCGCAAAGCCAACGATGACGGTCGCATCATCCGAAATCGGCAAGAATGCTGAAGCCGCCCCGGTGCCGGTCATCACGGTGACGAATGAATCGGCGGCGCACGGCTATCTTTCGCGCGGCCGGGTTCGTGTCGTCCAGTTTGCGCCTGACGGGCGTGAGATATTTCGCAAGCAGCTGAGCGGGCCGGAACTTCAGCAGTCGATCGGCTATGGACTGATTGGCGGTGGTCAAACGCGCCGCATCACGCTGCCCGTCACCCTTCCGCAATCCAATGGCACAATCGAAACCCAACTTACGCCGGACCCCTGAGGCAGCACTTTCACGATGAAGCAGAATGCGATTGCAGGGGCGCTGCTGCTGACCATATGTGTCCTGCCGGTCCCGTCCGTCGCGCAAACGGCCGCTGCTGGACCCGCAGAGGTTGTTATCGATCCGCAGGCGAACAGCATCGGGATCAATCCGACTGGCAAGCCGGTCATACTCACCGCTCCGGTGATGGATGGGCAATCCTATCTTGGCGATGCGACCGTCACCCTGGACACAAACGGACAGGCGCGCTTTTCAGCCGAGCGCCTGCTCGCGCTGCTTCAACCACGCATTGCAGCGCCGCTGTTGATGCGATTGCGCAACCGGCTTTCCGAACAAGGACAGCTCAACCGCACCGCCCTGCAGAGTGTGGGGGTCACGATCCTCTACGATCCGCAAGCTCTTCAACTGGTGCTGGAGATTGCCGCGCCCAGCCGGGCCGCACGAACGGTTGACCTTGGCGGTGACACGCGGGGGGCGGTTAGCTACGCCAGCCCCGCCGACGTCAGCGCCTATCTCAACATCCGCGGATCGCTGGATTGGGTACAACAGGGTCCTGATCAAGGGATTGCCGCGCCCGTCACTTTCCTGGACGGTGCAGTCCGCGCGGGCGGCGTGGTGCTGGAAAGCGAGGCGAACTGGCAGGCCGGGGTAGCCGGTCCCGACTTTCAGCGGCGGGGGACGCGGCTGGTTTATGATGACCGCCATAATCTGGTGCGCTGGGCTGGTGGCGATTTGCAGACATTGGCGCGCGGTTTTCAGTCTGCTCCTGAAATAGCCGGGCTGTCGGTTTCACGCTTCTATTCGCTGCTTGATCCGCAAACGATCATACGTCCGCGCGGCAGCCGCAGCTTTCAACTCGAACGCCGGTCGATTGTCGAAGTGCGGATCAACGATCAACTGGTTCGGCGGCTGGAACTGGAACCCGGCACGTTCGACCTGCGAGATTTCCCGTTCACCCAAGGCGCGAACGATGTGCAACTTACGATCATCGACGATGCCGGACGCCGGGAAACGGTGGATTTCAATATCTTCCTGGATCAGGCGCAACTTGCCAAAGGACTGAGCGAATTTGGCCTTTATGCCGGGGTTCTCTCACCGCTGGGAAGGCGTGGGCCAATCTACAGCGACGACTTGGCCTTCAGCGGCTTTTACCGACGCGGGGTCAGTGACCGTCTGACGCTGGGGGCCAATGCGCAGGCCGACGGGCAAGGCTGGATGGGTGGTCTGGAGTCGGTCGTGGCGACATCGATCGGCACCTTCGGTGGCTTTGCTTCCGCCTCTCACGTGGACGGGGTTGGATCGGGCTGGGCATCGGTCGTGACGTTTCAGCGCACCATCAGCCGGAGCAGCGACCGTGCCGACGCGCTGTCGCTTTCCTTCGAAGCGCGCAGCCGTAATTTCGCGCCCATCGGGACGCCTTCCCCGTTCAATCCCTACAGCTACATTGCCGGTGCAAGCTATAACAGCGCGATCAGCGACGCTGTCTATGGAGGGTTGGACGCGCGCTATTCCCGTGGCCGAAACGGGGAGCCGAACGTGGGCAGCATTCGCGCGACGGGGGGCTGGCGGATCACGCCTGACCTCAGCTTCACCGCCGACCTCAGCTATGAACGGGCGGGACGCGCCAACCGGATCGGCGCCTTTCTCTCGCTGACCTACCGGCTCGACCGATCATCCAGCCTGCGGTCGGATTATGACAGCCGGAACGATCGGACGCGGCTGACCTATCAGAGCTATCATGGGTCAGGCACGGGCGCTTATAATCTGAGCGCAGATATCGAGCGGAGCGACATCGGCGCCGGCGCAACGGTCAACAGCGTCTACTACGCCAATCGCGCCGAGCTGGGATTCAGTCATTTTGGGACATTTGAGCGCGATCTGGGCGGATCGACCGGGCAGCGCACATCCCTGCGCTTTGGCACCGCGTTGGCGATGGCGGATGGTTCCTTGTCGATCGGGCGACCCATTCAGGACGCGTTTGCGATTGTGCGCGCCCACCCCACGCTGCGCGGGACCGATATCATCGTGGATGAAAACGGCGATAGCTCGACCGCAAATACGGGAAAACTGGGGACAGCCGTGCAACCCAGCCTCAGCAGCTACAGCGAACGCAACGTCCTGCTGACGGCGCCCGATACCCCTCTTGGCGTCAATCTGGGCGAAGGCTCGGTCCGGTTACTGCCGCCCTATCGCGGCGGATACCGCCTGACGGTCGGTTCCGATTATATGGTGAGCGTCGTCGGACGGCTGCTTGGATCGGGCGGAGAGCCGATCGCCCTGATCGCGGGCCGTGCGGTGGAAGTGGCGGACCCCGATCGCGAGGCGATAGCGCTCTTCACCAATGCCGCCGGCCGTTTCGGCGCGACGGGACTGGCGCCGGGGCAATGGAAAATCATTATGAGCGATGACGACCAGACCAGCTTTGACCTGGTCATTCCAAAGGGCGCTACAGCAACCATCGCGGTGGGCGACCTGAGGCCGGTTTCGCAATAGAGCGGCATTGCGTCATCATTGGGCGCAATTTTCGAAGAAGATGTTATTTTTGATCTTGTTAGCTGCCATATGTCACCCCACAGGGTGGTTGAGAGCATGGGGAGAAGCACATGTCTGCGCACTCATCTTATAAGCCAGCTCCCTTGCCCTTTGATGAGGCGCTCCGGCTGGAAGCGCTTGAGCATTACAAGCTTGCCGGCGTGGGTAGAGAGCCGCCATTTGACCGCATCACCCAATTGGCCGCGGACCTGTTTTCCGTACCGATCGCGCTGATCTCGATCATCGGCGCCGACATGCAATGCTTCCGCGGTGCTTGCGGACTCGACATCATGGGCACGTCACGTGACGTCGCCTTCTGTTCCTTCGCGATCCTGAAAGATGAGATCATGGTAGTGCCGGATGCTACCAAGGATCCGCGTTTCCATAACAATCCGCTGGTCACGGGGGACACCCATATCCGCTTTTACGCGGGAGTGCCGCTGCGCGTGGGCAATGGGCAGGCGGTCGGGACATTATGCCTGATCGACCGCGAACCGCGAGAATTGGACGAGGACGGCCGTCGGCAGCTGGCCGAACTGGCTCGGACCACTGTCGACCTGATCGAACTGCGCGTCGAACGCTTTGCCGCGAAGGAGGAGCGTCGCAAGCTGGCGCTGCAACACGAACTGCTGAAGTTGACCGTGGAAAATGTGACTGAAGGCGTTGCCCTGGTCGATGAGCAGTTGCGCCTGATCCTGTGGAACCAGTCGTTCGCCGAACTTTTCGACTATTCGGAAGATCTTCTGACAGAAGGCGGCGATGCGGCCGCGCTCATGAGGTTGACGGCAGAACGCGGGGAGCTGGGGCCGGGGGATCCGGCAATGATTGTCAAAGCGTTCGTTCAGTCCATACAATCAACGGACAGCGGCACATTGGAATTGCAGCGTTGCAACGGCACCGTGCTGGATGTCTGGCGCAAATCCATTTCAGGCAATCGCTTCATCATGACGGCACGTGACGTCACGGCCCAGCGGGAAATGGTGCGGCTGAAGGATGAACTGGTTTCCACGGTAAGCCATGAACTGCGCACACCGCTCACCGCAATTGCAGGCGCGCTGGGACTGATGGCGTCGGGTGCGGCGGGCGATCTGCCCGCCAAGGCATCTCAATTGGTGGCGATCGGACGCCGCAATGCGGATCGGCTGATCGGACTGGTCAATGACCTGCTTGAAATGGACAAGTTGCAGTCCAACAAGTTGGCGCTTCAATGTGAGGAAACGGATCTTCGCGACCTCGTCACGGACGCTGTCGAACAAAACCAGCCTTATGCTGATCGCTTCAGCGTGACCTTGTCATCGGACCTGATGGACCAGCCGCTGCTTGCTTGCGTAGATTCAAAACGGATCATGCAGGTCTTCACCAATCTGATCTCGAACGCCTGCAAATTCTCTCCGCCCGATACAGAGGTCCGCGTGACCCTGGCGCGGGAGGAGGATCGGGCACGTATCAGCATCTCCGACCAGGGGCCGGGCATATCCGCCGAATTTCTGCCGCGGCTGTTCAAACGCTTTTCGCAGGAGGACGGATCACATCAACAAGGGCATTCCGGGGCGGGACTCGGCCTGGCCATCTGCAAAGGCATTGTAGATGCTCATGGTGGCTCGATAGAGTTGGACAGGAGCGTAGAGGTCGGAGCGACCTTTCACATCTGGCTTCCCGCGATCGACTGAGCGTGGCCTTGCGGCGGGGCCGCGAAGCCGCGTCATTTTCCGTTGGCGGTTTGGTCCAGTAGCTGGATCAGTTGTTCGGCGAGCGACAGGTAATCCGTCGCGGCGGCATCGATGGCTTCCTCCAATGCCTGAGCGGCCTCACCCAGATGGGTAAAGCCGAACATGCCGGCACGCCCCGACAAGCTATGGCTTAGCTGTCGCAAGGCTGGTCGATCTTTGCCGATAGCTGCAGCACGCAGCTGCGTCGCCTGCGTGGCGGCCTGATCTATGAAACATTGCCGCAACGCCGCGAGGCGATCGTCAAGGTCGTTCAATGCAAGAACTCCCGAACCTGCTCCGCAAGTCGCATGGGATCGAACGGCTTTCCGAGCACAGCCTTCGCGCCCAGTTCCTGAAGGGCCGCAACATCGGAATCCCGCTTGCGCGCCGTAATGAACACGACCGGAATAGAGGCGGTTTTCGGGTTTTCACGCAGTTTCGCGAGTACGCCCTTCCCGTCCAGTCCTGGCATCATCACGTCCAGAAGGATAAGGTCAGGATGCCAATGTTCGACCTCGGCAAGGGCATCGGTGCCAGACGGACAAACGCGCACCTCAAATTCAGGATCGAGTTCTAGCGACATCTGGGCGATTTCACGAAGATCGGCTTCATCATCGACATATAGGATACGAGGCATCCAACCTCCTTTGCTCCGAATGATATGTAAGCTGGGTATATAGTCGATAAATCTCAACAGCACGACCTATGCTAATAGTCGCAAACTGCCGCTTCGCGTATTCGGTTGTGGCGATGCAAATCATTTACTCGAATAAAAAGGACGGTCGCTGATCTTTGCAAATCATCGAGGGTCGCTCTTCAAATCACGAGCGAGCATCGCATCCCGTCGCGCCAGCACGATCAATGGCAGTCCTGCTCCTTCGGCCCGCTCGACCGCGAGGCGTGTCGGTGCTGAGATCGTCACCAGCAGAGGGCAGTTCGACAGTACGGCCTTTTCCACCAGTTCATAGGAGCAGCGCGACGAAAGTAGCGCAAACCCCCCGTCCCAGTCCGCATCCGTGCGGCGCATCGCCCCAACCAGCTTGTCGAACGCATTATGTCTGCCGACATCTTCGCGCACGAGCTGAATCTCTCCATCGGCTCTGACCCATGCTGCGGCATGGGCAGCGGCTGTCGCTGCGTTGAGCGGCTGATAATCCGCAAGCCTATCCAGCGCGTTAAAGATGGCGGTTCGATTGGCCGCCGACCGCGCCGTTACCGGGGGCAGTGGCCGGATCGCCTGTTCCAACGTCTCTATGCCGCAAATGCCACAGGAGGAATCAGACGTGCGATGGCGAACGCGCTCCAGCAAGGCTGCAGTGCGTGTCTGAGGCAATGTCGCCCGCGCGACTATTCCCTGAGCTGTTCTGTGGGCATCAACGTCGAACGGCGCGTCCTCAGGGCCGATAAGACGCTCGGCAAGGGCAAAGCCAAGCACCAGGTCGGCAATATCGGTCGGCGTAGCCATGAGCACGGCATAGCCGATACCGTTGAACTCGATGGCGATCGGCACCTCTTCTGCAAGCGCGCGATCGACCGTGCTAGATCTGCTATCGGGTGTCAGGCGCTCAAACGAGAGTTGAGCGAGCGCGCGTGTTTCGTCAGTGACGAGATCCATTGTCACAGGGTGCTTAGCCAGCATCGCAATGACCCACCTCATCGACTGAATTGAACTGCGCCGCGTCGGGCTGCACCGCTTTTCCTGATTGGGCCAGGTGGGCAATGGCGGCTGCGACGGTGGGCGACAACCGATGGGGCTCATCGCGTGCGATGGCGAGGATATGTTCCTTCATCCGCGGGTCCCAAAAGCTGGTGAGATGTTCCGCCACTGCCCTAGCGGCACGGTCCTCACCCATGCTCACCATGTTGCGGGCGATCTGCTCCGCCATATAGACGAGCCGGTCGGAGGTAGACATGATATTGGGTTCGTCGCTCACGCCGCCATCCTATTCCGCCGTTTCCACCGAGACGATACGCCGACTGATGCGGGCCTGCCGCGCATAATCCTGCTGCCAGTCGCTCGGACCGTTGGAAAGGCTCACCTGCACCGCTGTCACCTTATATTCCGGGCAATTGGTGGCCCAGTCCGAATAATCGGTGGTGATGACATTTGCCTGCGTTTCGGGATGGTGGAAGGTCGTATAGACCACGCCCGGCGCGACCCTCTCAGTGATGAGCGCGCGCAGCGTCGTCTCCCCTGCCCGGCTGCGCAGCGTCACCCAGTCGCCGTCCTTAAGGCCCCGGTTTTCCGCGTCACTGGGATGGATTTCCAGCCTGTCTTCGGGATGCCACGCCGTATTGCTGGTCCGCCGCGTCTGGGCGCCGACATTATAGTGGCTGAGGATGCGCCCTGTCGTCAGCAGCAGTGGGAATCGTGGGCCGGTCTTCTCGTCCGTCGGCACATAATCAGTGACCACGAACTTGCCCTTGCCGCGCACGAAGCCGTCGATATGCATTGTCGGGGTGCCGTCCGGCGCGGCGTCATTGGCCGGCCATTGCAGCGAGCCTTCCGCTTCCAGCCGGTCATAATGGACACCCGCGAAGGTCGGGGTGAGCGCCGCGATCTCATCCATGATCTGCGATGGGTGATCGTAGGTCCAGTTCAGCCCCATGGCATTGGCGACCAATTGCACAATCTCCCAATCGGCATAGCCGTTCAGCGGCGCCATCACCTTGCGCACCATCTGGATACGCCGCTCGGCATTGGTGAAGGTGCCGTCCTTTTCCAGGAAGGTCGAGCCTGGAAGGAAGACATGCGCGTAATTGGCAGTCTCGTTGAGGAACAGGTCCTGCACGACCACGCACTCCATCGCCGCAAGCCCCGCCGCGACATGATGGGTGTTCGGGTCTGATTGGAGGATGTCTTCGCCCTGAATGAAGATGCCCTTGAAGATGCCGTCCGTCGCAGCGTCCAGCATATTAGGGATGCGCAGCCCCGGCTCCTTGTCCAGCGCCACGCCCCATCTCTGCTCGAACAGCTTGCGCGTGGCATCGTCGGACACATGGCGATAGCCGGAAAATTCATGGGGGAAGCTGCCCATGTCGCAGGCGCCCTGGACATTATTCTGGCCCCGGAGCGGGTTCACGCCAACGCCCTCGCGTCCGACATTGCCCGTCGCCATGGCAAGGTTGGCGATCGCCATCACGGTCGAGCTGCCCTGGCTGTGTTCTGTGACGCCCAAGCCATAGTAGATGGCGGCATTGCCGCCCGTCGCGTAGAGCCGCGCAGCCGCGCGCACCTCCTGCGCGGACACGCCAGTCAGCGGCTCGATCGCTTCAGGCGAGCGGCCCGGCTCGGACACGAAGTCCGCCCAGTCCTGAAACTCCGCCCAGTCGCAGCGCGCGCGGATGAAGGGTTCGTCGTAGAGCTTCTCGGTCACCACGACATGGGCGAGCGCCGTCAGCATCGCCACATTGGTGCCGGGACGCAACGGCAGATGATGTTCCGCCTCGACATGGGGCGATTTGACAAGGTCGGTACGGCGCGGGTCGATGACGATCAGTTTCGCGCCCTGCCGCAGCCGCTTCTTCATGCGGCTTGCGAACACGGGATGCCCATCGGTGGGATTGGCGCCGATGACCAGGATCACATCGGCCTTCATCACGCTGTCGAAATCCTGCGTTCCCGCCGAGGTGCCGAAGGTCTGGCTGAGGCCATAGCCGGTCGGCGAGTGGCAGACGCGCGCGCACGTATCCACATTATTGTTGCCGAAGCCTTGGCGGATCAGTTTTTGCACCAGGAACGTCTCTTCATTGGTGCAGCGGCTGGACGTGATGCCACCGATGCTGAGCCTGCCATATTTTGCCTGGATACGGCGGAATTCACTGGCGGTATGCGTGATTGCCTCTTCCCACGATACCTCGCGCCAGGGATCGTCCACCGACGCGCGGATCATGGGGCTGAGGATACGGTCTTGATGCTGGGCATAGCCCCAGGCAAAGCGGCCTTTGACGCAGCTATGGCCGCGATTGGCCTTGCCGTCTTTCCACGGCACCATGCGCACCAGTTCGTCGCCCCGCATTTCCGCACGGAAGGTGCAGCCGACGCCGCAATAGGCGCAGGTGGTAACGACCGCGCGATCAGGCGTGCCGGCCTCAACGACCTTTTTTTCAATGAGAGAGGCGGTGGGGCATGCCTGCACACAGGCGCCGCAGGATACGCATTCGGAGCCAAGGAAATCTTCGCCCTGCGAAGGGGACACCTTGGACTCAAAGCCCATATTCTCGATGGTGAGGGCGAAGGTGCCCTGCACTTCCTCGCAGGCGCGCACGCAGCGGGAGCAGACAATGCATTTGCTGGGATCGAAGTCGAAATAGGGGTTTGACCGATCCTTGGGCTGACCCATGTTGGTCGCGCCGTCATAACCATAGCGCACATCGCGCAGGCCCACTGCGCCTGCCTGATCCTGCAATTCGCAATCGCCATTGGCGGCGCAGGTCAGGCAGTCGAGCGGATGATCGGAGATATAAAGCTCCATCACGCCCCGGCGCAGCTGCTTGAGGCGGTCGGTCTGGGTGCGTACGACCATGCCATCGGCGACCGGGGTGGTGCATGAAGCAGGATAGCCCGCGCGTCCTTCGACCTCGACCAGGCAGAGGCGGCATGAGCCGAAGCTTTCGACGCTGTCGGTGGCGCAAAGCCTGGGAATAGAGCAACCCTTCAGCGAGGCGGCACGCATGATGCTGGTGCCTTCGGGCATGCTGACGCTTTGCCCGTCGATCATAAGCGTCACGGACTTGCCGGTTACGATGGCAGGCGGGGTGCCGTGATCGGCTTCGCGGGTGAAGGTCATTCCGCAGCCTCCTTTGCCGGTGCAGGCGCACCGAAATCCTCAGGGAAATAATCAAGGGCGCTGAGGACAGGGTAAGGCGTAAAGCCCCCCAGCGCACAGAGCGAACCATATTTCATCGTGTCGGCAAGGTCACGCAGCAGGTCAATCTCCTGATCCGCCTTGCGCTGCATTGAAGCAGGAGACCGGGAATAGAGCGCCTTCGCCAGGCCATCCGGTATCGCCGGAGCAGCCTGCGCCACCCCCTGCTCTCTTCGTGCGATGATCCGATCCATGATCTCTACCCCACGCGTCGATCCGATGCGGCAGGGCGTGCATTTGCCACAGCTCTCGACCGCGCAGAACTCCATGGCGAAGCGCGCCATATGAGCCATGTCGACGCTGTCGTCGAAAACCGTGATGCCCGCATGACCGATCAGCCCGCCCGCAGCTGCGAAGGCTTCATAATCGAAGGGCAGGTGAAACATGCTGGGTGGGAAATAGGCGCCGAGCGGCCCGCCAACCTGGACCGCGCGCACCGGTCGCCCGCTTGCCGTGCCACCGCCTATGTCGTTCACGAGTTCGCCAAGCGTGATGCCAAAGCCGATCTCGTAAAGGCCGCCATGCTTCACATTGCCGGCCAGCTGCACCGGCATGGTGCCGCGTGACCGGCCAAAGCCGACTGCGGCATAAGCCTCCGCCCCTTCCGCAAGGATGAAAGGCACGGCAGCCAAGGACAGGACATTGTTGATCACGGTCGGCTGGCCAAATAATCCATGCAGCGCGGGGAGCGGCGGCTTCGCGCGCACCTGTCCGCGCTTACCTTCGATGCTATCAAGCAGCGCCGTCTCCTCGCCGCAGACATAAGCACCCGCACCCTCGCGCACCTCCAGGGTGAAGGGCGATATCAAATGGGCGCAGGCATCGATCGCTGATCGCATCGTTCTAAGGGCGAAAGGATATTCAGAGCGGATGTAGATATAGCCGTGCGCGGCCCCCACCGCATGGGCGGCGATCGCCATGCCTTCGATCAGGCAATAAGGGTCGCCTTCCATCAGCATCCGGTCGGCAAAGGTGCCGCTGTCACCCTCATCCGCGTTGCAGACAATGAACTTGGTCGCGGACGGTGCATCCAGGACTGTCTGCCATTTGATGCCTGTTGGAAAACCTGCGCCGCCTCGACCGCGCAAACCCGAAGCCTTGACGGCGTCAACGACCGGTTGAGGCGCCTGCGCACGCGCCGCATCCAGCCCTTTCCATCCCCCCTGCGCCGCATAATCGGACAGGCTCAGCGGATCGATGACCCCGCAACGGGCGAACGTGAAACGCTGTTGCGTCGCAAAGAAAGGCAGCGCCTCCACCCTGCCCAGCCAGTTGGCATGGCTGCCGCCCAGCAAGGACGCAACGTCGTCGGGTCCCACGGGTCCGAAACCGATCCGGCCCGCCTCCGTCTCCACCTCGACCAGCGGTTCGATGCTGAACAGCCCGCGCGATCCGGTGCGCACTACCTCGCACCCTGCCTCAGCGAATGCGCGCGCCACCTCGTCAGCGCCAAGCGCAACCGACGCCATGTCACGGCTTATGTAGACGCGGTTCATGCTGCCACTTCCGCCGCGATCCGCTCCAGCGCGGCGTCGTCGACCCGTGCGACCGGTCGTCCATCGACCAGCGCGTTGGGGCCGATGGCGCACAGGCCCAGGCAATAGACCGGTTCCAGGCTGACTTGTCCATCAGCGCGCGTCGTACCCATCGCCACGCCCAACAGCTGCGACGCCCGTCGTTCCACCGCAGCTCCGCCGCGCGCCTGACAGCTTTCAGCCCGGCACAGCTTCACCACATGGCGTCCTGGCGCGGACCGGCGAAAGTCATGATAAAAGGTGATGACCCCATGCACATCCGCGCGGCTGAGGTTTAACGCCTTTGCGATTGCTGGGACCCGGATATCATCGATATGGCCCGCTTCCTCCTGAAGGGCGTGCAGCAAGGGCAATAGTTTGTCGCGCGATGTGCCATGGCGCATCACCCAGCCATTGATGAATTCGTCCATTCTACTCTGCCCCTGCGGCCTGTTCGTTCTCGCCATGGTGCGAAGTTAAAGAGGCTGGGTCAAATCGATCAGATCTATGAGTGATAGGATAAGCCTATTATGCACGCGGGAATTCCGAAGGCAATCGAAGCTCCCTGGCCACAGCCAATACAGCCTGCGCCAGCCGACCGAGCGGCGCGCAATCAGCAACGATGACGCCCACCCTGCTCCCTTCCGCCATATCGGGCAGCGGGTAAGTTTTGGCCCACTCCAGACCTTTCAACAGAGCCGCGTGACTATCCGGGATGATGGAGCAAAGGCGGCCATGCTGCACAAGGCCAAGTAGCGCGATATAGCTGTCAGCGGTAACGCGAGGCTGAAGCGCAAGTCCGCGTTCCGCTAGCCGCGAATCCAGGATACGGCGGTTCTGCATGCCTTGGTGCAGCAGACAAAGGGGGAGTTGCGCAATATCCGCCCATTGAAGCGGTTCCGGAACCGGGACGCCTCCAACCGCACCGACAAGCATAGTGCGTTCCGAATAAAGTGACACGGAAAGCGCATGCGCCGGAGGCTCAAAGTCGAGATAAGTGATGCCTGCATCCAGTTCGAACGCTGCCAGGTCGCGCTCGATTTGTCGGGAGGTCAGCGCGCGCACGTAAATGTTAAGCCCTGGATGGCGCCTGAGCATCACTTCGGCCAAGCTGCCGATCACAGGCATGGCCGCAGGGATGCAGCCCAGCCGCAGCTCCCCTTTCAGCGGACCGCGCGCGGTCTCCGCAGCCTGCTCCATAGCCTCGGCAGTAGCCACAAGTTGCCGCGCCCAGGGAAGGATCGCCTCGCCTTCCCGGGTCAGGCCGGCAAATTTTCGGTTCCGGCGGATCAGCCTCTTGCCAAGCTGTTCTTCAAGCGAAGCAATACCAGCTGACAAACTGGGTTGTGAGACGTTGCATGATGCCGCTGCACGCGCGAAATGACCCTCGCGCTCGAGAGCCAGAAAATATTCAACGAGCCGTGTCTGCATTTTGAAAGGTATAGACCAGTGCAACCGGCTATCATAGCGCGTGTCTATGATAATGTGATCGCTCATCCCTCGGGACTGTAGCCCCTTCATGTCCCTCTGGCGCTGATGAAGTATCGTGATCCACTCGTTGGGGGACGTAAGAATGTATCGGGGCTTTTCAGGATCGGTGGGCATCTGCAGCGCTATCCGAGGGGGGTGATCCGCTGAAGGGCTTGGCAAAGATCATCGACTTCGAGGTGTTTCGGTAGGTGCTGGCCGCGGAGTGGGGCTATTTCGATGGGTCGAAGGGTGGCCGTCCGCCCCATGACCCGGCGGTCATGATCATGGTGATGATCCTGCCGCCCAGAACAACGTCAGCGACGAGCGAATGGAATTGCCGAGCTAGCTGCATTTTTCTGGGCTTGGGTCCTGGCGACCGCACACCGGACGAACAGGATCCGCTGTTCCGTGGACAACTCACCCGCGCCCTTGCGATCGAGAAGCTGTTCGAGGAATTCGACGGGCCGTTCAAGGGCAGCGGCTAGTTGGCGATGGGCGGGCAGATTGTCGATGCCAGTCTGATGGCTCCGCCCCGCCAGCCCACATGTCGGCAGAGGTGGCGCAGACGGACAGCGCGTTGGACAGTGAAGATGGGGCGGCCATGCGATCCCGGGGGCTGGACTTGCCATCGCGGTGTTCGGCTCCAAGACGGACGTTGCGATCGCTCAAGCCTTCGGCCTCGTCCGGAGTTGGAAAGTCACCAGTGCCGCGCGCTACGACCGCGCGGTGCTGCGCGAGCCCGTCACCGCCAGCAACATATCGATCAGTGTTTGGGCAGACACCGCCTATCGCTCGAAGGCCAACGCAGAGTGAACCGCGCTCGCGGATTGGGCAGCCGGATTCACCGCAAGACGCCGCCACGTCGCCGATTCTTGACCATATGCGGCGCGGGACGCGACGAAATCCTGCGCTCGGCGGTCGAGCATGACATGGCTGAGGCATCTGCGGCATTGGACTGCGTCATGGGGCGGTAGCGGTAGCGGTATCGGTTGAGTTCGGCGTTTGGGTTGCGGGGTGCGACCCCCGATTTGAACCTACGACCTGTAAGTCATTGATTTTGTTGAGATCGAGAATTTTGGGCAAAGAAATACCGTAAGCGCAAAAACCTCCCCACATTTTCGTAAGCGCTGATTTGTCTATGTTTCGCCCCTCGTCTGAGGGGTATCGTAGTGGCCGATGATGTAAGAACATTCGAAACAGGTTTCGAAAGGCAGGAG